>NZ_CAXBIB010000039.1:0-1803 GCF_963975745.1 uncultured Parvibaculum sp. | reverse complement strand
AGAAGTGTCAACCATGTCCCCGAACGCCTGTTAGCTATCTCCCCGGTACAAACACAGGGGAGGGTGGGGAAAGAGAGAAGGCTGCCCTTTCTACCCCCCGAACCCCTCGCCCATCGGCATCACGCGCACGCCCTTGCGCAGGCGTTTGTAGGGGAGTTTCGACAGGTCGGCGATGTTGGGGCCGGGGCTCTCGACGACCAGCACTTCGCGCGCCATCGGCCCGAAATCGGCGCGGAAATGGACCGAGCTTTTGACAACAAGAATGGCGAGATTGGCCGGCTCGATGCCGGTGTGGCGCAGCATTTCGCGATCCGCACACTGAGCCTTGCGCGAGGCGACGACCACCTCGACGCCGCCGATGCGGAGCCGCGCCGTGACTCCAAGCGACATGCGTGAGCCGCCGTAAAACGGACCGGTCGCCAGGAACGCGCCATCGGTGACGCGCACCACCTCGAATTCGGCTTCGATGGGCTTTTCGCCGGGCGCGCCACCGGTCCTGGCGCCGAGCGCGAGGCGGACGCGCGCGCCCTCGCCCGCCTGTGCCGCCGTCCCGGCGCTTTCGGGATCGTAGAGCACGCCCAGCGCGGCACGCGGCGCGTCCTGCGCGATCAGCTCGGCGAGAATACCGATCGTGTCGCCATTGCCGCCGGCGCCGGGATTGTCCTGCGTGTCGGCCAGCACGATGGGACCGTGGCCGCCCGCCGCATTGGCGATCGCATAGGCGACGGCCTCGCGCGCGCTCCAGAGTTTTTCGCGGAAACGCGGCTCGGCGGCTGCGACTTCGGCGGCCAGCGCATCCGCCGCTTCGTCGGCGGCCGCTTGCGTATCGGCATAGGCGATGACGGCCGGCCCGCAATCGGCAATGTCGACCGGCGGAAAGCCGGTGGTGAAGGAGGCCGAACTGACGCGGCCATTGCCGCGCATCTGGCCTTCGATCTTTGCCAGATGCGCATAGAGATGCTGCGCCGGTTCGATCAGCGTGCATTGCGAAGTGAGCGGGATCAGATAGTCGAGCTTGCGCATCGCCTTTGCCTGGCGCGGCAGGCCGGCAAAGAGCGCATCGAGATGCGCGGCGGCGCGCGCTCCGGTTTCGGCCATGTCGACATGCGGATAGGTGCGGTAGCCGATCAGCGCATCGGCCTCGCCCACCATTTGCGGCGTTACATTGGCGTGGAGATCAAGGCTGGCGACCAGCGGAATATCGGGGCCGATGGCGGCGCGGACGCGCGCCAGCAATTCGCCCTCGCCGTCGTCGAAATGTTCGGTGACCATGGCGCCGTGAAGATCGAGATAGACGGCATCGAACGGCGCCGAGCCGTCCAGCGCGTCGAGCATCATCGCGGCGATGCGCTCGAAGGCATCTTCGGTCACATGCGCGGACGGCGTCGCCGAACACCAGACCAGCGGCAGAAGCGTGTGGCCGGCTTTCGTTGCGGAATCGATGAAGCCGGCGACCGGCACATTCATGCCGCTGAAGCCGGTCAGCAGCGCCGGCCCGCTTTGCAGTTCGGGCCATGAATCGGCCTGCGCAAAAGCCGCATAGTCGGCCTTGGACGGCGCAAACGTGTTGGTCTCGTGCTGGAAGCCGCCGACGGCGATGCGCATGTGCCTAGTTCCGTTTCTTCACTATGGGCGCATGGCGCAAACCCGGCCACCACGACTCTGCGAATGATGCAGTGAGAAACCAAAAACACAAGTGTCATCCCGGCACTTGTTGCCGGGACCCAATCCACGCCTCAACAAGCCGGGAGGCCAATGGGTCCCTGTGTGTTGGGGATGTGTCAGGATGGGTGCGGGCGGGAG
>NZ_CAXBIB010000038.1:0-2114 GCF_963975745.1 uncultured Parvibaculum sp. | reverse complement strand
TACAATCCAAATGCCACTCTCTTTTGCAGAGGAATCCCTTGGGGGAGGGTCGAAATTTGGGTCGCGCAAGCGAGACAAATTTCGGGGGTTCGGGGTGCTTCGCAAAGCGAACAAAAAGGTCCGGTGGACCTTTTTGAACCCCGAACGAAAGCTCGTGGCATTGCCCTGCGCTTCGCTCCGGGCGTTCGAAGCTCAAAAAGGCCCACCGGGCCTTTTCGTTTGCCTTCGGCAAAACGCTTCTCACCCCCGAAAAATTCTGCACTCCGTTTGAATTTTTCGACCCGCCCCCCAGGGGCGGGTGGTCGCTCAAGCTAACGCCGTGCAAGAATATGTTCCGCACAAAGACAACAGGCACTCACAAATGACCCAACCGAAATACTACTGGGAAGATTTTCGCCTCGGCGAGACGGTCGAGTTCGGCGCGAAGCAGGTGACGAAGGAGGAGATCGTCGAATTCGCTTCCGAGTTCGACGCCCAGCCCTTCCATCTCGACGAGGAAGCGGCCAAGGCCTCGATTCTGGGCGGGCTCTGCGCGTCGGGCTGGCATTCCTGCGCGATGATGATGCGGATGATGTGCGACGGCTACATCCTTGAAAGCGCCTCGCTGGGCGCGCCGGGCGTCGACGAGGTGCGCTGGAGGAAGCCGGTCTATGTGGACGATGTGCTGCGCCTGCGCCGGACCTGCACCGACCGCCGCGTCTCGAAAAGCCGCCCCGAAATGGGCCTGACGAAATTCCATATCGAAATGCTGAACCAGAAGGACGAGGTGGTGCTGACCTCGGACGGCTGGGCGATGTATGGCCGGCGTCATCCCGGCGCGCCGGCGGAGGAATAGGCATGCCCTGGTTCGAGGACATCGAGATCGGCAGCCGGCTGGAACTCGGCAGCCATACTTTCAGCGCGGAAGAGATCATCCGCTTCGCGACGAAATTCGATCCGCAATATTTCCACATCGACGCCGAAGCGGCCAGGCGCGGTCCCTTTGGCGGGCTGACCGCCAGCGGCTGGCACACGGCAGCGACATGGATGAAGCTGATGATCGCTTCGCGCACGGGCCGCGAGGACGCGCCCGACGAAGCCGGCCGCAAGCCCGCCGGCGGCCCCTCGCCCGGCTTTCTCGACATGAAATGGCCGAACCCGGTGCGGGCCGGCGACACGATCACCTATTCGTCAACCGTGATCGAAAAAATCGAAATGAAATCGCGGCCCGACTGGGGCATCATCCGGAGCCGCAATATCGGCATCAACCAGCACGGGGCGACCGTGCTCGAATTCACCGGCCAGGGCATGACGCAGCGCCGCCATCCGGGGTGAACGCGCAGAACGGCGACAAGGGAGGACGCGATGGCACGCAAGGGCAGGACGATCACGCTGACAAGCGGCGACGGCGCCGAGATACTCTGCTACCACGCAAAAGCCGAAGGCGCACGAAAAGGTGGCCTTGTGCTGATCATGGAAATCTTCGGCGTCACCGCGCATATCAAGGACCTCTGCGACGATTATGCGGCGCGCGGCTATGACGTGCTGTCGCCGCAGCTCTATGACCGGCAGGTGAAGGACTTCCAGGCGACATACGCGCAGGAAGACATCCAGAAGTCGCTGGAGCTGCGCGCCAGGAACCCTTACGAGAACACCGTGCTCGACGCGCAGATGTGCATCGACAAGCTGCGCGCCGATGGCTGCGAAAAGACCTTCATCACCGGCTATTGCTATGGCGGCACGGTCGCCTGGGTCGCGGCCTGCCGCGCCGAGGGGCTCGATGCCGCGTCATGCTATTACGGCGGCGCGATCAAGGACTTCATCGACGAAAGCCCGAAATGCCCGACCATTTGCCACTTCGGCGAAAAGGACAAGGGCATCCCGATGGAAGACGTGCGCCGCATCGAGGCCGCGCATCCGGAGGTGAAGGTCTTTGTCTACGACGCCGATCACGGCTTCAATTCCGACCGCCGCAACAATTACGACCGGGCATCGGCCGAGCTGGCGCTGAAGCGGACGCTGGAATTGTTCGAGGGGGCGTGACGCCGTCTCCTCACCCAACATCGTCATTGCCGGGCTCGACCCACTGCTGTCCGGCTAAGGAATGGGTGGACGGGTTGCATGGCTTGGATTCA
>NZ_CAXBIB010000037.1:0-2151 GCF_963975745.1 uncultured Parvibaculum sp. | reverse complement strand
GTTGAATCCAAGCCATGCAACCCGTCCACCCATTCCTTAGCCGGACAGCAGTGGGCTCGACCCGGCAATCCAGAAGCCGCCGAAGGCGGCGTCTCTCTTCACAAAAACTCTTCGCCGATTCCGAGCATACCGCTCAAGGAGTCT
The DNA here is from genome assembly GCF_963975745.1 of uncultured Parvibaculum sp. Taxonomy (NCBI): domain Bacteria; kingdom Pseudomonadati; phylum Pseudomonadota; class Alphaproteobacteria; order Hyphomicrobiales; family Parvibaculaceae; genus Parvibaculum; species uncultured Parvibaculum sp. The sequence continues at coordinate 2,007 of NZ_CAXBIB010000037.1, read as the reverse complement.
TCACGAAGATTGACGGCGCGCGATGCGCGCCTTCTGGATTGCCGGATCACGGCGCTCCGCGCCGGTCCGGCAATGACATGTTGGGGGGAATCGCTTCCCTCCCAACGACGCTGTAGATTGCCCCCATGCAGATCCGCCGCGCGACCGAGGACGACTGGCCGGAGGTGGCGCGCGTGTTCATCGCGGCGCGGGCGGGGATGGATTATCTGCCGAAGCTGCACAGCGATGCCGATACGCGGCTTTTCATTCGCCGCGTGGTGAAGCGCAGCGAGGTCTGGCTGGCGACGCAGGGCGGCGCGCTGCTCGGTTTTGCAGCACTCGAACCCGCCCCGCCTCAGGCTTGGCTCCATCATCTCTATGTCGATCCGTCCTGGCATAACGCAGGGGCAGGCACGGCTCTGCTCGAAAAGGCCAAGGCCGAGCTGCCGGGGGGCTTTTCGCTGTGGACGTTTCAGGCCAATCTCGGCGCCCGCCGCTTCTATGAGCGGCACGGGCTGAGCGAGACGCGCCGCACCAACGGCGCCGGCAACGAAGAAAACCTTCCCGACATTCTCTATGCGTGGAACGGGAAATCCGGGGATGCGAAGTGAGCCAGAACAAGTGAGCCAGAACAAGGAACTCGAGACCGAGAACAGGGGCCCGCTGAAAGGCGTGCGCATTGTCGATCTGACGGCGGTCGTCTTCGGCGCCTATGCGACGCAGATCCTGGGCGACATGGGCGCCGACGTGATCAAGGTCGAAGCGCCCTCGCCGACCGGCGGCGGCGGCGCGGGCGGCGACATCATGCGCTGGCCGGGCCATCTGCCGGAAGGCGCGGCGCCCGATCTGGGGCCGATCTTCCTGACCATCAACCGCAACAAGCGCTCGGTGCTGCTCGACCTCGGCACGGCGGAAGGCCGCGAGGCGCTGCTGAAGATCGTCGCAACCGCCGATGTGCTGACCTCGAACATCCGCTATGCGGCAATGAAGAAGCTCGGCCTCGCCTATGAAGACGTGAAGGCGGTGAAGCCCGACATCATTTTCGTCCATGCCGCGGGCTATGGCTCGGACGGGCCTTACGCGGGACTGCCCGCCTATGACGATCTGATCCAGGCGGGATCGGGCGCCGCCGACCTGCTGGGCCGCATGGATGGCGACCCGAAGCCGCGTTACATCCCGACCATCATGGCCGACAAGGTGTCGGGATTGTTCATGGTGCAGGCGGTGACGGCGGCGTTGTTCCACAAGGAGCGGACCGGCGAGGGGCAGTTCGTCGAAGTGCCGATGCTCGAAGCGGTCACCTCCTTCGTGCTGGCCGAACATTTCTACGACCATGTCTACGACCCGCCGACCGGGCAATGGACCTATGGCCGCATCACCAATCCCGACCGCCGCCCCTATCGCACCAAGGACGGCCATATCGGGTTGCTGCCCTATTCCGACAAGCAATGGGAACAGTTCTTCGAACTGGCCGGCCGCCTCGACGACTACATCAACGATCCGCGCTTCAACAACTACAAGGCGCGCACGATCCATATCCGCGAACTCTATGCGATGATCGAGGAGACGACGGAAACCAAGACGACGGAGGAATGGCTGGCGCTCTTGAAGCCGCTGTCGATCCCCGCCGTCAAGATGAACCGTCTGGACGACCTGCAGGACGATCCGCATCTCAAGGCCGTCGATTTCTTCATGCGCTTCGACCACCCGCATGCCGGGCCCTATTTCGCGCTGAAGCCGCCGGTGCGCTTCATGGCCTCGCCCTCCAGCATCCGCCGCCACCCGCCGCGCCTCGGCGAACAGACGGCGGAAGTCCTGCGCGAGGCGGGGATGAGCGAGGCGGAGATTTTGGCGCTGGCGGGAGATGCGGCGAAGGGGTGAGGGTGTTTGCGTTGCCCTTTCTTCCCACCCGCTCCTGGGGAGCGGGGCAATTGCATGTAGTGATTTGAGTCTCTTCGGTTACCAAAAACTCGGTGTCATCCCGGGCCTTGTGCCCGGCAACTGTGTTGTTGGGTCATGTCTGGAACG
>NZ_CAXBIB010000036.1:0-2445 GCF_963975745.1 uncultured Parvibaculum sp. | reverse complement strand
CCTTAAGCCCAAGCTGGTGTTGCACTTCGTTTGTGAACTCAGGGGGCCCACTCGCAGTGCCTCTTGCCGCAGCTTTTGAGGTTGTATGATGGCGCTAGCGCCGCGCACCATCGCCCTTGCTGAGGGAACCAATGGGCCCCGGCTTTCGCCGGGGTGACACCTGTATTTTGGATTTGCGCTGAGACAATCGCAAAAACCCCCCGGCGCGTAGCGCCAGAAATCTTCTCTTCTCTTCCCTTCTCTGCGTCTTCGCGCCTTCGCGTGAAATAAACTTTCTTTCTTCTCTATCTCCGCGCCTCCGCGTCTCCGCGTGAACCCCTTCCTTCCCTCAATCCGCCACCGCATGCGGCACAGGCGCGACCCGCTTCGACATCACCACAACCTCGTCCTCGCCATAGCCGAGCCCGGCATAGAACCCCATCGCCCCCTCATTGCCGCGCCGGACCATCAGGTTGAGCTTCCAGACGCCCCGCGCCCGAAGCCAGGCTTCCGCCGCTGCCATGATCGCGCGCCCGAGCCCCTGCCCCCGGAGCGCCGGATCGACCGCGACGTAATAGACCGCGCCCCGATGCCCGTCATGGCCGACCATGACGCTGGCCGCGATCCGGCCCGCGCGCTCGATCACCAGCACGTCCGAGGCCGGCCCGCCCCGGGCAAACGCGATGTCGGCGGCCGCGTCGTTCCAGGCCCGCGTCAGCCCCGCCGCCGCCCACAGCGCCACAAGCGCGGGCCCGTCGCCGTCCCGCGCCACCCGCGCCGCCGCTGATTCGATATCCCTGTGAGGCATGTGCCTTCTCCGTTTCGCCCGGGAAAGCGGCCAATCCTGCCGCGTTCCGCCCTTCCGCGCTACCCCGTCGCGCAAGCGCGCGCTCTCGCCTATACTTTCCCTCCAGCCCCCGGGGATCCCATGCTCTCGAACATCGTCATCCTGCTCGTTCTGATCCTCGTGAACGGGTTTTTCTCGATGTCCGAAATGGCATTGGTCTCGGCGCGGCGCCAGCGCCTGCAGGCGCTGGTCAGCGCGCGCAAGCGTTCGGGCGCCGCCACCGCCCCGGTCGAGGCGGCGCTGAAGCTCCATGCCGAGCCCGGCCGCTTCCTCTCCTCGGTGCAGATCGGCATCACCCTGGTCGGCGTCTTCACCGGCGCCTTCGGCGGCGCGGTGCTGTCCGGTCCCATTTCGGCCGTCATGGTCGACTGGCCCTGGATCGGCGCTTACGCCCAGCCCGTCGCCTTCGGCCTGGTCGTCATCGTGCTGACCTATCTGACGCTGATCCTCGGCGAACTGGTCCCCAAGCGCATCGCGCTCTCCAATCCCGAAGGCATCGCCGCCGGCGTCGCCCGGCCGATGCGCGGCTTCGCGCGGGCGCTCGGCCCGGCCGTCACCTTTCTTTCGCACTCGACCGACTGGGTTCTGAAGCTCTACGGCATTGCCGGCCGCGAGGCGCCGCAGGTCACCGAAGACGAGATCAGGCATCTGATCGAGGAGGGCGCGGCCGCCGGCGCCATCGAGGGCGTCGAACGCGACATCGTCAACCGTGTCTTCCAGCTAGGCGACACCCGCATCAGCGAGGTAATGACGCCGCGCCTGCATCTGGTCTGGCTCGATGCCGAACAGCCGGTCGAGGCCAATCTGGCCCTGATCCGCCGCGAGCAGAGGATGCGCTATCCGGTCCGGCGCGGCGCCAATGGCCCCTTCATCGGCATGGTCCGGCTCGAGGAACTCTTCCTCGATCCGAAATCCAACGACGAATTGCTGGCCCGCATGTCGCCGCCGCTCTACATCCCGCGCACGGCGAGCGTCCTCAAGGCGCTGAGCATTCTGCAGTCGGAAAACATGTTCATGGCCTTCGTCATCGACGAATATGCCGATGTCGTCGGCACGCTGACCATGTCGGAAATCTTCTTCGCGATGATCGGCGACCTGTCCGACCACGCCGCCGACAACAACCCGGCCGTCACCATCCGCGAAGACGGTTCGTACATCATCGACGGCGTCGTCTCGGTCGACGAGGTGCGCCGCCTGCTGAAACTGTCGAAACTGCCGGGCGACGAAAGCGGCGAGGTCAACACGCTGGCCGGCGTGATGTTCAACTGGTTCGGCCGCCTGCCGCGCGAAGGCGATTATTTCGGCTGGAACGGCTACCGCTTCGAAGTCGTCGACATGGACGGTCCGCGCATCGACAAGGTCCTGATCGTCCCCGCCCAGAACCTCCCCATCGGCAGCGCCCTGGCAAGAAGCGCGGATTGATCCAGGCGGTTGGCGATCTTTCTCCGAGCCAGATAAAAATAAAAGTGTCATCCCGGGGCTTGTCCCCGGGACCCACTCGCATTTCAACTTGCCGCAGCTTTCAACAGTACGCATTGGTACAAGCGCAGTGCATCATCGCCCTTGCTGAGGGAACCAATGGGTCCCTGTGTGTTGGGGATGTGTCAGGATGGGTGCGG
>NZ_CAXBIB010000035.1:0-4684 GCF_963975745.1 uncultured Parvibaculum sp. | reverse complement strand
GCGGAGAGGTGGCTGAGTGGTTGAAAGTACCGCACTCGAAATGCGGCGTACTCGCAAGGGTACCGTGGGTTCGAATCCCACCCTCTCCGCCATTAAAAAGGCCCCCTTCCGGGGGCCTTTTTAATGGCGGAAGAGCGGGCGGAAAGAACCCATGTTCGACAAAACGCGCCAGCGTTTTGGGGCGAGCGGCTCGGCCGCTCGATCCGCCGGCCGTCAGGCCAAGGACGAAAACAGGCCAATGCCTGTTTTCGCCAATCCCACCCCGCTCTTTCACCCGCCTCTCAGCACATTCCGAAACGTCATCGAAACACGCCGCTCGCGAGGTCGTTTCTCGCCGTCGATAGTGTCGGTCCTGCGTGCCGGGATTTCATGCGTCCAGTCGTAGCGCGCCGCGCCGGTCAGGATCAGCAGCGCGCGCGGTTCGAGAAGGAGCGCGCGGTTTTCGCCGCTCGCGCCGTGACGAAACTGCATCTCGCAGGCCGACAGCAGGCTCAGCGATGCAACCCTGTCGGCAAAGCAGGGCACGCAATCGACATGCGCGCTGATGCCCTGTCCCGGCAGATATTCATTGGCGATCATCTGATCCGGCCGGCGCCCGAATTCGGTTTCGCCCTCGAGCCGCGCGCAGACCGGCGACAGCCAGTCGGGCAGGGCGCCCAGAAAGGCGTCGGCGGTCACCGCCCGGGCGCGGTAGTCGTAGCGCCAGCCGAAATGCTGCACGCGCCGCTTCATCTCGGCGTTCCATTCGCCGGCGTCGAGCGCGCCGACGATTTCGTGTTCCTCCTTCGCGGTGACGAAGTCCGGTAGATAGATTGTGCCTGGCGGTAGCATTTTGGCTTTCATTGTGGAGCAGTCTCCAAAACACCACGTCGTGTTTTCGAGTTAAAGACGAATGTCACACAATCAGCTGATTTCTCGATGGCGCTGTCGTCAGTCAGCGTATTGACGTGGGAATAATTTGGGTAGTCGGCAAAGAAAAAGGGATGAGCAACGGGGTTCTCCAATCCACTGTCTTTCGCTGCTCCATCCATGTCAAATGCCCCGTCGTAAAACGAGCTGTTGACCACTGTAACGGCAACACATCCGGAGGAGGTCAGATGACGTGATGCGCTTCGCAAGAACTTCTTGATCAAAATATGATTTGGATTGCGCCCGTAGCGCGGAACGCGGCTGGCAACGTTTGGGAATTGGAAGACAATCAACTCGAATAATTTGTTGCGAACGTGGTCCTCCAGCTTCGTTGCGTCGACGGAACCATGTACTCGGGCCCCCATCTGTCGGAGAAAACTAGCGTTTCCAGATGTTCGTCTGTTCCAAGATGTTTCGGTTTCGAACGTGGTGGCAGTGATTCTCTTACCTAGCTGAGGTTTGCGGTGCAGAAGAGCGGCCGAGAAACTCAAATTTCCTTCGCCAACCAGCAGCAATTCTCCATTTCCGGTGCGCCCGAGGAAATCGAAAGGTTCGTCTCGATCGAGTGCTCGTTTTAGTCTCAGTATGGCATGCTTTAGTTTCAGCCATGCGAGATCACGAGCGCTGACTCGATAGTCAAAACAGCCATTTTGCAACACTGTCGGGGTCCTCCATAAGGTCGCACTCACACTTTGTTCAGTGCGGGACTAACAATTATGCGGGACCGGCAATGTGGGGGGATAAGTCGTCAAATCAGCTTCAATCCCGGATAGATTCGGCCCTGTGATAGGAACGTGTGGCAGGGCAGCGCTTCGAAGTGCATACCGACCGTCCGATGTGCCGAAGTTGCGAAACGGTCCTTCCGCGACTTGGATTGGAGCTGGGCAATCCGACCGTTACGTTTGTCGGGCCAAATGGTGCCAGGCGGACCATGCGAGACGGCTTTTGGGAGTGACAGGAGCATGAGAAAGCATAGCTATTTTGCCTCCCGCTTTCGCGAAGGATGGCCCGAACCGGCCGAGATCGAGCGCTATTTTCTCGCGCCTCCCGGAAAGCGGTGGTTCTTCGAGACGCGCAACGACAGTGGCGGGTTGACGGCGGAAGGTGTCGACGGCACCGGCCATTTCGGGCCGGCCGACCGGCGCCGTATCACGGTCTATCTCGACATGTGGGGACATCCCGAACTGGGCGTGCAGTTCACCTGGCGGAAGTCGGGGGGTGGCCACAGCGAAACATTCTATTCGATGGGCGACCTTTCGCGTCTCGGCGAGCATGTGCGCAACCTTCACGACACGCTGTTGCCGGTCGGCCTGTTCATTCCTTATCAAGACGCTTGGGAGGCTGTGAAGGAATTCATCGAGACGGATGGCGAAAGGCCGAAAGGCATTGCATGGGTTGAGGAGAATGCGCTCCCGGCCGGAACGTTTCCCGCGCCATGAAGGCACGTCATTTTTCTCTGCAACGCTCCACCCCCAAACACAAACGCCGCCCCCGGATGATCCGGGGGCGGCGCGTTCTTGTCCGGCTCAACGAGAGTGTCAGGCCGCGAGGTCGAAGCGGTCGGCGTTCATCACCTTGACCCAGGCCGCCACGAAGTCCTTCACGAACTTCTCCTTCGCGTCGTCCTGCGCATAGACTTCGGCATAAGCACGCAGCACCGAGTTCGAACCGAAGACCAGGTCGGCGCGGGTCGCCGTCCATTTCGTCTTGCCGCTCTTGCGGTCGACGATCTCGTAGAGGTTCTTGCCCTTCGGCTCCCACTTGTAGGCCATGTCGGTCAGGTTGACGAAGAAGTCGGTCGTCAACGCGCCTTCACGATCGGTGAAGACGCCGTGCCTGGTGCCGCCATGGTTGGTGCCGATCACGCGCATGCCGCCGACAAGTGCTGTCATTTCATGCGCAGTCAGGCCGAGAAGCTGCGTGTGGTCGAGCATCAGCTCTTCTGCCGTCACCGCATAATCCTTCTTCAGGAAGTTGCGGTAGCCATCGGCCGCCGGTTCCAGCACGTCGAAGGATTCAGCATCCGTCTGCGCGTCGGTCGCGTCGCCGCGGCCGGGCGCGAAGGGCACCGTCACATTGACGCCCGCCGCCTTCGCCGCCTGCTCGACGCCGAGATTGCCGGCCAGCACGATGACGTCGGCGATGCTGGCACCGGTTTCCTTGGCGATCGGTTCGAGCTTCGCCAGCACTTTCTTCAGCCGCGCCGGTTCGTTGGCTTCCCAGTCCTTCTGGGGCGCAAGGCGGATGCGCGCGCCATTGGCGCCGCCGCGCATGTCCGAGCCGCGCCAGGTACGGGCGCTGTCCCAGGCGGTCGCCACCATTTCACCGGTGGAGAGACCGCTTGCGGCGATCTTCGCCTTGACGGCGGCAACGTCGTAGTCGGTGCGGCCGGCCGGAACCGGGTCCTGCCAGATCAGCTCTTCCTTCGGCACGTCGGGGCCGACATAGCGCGCCTTCGGGCCCATGTCGCGATGGGTCAGCTTGAACCAGGCGCGGGCGAAGGTGTCGGCGAAGTAGTCGGGATCCGACATGAACTTCTGGCAGATCTTGTTGTAGATCGGGTCGACCTTCATGGCCATGTCGGCATCGGTCATGATCGGATTGTGACGCACCGACGGGTTCTCGGCATCGAGCGGCTTGTCTTCCTCCTTGATGTTGACCGGTTCCCACTGCCAGGCGCCGGCCGGGGACTTCTTCAGTTCCCAGTCATAGCCGAAGAGCAGCTTGAAATAGCCCATGTCCCATTTGGTCGGCTCGGTGGTCCAGGCGCCTTCGAGGCCGCTCGTCACCGACTGGTTGCCGACGCCGCGCGCCTTCTTGTTGAGCCAGCCGAAGCCCTGATCCTCGAGTTCGGCGCCTTCCGGCGCCGGTCCGAGATTGGCGGCATCGCCATTGCCATGCGCCTTGCCGACGGTATGGCCGCCGCAGGTCAGCGCTGCGGTTTCCTCGTCGTCCATCGCCATGCGCTTGAAGGTTTCGCGCACTTCGAGCGCGGTCTTTTGCGGGTCGGGCTTGCCGCCCACGCCTTCGGGATTGACGTAGATCAGGCCCATCTGCACGGCGGCGAGCGGGTTCTCGAGCGATGTCGGCTTGTCGTCGCTTTCATAGCGGCCGCGGCCGAGCCACTCCTTCTCTGCGCCCCAATAGGTGTCTTTTTCGGGGTGCCAGATGTCCTCGCGGCCGAAGCCGAAGCCGAAGGTCTTCAGGCCCATCGATTCATAGGCGATGGTGCCGGCCAGGATGATCAGGTCGGCCCAGCTGACCTTGTTGCTGTATTTCTTCTTGAGCGGCCAGAGCAGGCGCCGCGCCTTGTCGAGATTGCCATTGTCCGGCCAGGAATTCAGCGGCGCGAAACGGATATTGCCGGCGCCGCCGCCGCCGCGCCCGTCGGCGAGACGATAGGAACCCGCCGAGTGCCAGGCGAGACGGATCATCAACCCGCCATAATGGCCCCAGTCGGCCGGCCACCAGTCCTGGCTGTCCGTCATCAGCGCATGCATGTCCTTCTTCAGCGCCGCAACGTCGAGCTTCTTCAGCTCTTCGCGATAGTTGAAATCCTTGCCCAGCGGATTGGTCTTGCTGTCATGCTGGTGAAGGATGTCGAGATTGAGGGCGTTCGGCCACCAATCCTCGTTCATGGTGCCCATGCTTGCGGATGTGGCGCCGCCATGCATGACCGGGCACTTGCCGCCTTCTGTCTTGCTCATCTGCCGTTCCTCCTTTTCGCGCGGGGGGGGGGGGGCGATATCCGATTATAACTATTTTAATTAAAATC
>NZ_CAXBIB010000034.1:0-4838 GCF_963975745.1 uncultured Parvibaculum sp. | reverse complement strand
TCTGACGACCAAAGCACACTGTGTTTTGCAGAGGAATCCCTTGGGGGAGGGTCGACAATTTGTGAGCGTAAGCGAACAAATTTCGGGGCGGGGTCGCGGCGTGGCGGCATGGGAAAACGACAGGGTGTACGCTGACGCGCTTCAGCGCCCCCGCCCCAAACGGGCTTCGCCCGTTTGACCCGCCCCCTAGGGGCGGGTGGGACGAGAGCATTGTGGCTTTCTTTGCCGCCGCCGCCCGTTAAATCCCCCGCAGCCGCGCCTGCCGCGCCAGGCTCCCCCAATGCGCCGCCATCGGCGCCGACGGCCGGAAAGCCGGGTTTTCGGGGACGCGCAGCACCTTTTCGAGCCAGCGCGCTTCGGCGGCATCGGCCTCGCGCCAGAGCGCCCGCGACAATGCCCCGGCCTCGGCCGCGCTCCCCTCCCGCCGGATCAGCGCCTCGACCCGGGCGGCAAACGAGGCCTCCAGCCGGTCGCGCTCGCCGGCATAGGCGGCCAGCCGCTGGGGATAGTTCCGCAGCACGGCCCGGTGCAGCCGCTCATGCCGCCACCAGCGCGTCCGCGCATCGAAGACATCGCCCGGCGCCGGGCCGAAATCGGGCAGCCCCGCCTTCGCCCATCCGGGCCCGAAAAACACCGGCTTGAAGAGCCCTGTGTCCGGCGCCGAAGTCGCGGTCAGCCAGTGAACGGCCCTCCTTTGACCGAATTTGTCATTCCCCAGTTCCGCCACCCAGGAGGCCGTCGTCTGCCCGAAACGCCGCACCGGCCCATAGGTCGCATGTGCCGACACCGCCCCGCCGAGAATCCCGTCCGGCCGCCAGTCGGGCCGCCGCGCCGCTTGCGCCCCGTGGTCGCGCAGGAAGCGCATCATCCCGGCGGCTGCAATGCCGCCGGTCTTCGCACCCAGCAATGCACTTGTCCGGCACCAGCGCTGATGCCCGCTGGCCAGCGCCGAGCGTTTGCGATTGGCGAAGACATCGGCGAAATCGAAATCCTGACCGGAAGGCGCCAGCCCATGCGCTTGCGCAAGCCGTTCGGCGCCCGCGCTCAGCCGTTCGAAATCGCGCCCGATCGTGTAGCTGTTCGAAATGCTGCGACGATCCTTGACCCGTTCCACCGCCCATTCGCGCCCCACCGTTTCGAGCACGAAGGCATCGCCCGCCGCATCGGCGATGATGAACGAATTGTGATACTCGAAGCGGCCCTTGTGCGCGCAATTGCCGCCCTGGCCGAATTCGCCAAGGAGCCGCGTGATGACATCGAGTGCCTCCTCGGCGCTGGCGCCGCGCTCGAGCCCGAGGCGCAGCAGATCCATGCCGATCAGCGAGGCTTCGGCCTGCGGCGCGATCTTGGCATGCACCGCCTCGTTGCCGATCACGACGCCATGTTCGTTGGCGCCCATCTCGGCGCCCCACATCCAGAACGGCCGCGACAGCAAAACGGCATGCGTGCGGGCAACCTGCGGAATCTCGATATAGGTGCAGCGGAGCCGGGCCCCCGGCGCGTGCGCCGCCGCCGGCACGAACAGCGGATACTGCGCCTCATTGGCCTCGCGGTCGGAGTTTTTCGCAAACAACAGCGCGCCGCTCGCCGTCGCTCCCGGCCGCGCCACCAGCGTATCGCACATGAAATCGCTCTCCCTCGCCGTCCCGAAAGGACAAGATTGGCGCCCATGCTATAATGCACGGCCATGAAAAGGCGAGGAGCCCCCATGTCCGCCCATCAATTCGAATTCCTGACCGCAACCGGCGAGGCGCTGCCGCTGTCGCGTTTTGCAGGCCACCCGGTGCTGATCGTCAACACGGCCAGCCGCTGCGGCTTCACCCCGCAATATCGCGACCTGCAGGGCCTCTGGGAGCGCTACCGTACCCGCGGCCTGACCGTCATCGGCGTGCCCTCCAACGATTTCGGCGCCCAGGAGCCCGGCACCGAGGCCGAGATCGTCTCCTTCTGCGAGATCAATTATTCGGTCACCTTCCCGCTGACCGCCAAGCAGCAGGTCGTCGGCGCCGAGGCCCAACCCTTCTATCGCTGGGTCGGCGAGGTCGCGGGCGAGGATGCCCGCCCGCGCTGGAACTTCCACAAATATCTGATCGGCCCCGAAGGCGAACTGGTCGAGATCTACCCGAGCAAGACCGGCCCGCTCGATGCCGCGCTGGTCGCCGAAATCGAGAAGCTGCTGCCGTGAGCGGCTACGCGCCCATAGCGATCGAGATGGCGCGCTACAACCAGTGGCAGAACGAGAAGCTCTATGGCCTGCTCGCCACGCTGCCGCCCGGGGAACTGACCCGCGCGCGCGGCATGTTCTTCGGCGACATGCTGGCCACCCTCGACCACATGCTGATGGTCGAAACGCATCTCCTGGCCTATATCGACGCAGGCGCGATGCCGTCGGCTTTCGATCCCGGCCGCCGCATCGAAACCGAATTCGAAGCCTTGCGTGCCGCACGCGTCAGGATGGACGCGAAATTTCGCACGCGCTGCGAAGACGCGCCGCCGCAATGGTTCGACGAAGTGATCGTCATGCCGTCGGGCCGCAAGCTCCCGCGCAGCTTCTGGTGGGCGCAGCTCTTCAACCACGCCACGCATCACCGCTCGCAGGTGACGGCGGAACTGACCCATATGGACCTCGACTACGGCAACACCGACCTGCCCTACAACCCGCTGACCCAATTCCCGGCACCGTAAGGAACCTGCGCAGAGCGGCATTTGATCGATGAGCCAACCAGCAACCCACCCGCCCCGAAATTTGTTTCGCTTGCGCTTCACAAATTTCGACCCTCCCCCAAGGGGCGGGTGGGGAGAAACGGACACGATTTTCCATCAAAACAAAAAAAGGCCCGGCATCGCTGCCGGGCCTTCCTTGCACGGACGAAACCGCAATCAGCTGGTCGTCAGCGGCGACAGGCGGATTTCGACGCGACGGTTCTGCTCGCGTCCGGCCGCCGTGTTGTTGTCGGCAATCGGCTGGCTCTCGCCGGCGCCGACGATATAGAAGCGCCGCGAGTCGACGCCCTGGCTGATCAGGTAGCTGCCGACACTCTGCGCCCGGCGTTGCGACAATTCGAGATTGTACTGGTCCGAGCCGGTCGAGTCGGTATGGCCGGTCACGTCGACCAGCGTCTTCTCGTATTCCTTCAGCACGATCGCGACCGAATTGAGCACCTCGAAGAAGCGCGCATTGATGTCGGATGAATTGGTGTCGAAGGTCACATTGCCCGGCATGTTGAGGATGATGTCGTTGCCGACCCGCGTCACGCTGACGCCCGAGGCCCTGAGCCGCTGCGTCAGTTCCTTTTCCTGCTGGTCCATGTAATAGCCGATGCCGCCGCCGGCCAGCGCGCCGATGCCGGCGCCGATCATCGCCCGCTGCCGCCGGTCGGTCGAGTCGCCGCCGCCGATCAGTCCGCCGGCAAGCGCGCCGACAACGGCGCCGCCCAGCGCGCCATAGGTCGTCTTGCTGGTTTTCTGTTCGCCGGTATAGGGGTCCTGCGTCGTGCAGGCGGCAAGGCCGAATGTCGCGATGATGGCGACAATGGCAAACTTCTTGAGCAGCATGGTGGAACTCCGATCTGAGGATGAGGCATTTACCGCGAGGCGGCGCCCGGTCCGGTTGAAGGCGGCCCCTGGTCCCTGCGGCCGGCGTCGAGAGCGCGGCCATATGGATTTCGGGGGGCGATGGTGTAAAACGACCCCGTACCCCGTTGGTCGCCGTAATCCTAGCAAATCGCGCGTCCGGCGGGAACGGCCTTCGACTAGGTATAAACACGGAAAAACCGCGAATCCGCGCCCCGAACGGCAGCGGCTTCGGACCGGAAAGGAAATCCCCCATGTCGCTCTTCGATCTCACCGGCAAGGTCGCCATCGTCACCGGCTCCACCAAGGGCATCGGCGAGGCCATCGTCCACCGCATGGCCGAACATGGCGCGAAAGTCGTCGTTTCCAGCCGCAAGGGCGATGCCTGCGACAGGGTCGCCGGCGAGATCAACGCGAAATACAAGGACAGCGCCATTGCCGTTCCCTGCAACATTTCCGACAAGGGCGATCTCGAACGCCTGGTCGCCACCACGATGAAGCAGTGGGGCCGCGTCGACAGCCTGGTCTGCAACGCGGCGGTCAATCCCTATTTCGGCCCGTCGAAGGATCTGCCCGACGACGCCTTCGACAAGATCATGTCGGCCAACATCAAGTCGAACCACTGGCTGGCCCACATGGTCCTGCCGCAGATGGTCGAGCGCAAGGACGGCTCGATCACCATCATCTCTTCGATCGGCGGCCTGCGCGGCTCGCCGATTCTCGGCGCCTATTGCGTCTCCAAGGCCGCCGACATGCAGCTTGCGCGCAATCTCGCGGTCGAATACGGGCCCCAGAACATCCGCGTCAACTGCATCGCGCCGGGCCTGATCAAGACCTATTTCGCGAAAGCCCTCTGGGACAATCCCGAAATCCTCGAACGCTCCACCGCCGGCGCGCCGCTGAAGCGCATCGGCATGCCCGACGAAATCGCCGGCGCGGCGGTCTTCCTCGCCAGCCCCGCCGGCGCCTTCATGACCGGCCAGACCATGGTCATCGACGGCGGCGCCACGGCGTCATAGTCGAGCATTGAATTTTGAAGACAACGTCTCTTCCCACCCTCCCCTCGGGGAGGGTCAAAATTCGCATAGCGAATTTTGGGGCGGGGGTTGGATCGTCACGACAAAACGCGGAGCGCGGGGGCTCCGCCTGGCCGCATACCCCGCCCCGTAATTTGCAGCGCTGACGCGCCGCAAATTCCGACCCTCCCCCAAGGATTCCTCTGCAAAAGAGAGTGGCATTTGGATTGTAGTGATGATTCCCTGTTT
>NZ_CAXBIB010000033.1:0-8188 GCF_963975745.1 uncultured Parvibaculum sp. | reverse complement strand
CCAAATCCTGCGCAACTGGAGATTGCCTATGCTTAACCGGACAGCAGTGGGCTTGTCCGGGCCATCCACGTCTTTGGAGTCCCCGGAGAAAGACGTGGATGACCCGCATAAAGCGGGTCATGACGGAGTTGTGGTATATATCGTCATCCAGTCAGGTGGCCGGCCATGACAAAGGCAAAGGTTGAAAAGATCAAGCGTGGCAGCGGCAATGTCTTCGCCGATCTCGGCTTTGCGGATGCCGAGGAACGCCAGACGAAGCTGCGGCTGGCCTTCGAGCTGAACCGCGTGATCGAGGAGCATGGCCTTGTGCAGGCGACAATTGCCGATCTGCTCGGCATCAATCAGCCGAAAGTCTCCGCGCTCGTCAACTACAAGCTGGACGGCTTCTCGGTGGAACGTCTGATGGCGTTCCTGACCCAGCTCGACCGCGATGTCGAGATCGTCGTCAGAAGGAAGCCAAAATCGCGACAGGCGGGACGGATCACGGTGGTTGCCGCTTGACCGCTCCCCTCCGCCTTGCCGTGTTCGATTGCGACGGCACGCTGATCGACAGCCAGCACATGATCGTGGCGGCGATGGCGCATGCCTTTGCGGCGCATGGTCTGGCCGAGCTGCCGCGCGCGCAGGTGCTGTCGATCGTCGGCCTGTCGCTCGACGAGGCGCTGGCGGCGCTGCTGCCCGAGGCCGAAGCGGGCTTCCGCCGCCGCGTCACGGCAAGCTATCGCGATGCCTTTTTCGAGGTGCGCCGGCGCAAGGATCTGGCCGAACCGCTGTTTCCCGGCGCCCGGGCGGCGATCGAGGCGCTGCATGCGCGCGGCGACGTTCTGCTCGGCATCGCCACCGGCAAGTCGCAACAGGGCCTGCGCCACGCCCTCGAAACGCACGGGTTGTCGGATTATTTCGTCACGCTGCAGACGGCCGACGACGCGCCTTCCAAGCCCCATCCCGGAATGCTCTACCGCGCCATGGCCGAAACCGGCATCGATCCGGCCGCCACGGCGCTGATCGGCGACACCAGCTACGATATCGAGATGGCGCGGGCCGCCGGCACCCATGCGCTGGGCGTCGAATGGGGCTATCATGCGCCCGAGACGCTGCGGCGGAGCGGCGCGCATCTGGTGCTGCCCGATTTTTCGGCGCTGGCGCCGGCGCTCGACACGCTCTGGCCCGGCGCCGCGTCGTCGGCTGATCAGGGGAGGCAGGTGCCATGAGGAAATTGCTGCGCTTCGTCGTTGTCGTCGTGCTGCTGCTGGCCGGCGCGCTCTATGCGCTGACCTTTGTCGATCTCGGCCGTTTCGCGCCGCAGATCGAGGCAGCGGCGAAGGACGCGACCGGCCGCACGCTGACGATCGACGGCGGTATCCATATCGGCTATTCGCTGGTGCCGACGGTCGTGGCCGAAAAGATCAGCTTCGGCAATGCCGACTGGGCCACGCGGCCGCAGATGCTGACCGCCGACAGCCTGTCGCTGCAACTGGCGCTGCTGCCGCTCTTGTCCGGCAATGTCGATCTGCGCGAGGTCGCGCTGTCGGGCGCCGATATCTATCTCGAAACCGATCGCCGCGGCCGCGGCAACTGGGAATTCGGCGAGGCGGCGCCCGCCGCGCCGTCCGGGGGCGGCGGTCTGGCGCTGGCCGGCATTCCGCAGATCGAGATTGCGGATCTGCGCATCGCCTATCGCGACGGCACGACCGGCGAGACCACGGCGGCCGCCTTCCGCGAAATCACCGCGCGGCCGAAAGGCGACGGCTTTCATGCCGTCGTCGAGGGCGACGTCAATGGCGCGGCGGTGGCCTTCGCGGCCGATATCGCCGGGGATGCAACGAAGATCGTCTTGTCCGATGCGGCGCTGAGCGTGGCCGGCACCAGCGTCGGCGGCGACCTGGCGCTCGACCTCACCGGCCGCCCGCGTCTGACCGGGGCGCTTTCAAGCCCCAAATTCGACGTGACGCCCTTTCTCGGCGGCGGCGCGTCGGGCGGCACCAGTAGCAAAAAGGAGGGCGGCCCGGTCTTCAGCCGCGATCCGCTGCCGCTCGAGGCGCTCGACGCCTTCGATGCCGAACTGGCCTTCACGCTGGGCGAGCTTCACTACGGCAAGCTGGTCCTGGCCGACATGAAGCTGCCGCTGACGATCCGGGGCGGCAGGCTCGATGCGCCGCTGACGGCCGCCTATCGCGGCGCGCCGATGAAGCTGACGCTCAATGCCGACGGCAAGGCAAAAAGCGTTGCCGTCGATGCCGCTGCGACCAATTTCGACATCGGCCGTCTGCTGAGCGATCTCGACCTCACCACCATGCTGGCGGCGCGGGCCGATTTCGGCGCGAAGCTGACGGGGCGCGGCGCCTCGCTGCATGCGATTGCCGCTTCGCTGGGCGGTCAGACCAATCTGGCGATCGGCGAGGGCACGATCAATTCGCGTGCCTTCGCGGTCGTCTCCGACGATCTGGTCAATGTGCTGATCCCCGGCGGCAAGACCGGCGACACGGCCAGACTCGTCTGTGTCCTGAGTGCTTTCGATTTCAGCGGCGGCGTCGGCACCGCCCGGGCGCTGGCGCTTGAAACCGACAGCCTGATCACCACAGGTTCCGGCACGGTCGATCTCGGGCGCGAGCGGATCGATCTGCTCTTCAAGCCGAAACCGAAAAAGGCCAGCCTTGTCAGCCTGGCCTTTCCGGTGCGTCTCTCGGGGCCGCTTTCGGCGCCGACGGCCGGGCTCGACCGGGCGGGCGTCGCGACCGGCGTCGCAACCGCCGTCGGCGGCGCGGCGCTGACCGGCGGCATCGGCGCGCTGCTGCCGCTGATGAGCGCGGGTTCGGGGTCGGTCGCCGGCAGCGGCGATTGCGGTGCGGCGGCGGCCGCGGCACAGGAGGAGTCGCGCGGCATTGCCGGCACGGTCAAGGATGTCGGCGGCGCCATCGGCGGTGCGGCCGAAGATGCCGCCAAGGGCATCGGCGGCGCCGTGCGCGGCATTTTCGGACGCTGAGAGGAAGAGAGAGCCTCGGGGAAACGCGGAACGCATGACCGACAACGACAACACGCCCGACATCACGGCCGCCATTTTCGATCTGGCGCGCAACCGCACGCTCGACGAGCAGCCGCCGCATCCGGGGCGTGACGCGCCGCGTCTGCCGAAGCGCTTCTACAAGCGCGCCGAGGCGGGGCCGGTCGAGAGCGGCCAGGCGATCCTGCTCGACGGGCGGCCGGTCAAGACACCGTCGAAGCAATTGCTGTCCGTCCCGTCGGTGGCGCTGGCCCGCGCCATGGCCGCCGAATGGGAGGCGCAGGGCGACTATATCGATCCGCGTTCGATGTGGCTGACGAAGCTTGCCAACACCGCGCTCGATCTTGTCCAGCCGCGCCGCGCCACCGTCATCGCCGAGATCGTCAATTTCGCCGGCAGCGATCTCCTCTGCTACCGCGCCGAGGCGCCGCAGACGCTGGCGGATCGTCAGGCCGCTGCCTGGGACCCGATCGTCGCATGGGCGGCGGAGCAGGGCATCGTCATGAAGGTCACAACCGGCCTCGTTCACGTCGCGCAGGACGAAGCGGCGCTGGCGGCTTACGGAAGGGTGCTCGAAGGGCTCGATCATTTCGAACTGGCGGCGCTCCACAATGCGGTCACGCTGGCGGGCTCGGCGCTGCTCGGCCTGGCGCTGGTCCGGCGCCGTCTCGATGCTGCCGTCGCTTTCGAGGCGGCCTATCTCGACGAGGCCTGGCAGATGGAGATTTCGGGCCGCGACGAAGAGGAGGAGGCCCGTCTTGCGCGGCGCCGCGCCGAACTGATCGAAACCGCCCGTTTTCTCGACCTTCTTGCTGACGCAGCGTAAGGTCCCCACCCATCGGAATGGCGGCCAAGCCATTGGCAAAAAGGAGATTTCGGTGCTATTCAAAGCCCGCAACAGCCGGTTTGCGACAAATTGAGGCACCACGGGTTTCGAGCCGCGCGGCCGCGCGGATTCTCCGGTTTCAGGGGGCAGTATGAAGGACATTCTTCGTCGGCTTGAAGAGCGGCGCGCGGTGGCGCGGCTGGGCGGCGGGCAGAAGCGCATCGACGCGCAACACGCCAAGGGCAAGCTGACCGCGCGCGAACGCATCGCGCTGCTGCTCGACGAGGGCTCCTTCGAGGAGTTCGACATGTTCGTCGAACATGACTGCAACGATTTCGGCATGGAGAAGCAGAAGATCCCGGGCGACGGCGTCGTCACCGGCTGGGGCACGGTCAATGGCCGCCCGATCTATGTCTTCGTCAAGGACTTCACCGTGTTCGGCGGTTCGCTCTCGCGCAGTCACGCGAAGAAGATGACCAAGGTCCAGGACATGGCGCTGAAGACCGGCGCCCCGATCATCGGCCTGTTCGATGCCGGCGGCGCCCGCATCCAGGAAGGCGTCGACGCGCTGGGCGGCTATGGCGAGGTCTTCACGCGCAACGTCATGGCGTCGGGCGTCATTCCGCAGATTTCGGTGATCATGGGGCCGTGCGCCGGCGGCGACGTCTATTCGCCGGCCATGACCGATTTCATCTTCATGGTCCGCGACACCTCCTACATGTTCGTCACCGGTCCCGATGTCGTGAAGACGGTCACCAACGAAACCGTGACGTCGGAACAGCTCGGCGGCGCCTCGATCCACACCACCAAATCCTCGGTCGCCGACGGCGCCTGGGACAATGACGTGATCGCGATGACGCAGATCCGCCGCCTCGTGGATTTCCTGCCCTCGTCGAACCGCGACGAAGTGCCGGAACGTCCCTTCTTCGACGCGCAGGACCGCATCGAGAAATCGCTCGACACGCTGATCCCGTCCAATCCCAACATGCCCTACGACATGAAGGAACTGATCCTGAAGGTCGTCGACGAGAGCGACTTCTTCGAGATCCAGGAAAGCTTTGCGAAAAACATCATCACCGGCTTTGCCCGCATCGAGGGCCGCACGGTCGGCATCGTCGCCAACCAGCCGATGGTGCTGGCCGGCGTGCTCGACTCGGATGCCAGCCGCAAGGCGGCGCGCTTCGTGCGCTTCTGCGATTGCTTCTCGATCCCCATCGTCACCTTTGTCGATGTGCCGGGCTTCCTGCCGGGCACCGCGCAGGAATATGGCGGGTTGATCAAGCATGGCGCCAAGTTGCTCTTCGCCTATACCGAAGCGACCGTGCCGAAAGTCACCGTCATCACCCGCAAGGCCTATGGCGGCGCCTATGACGTGATGGCGTCGAAGCATATCCGTGGCGACCTCAACTATGCCTGGCCGACCGCCGAGATCGCGGTGATGGGCGCCAAGGGTGCGGTCGAGATCATCCACCGCGCCGATATCGGCGACCCCGACAAGATCGCCGCGCATACCAAAACCTATGAAGACCGCTTCCTCAATCCTTTCGTCGCGGCCGAACGCGGCTATATCGACGAAGTCATCATGCCGCATTCCACGCGTGTCCGCATTGCGCGGGCGCTCGCGCTCCTCCGTCACAAGGAGCTCGAGAACCCGTGGAAGAAGCACGACAACATTCCGTTGTGAGAGGCGAGAGGGTGACTCTATTGCCAAAACCTCAGTGTCACCCCGGCGAAAGCCGGGGCCCACTCGCAGCGCCTCTTGCCGCAGCTTTGCGGTCCGTCCCCACCCGCCCCTGGGGGGCGGGTCGAAAAATTCGAGCGGACGCGAAGAATTTTTCGGGGGTGAGGAGCGTTTTGCCGAAGGCAAACGAGAAGGCCCGGTGGGCCTTTTCGAGCTTCGAACGCCCGGAGCGAAGCGCAGGGCCATGCCCCAAGCTTTCGTTCGAGGTTCAAAAAGGTCCATCGGACCTTTTTGTTCGCTTCGCGAAACACCTCGAACCCCCGAAATTTGTGCCGCTGACGCGACCCAAATTTCGACCCTCCCCCAAGGGGAGGGTGGGACACATTCTTCGCCGTTCATCCTTCGATTCCGCCGCGCAAGGTTCCTGCTGATGTTCAAGAAAATCCTGATCGCCAACCGGGGCGAAATCGCCTGCCGCGTCATCAAGACCGCGCGCAAGATGGGCATCGCGACGGTCGCCGTCTATTCGGATGCGGATCGAGACGCGCTGCATGTCGAGATGGCCGACGAGGCCGTTCACATCGGCCCGCCGCCGGCCGCGCAGTCCTATCTCATCATCGAAAAGATCATTGCCGCCTGCAAGCAGACCGGCGCCGAGGCCGTGCATCCGGGCTATGGCTTCCTGTCGGAGAATGCGAAATTCGCGCAGGCGCTCGCCGACAACGGCATCGCCTTCATCGGCCCCAACATCAAGGCCGTCGAGGTGATGGGCGACAAGATCGAGTCGAAGAAATTCGCCAATGCCGCGAAAGTGAACACCGTGCCGGGCTATCTCGGCGTCATCAAGGATGTCGCGGAAGCCACCAGGATCGCCAACGAGATCGGCTATCCGGTGATGATCAAGGCGTCGGCCGGCGGCGGCGGCAAGGGCATGCGCATCGCCTGGTCGGAAAAGGAAGTGGCCGACGGCTTCACCTCCTCGATGTCGGAGGCCAAATCCTCCTTCGGCGACGATCGCGTCTTCATCGAGAAATTCGTCACGCAGCCGCGCCACATCGAGATCCAGGTGCTGGGCGACAAGCACGGCAATGCGATCTATGTGATGGAGCGCGAATGCTCGATCCAGCGCCGCAACCAGAAGGTCATCGAAGAGGCGCCGTCGCCATTTCTCGACGAGGCGACGCGCAAGGCGATGGGCGAGCAGGCCGTCGCGCTGGCGAAAGCCGTCGATTATGAAAGCGCCGGCACGGTCGAGTTCATCGTCGACAAGGACCGCAATTTCTATTTCCTCGAAATGAACACGCGCCTGCAGGTCGAGCATCCGGTCACCGAACTGATCACCGGCATCGATCTGGTCGAACAGATGATCCGCGTCGCCTATGGCGAAAAGCTTTCGATCAAGCAGTCGGATGTGAAGATCAAGGGCTGGGCGATCGAATCCCGTGTCTATGCCGAGGATCCCTACCGCAATTTCCTGCCCTCGACCGGGCGTCTGGTGCGCTACCAGCCGCCGGCCGAAGGCACGGCGGGCGGCCTGACCATCCGCAACGATACCGGCGTCTATGAAGGCGGCGAGATTTCGATGTTCTACGATCCGATGATCGCCAAGCTCTGCACGCATGGGCACGACCGTCTCGCCGCGATCGACCACATGGCGCGCGCGCTCGACGAATTCCACATCGAGGGCATCCAGCACAACATTCCCTTCGTCAACGCGATCATGGAGCATCCGCGTTTCCGCTCGGGCAACATCACCACCGGCTTCATCGCCGAGGAATATCCCGACGGTTTCCACGGCGTGGGACTTCCCGACGAGCGCGCCGTGCGTTTCGCGGCGATTGCCGTCTACATCAACACCGTCCATGCCGCGCGCGCGGTGCAGATTTCAGGGCAGCTGCCGGGCCGCCCGCGCAACCTGCCGAAGGAATGGATCGTTTCGGTCGGCGACTGGACCCAGCGCGTGACGGCGGAAGATGCCGGCGCGGCGCTGCGCGTCGTCTTCATCGACGATGAAGGCACGCCCGGCGAAAGCCATCTGGTGCGCTCCGAATGGGTGCCGGGTCAGGCCGTCTTCCGCGGCGAGATCGACGGCACCGCCATGACGGTCGAGATCGTCCGCGCCAAGCAGGGCTATGTGCTGCGTTATCGCGGCGCCTCGGCCCATGCCGTGGTGCGCACCGTGGTCGGCCACCGCCTCAACGCGCTGATGCCGGAAAGGGTCGCGGCCGACACCTCGAAGCTCTTGCTCTGCCCGATGCCGGGTCTGGTGAAAGCCATTCACGTCACCGAAGGCCAGGAAGTGAAGGCCGGCGAGGCGCTGGCGGTCGTCGAGGCGATGAAGATGGAAAACATCCTGCGCGCCGAAAGCGATTGCACGGTCGAGAAGATCAACGCCGCCCCCGGCGACAGCCTCGCCGTCGACGCGGTGATCATGGAATTCGCCTAAGCGCAGAGAGTGCCGCGCCTCGGCTCTGTCGTATGGTGCGGCCTATGCCAGAAATAGAAGTGTCATCCCGGGGCTTGTCCCCGGGACCCACTCGCATTTCGGCCCGGTTTGCCGGTGGGGTTTTCCGTGTCACTTGCGGCAGGCGAGGGCGCAGGTGGCGCCGTTTCTCCATACGCGGAGAGGCCAATGGGTCCCTGTGTGTTGGGGATGTGTCAGGATGGGTGCGGGCGGGAG
>NZ_CAXBIB010000032.1:0-10985 GCF_963975745.1 uncultured Parvibaculum sp. | reverse complement strand
TCGAGGTTTCCTATGCGGTCCTGTTTATGGCATCCGACGAGTCGTCCTACATGACCGGCTCCGAGGTTGTCGTCGACGGAGGCTACACGACCATGTGACACCTTGCGATGCGATGGACTCCGGATTTGTTGAGGGTCGAAGCCGGTTTGTCGCTGGGCAGGAAAATAATCGTGTGTCAGTCTCGTGGCTGGCCAAACGGCGAGGAAGGAAGCGCAATGCGTGCATCCGGTGTGAGCAACCCACTCGATCGCATTCGCCACAGGCTCGATTCTTGGCTTTTCGAGGACATGTCGACCGGGCGCTTCATGCTCGATCGCGCCATATTCACCGATCCCGAGTTGTTCGATCTCGAGATGAAACACATCTTCGAGCGCAACTGGGTGTTTCTCGCCCGGCGAAAGCTATCTTGTCCTACTGACCGGGCCGCTCCGCGTCGCGCATCTGACCGACCATATTCCGCTCCGGCGCGTTTGCGAAATCATCAGCCCTGATTTCGTGGCGGCCGATACGACATCGTCCTCGCCATGTATCACGATCAGGGACACATCGCGGTCAAGACATGGGGTTTTTCCGGCAATTGCGCCATCATCCTCGGGCCGTCCTACCTGCATGTGACGGTCGCGCATGGAACGGCCTATGACATTGCGGGCAAGGGCACCGCCGATCCGGCGATGATGCTGAGCGCCATGCGCACGGCGGCCTCTCTTGCCGCGGGCCGAGGATTTCCCGAGGAACGCTGACGGCCGGATACCGGATTTTATGTTCGGGAGGCGTCGAACCGGCCGGCCATCATTCGCAACGGCGTATATTCGATCACCGTTTCGTTCCGCTGGGTCACGATCCGGTTGCGGGTGCGCACCAGACCGCGCCCCCTGGATGTCGGTCGCGCCTGAAGCACTTTGCATTCCACATGAATCGTGTCGCCGACAAAGGTAGGTCCCTTGACGTTGAACTCCATGTGCAGGAAGGCGAGGCCCGTCTCCTGCATCATCGACTGGACGAGCAAACCTTCGGCCATGCAATAGACCAGCGCGCCGGGCACCACACGGCCGTTCATGGGGCCGTGGGCCTTGAGATATTCGACATCGGTGAAGAGCACTTCCACCATGCCTGTCGTGTTGATGAAATTGACCAGGTCGGTTTCGGTGATCGTCCGGCCGATGGTGCGGAATTCCTCGCCGACGGTGAGGTCGTTCCAGCACATGCCGAGGCCTATCTTTCGCATGCCCTCTCCTTGCAGGTAGCGGCGGCGACACGGTCCCGCCCGCGACATCCTGTGACTGAGGCCGGGAAATGCGTTCCGGTGTTTTGCTTCAGCCTGGAATTCTGACCGGCATGCTCGAGTAACCCTTGATCAGATTTGAAAAAACCCGCGTCGGTTCGCCGACCACTTCGATCGGCTTGTCGGGCCAGCGTTTCAGGATTTCCTCCCAGACGACGCGGAGCTGCATTTCCGCCAGCCGGTTGCCGACGCAGCGATGGATGCCGAAGCCGAAGGACAGGTGCTGGCGGGGGTGCTTGCGGTCAATGATGAAGCTGTTGGCGTTTTCGATTGCCTCCTCGTCCCGGTTGCCCGAGACGTACCACATGACGACTTTGTCTCCCTTCTTGATCTGCTTGCCGCCAAGCTCCGTGTCCTGAAGCGCGGTGCGGCGCATATGCGACAAGGGTGTCTGCCAACGGATGATTTCGGGGACCATGGATTCGACGAGCGATGGGTTGTCCCGCAGCTTCTTGTATTGAACCGGGTTCTCGTTCAGGGCCAGAAGGCCACCGGTGATCGAGTTGCGGGTCGTGTCATTGCCGCCGACGATCAGGAGAAGAACGTTTCCCAGATACTCCATTGGCCCCATGTTTTTCGTCGCTTCGCCCTGAGCCAGCATAGTGATGAGATCGTTTCCCGGCTCGGTCGCGTTGACGCGCTGATTCCACAACTCGGTGAAGTAGGCGGCGCAATCGCGCAATTCATTCCTGCGGGCCTTCTCGGTCTCCTCATCGCCGAAGGCGGTGCCTGCGGCGGCGACATCCGACCAGCGGGTGAGCTTGCGGCGTTCTTCCCAAGGGAAATCGAAAAGGGTAGCGAGCATCTGCGTCGTCAACTCGATTGACACGCGGTCTACCCAGTCAAAAGTCTCATTGACAGGCAGGGAATCGAGAATGTTGCCTGCGCGCTCGCGGATCGTGCCTTCAAGTTTCGCCAGATTGCCGGGCGCGACGATCGGGCTGACAACCTTGCGCTGCGCGTCGTGCTTCGGCGGGTCCATCATGATGAACATGGGCAGGAAGAAACCTTCTTCCTGATTGCGGAGGGCGACGCCGCCCAGGGTGGCTTCGGACGAATAGATGCCGTGGTTGGTGTCGACATGCATGATGTCTTTGTATTTTGTCACCGACCAGAACGAGCCGTATTCGCTTTCCTTGCAGTAATGGACCGGATCTTCGCGGCGCAACCGCTCGAAATACGGCCAGATCGCATTCGCCCTAAAGAGTTCCGGATTGCTGACATCGATTTTTTCAAGCGGGATCGCGTAGGCGTCCGCAATCGACTTGTCTCGAGCGGCAACCAGGGTTTCACTCATGACGGCGTCTCCATTGTGTTTCCAGAAGCCTGAGAAGGCGTGACATATGGGATGCTGGTTAGCCGACTCTCTCCCACCAAATCATTATAAGCATATTTCCGTGGATTGTCAGGTTGCATTCATTGGGCGGCGACGCGGTGTCGCCAACTTTCCGAACAGTCCGTCACACGCCTGTTGCCGGCCTTCCGCCACCGGCTGCCTGCGGAATGTCATGCCGGCAGGGCGACGGCGATCTCGCGCAGCTTGAACTTCTGTACCTTGCCGCTCGGTGTTCGAGGCAGTTCGCCGACGATTTCCGCCCGTTCCGGCAGGTATTGCCTCGCTACCCTGTGCTCTTCGAGGAAGGCGACCACCTCGCGCAAGCCAACCTCGCGGCCGGGCTTCGGCACGATGAACGCACATGCCCGTTCGCCCAGCCGTTCATCCGGTACGCCGACGATCGCTACATCCTGAATGTCGGGATGACGGAAGAGCAGGCCTTCGATCTCGACCACGGGGATATTTTCGCCGCCGCGGATGATGATGTCCTTGGAGCGTCCGATCAGCCGGATATAGCCCTGGCCGTCGATCCGCGCCAGGTCGCCTGTGCCGAACCAGCCTTCCGCGTCGTGATTGTACCAGTCCGGTCTTTTGAGATAGCCAACAAAAGTCGAACAGGCGCGAGCCTTGAGCATGCCCTCCTCGCCGGCGGGCAGGGGGTTGTTCTCGCTGTCGACCACCTGGACTTCCATGCCTGGCAGCGCGCGTCCGTCAGTATTGATCGCCTTGTCGTCCGGATCGTCGAGGCATGTCGTTGTCACCAGGCCGTTCTCGGTCATGCCCCAGGCCGACACGATGTTCGCCCCGAGGATTTGCCGCGCCCGCTCGACAAGCGCGCGGGGGATGGGGGCGCCTGCCACCAGGAAGATGCGCAAACGGGATACGTCGCTCCCGTCCGCCGCCACCGTTTCGGTCAGATCGGACAGGAACGGCGTGGACGCCATGGTGAAGGTGATTCCTTCGCGGGAGATCGACGCGGAGGCGCGCTTCGGCTCCCACACATCCTGCAGAATGGCGGTCGCTCCGGCCAGAACGGGCATCACCAGCCCGTACATGAAGCCTGTCTGGTGCGCCATCGGCGACGCCATGAACATCACGTCGTCCGCGCCGAGCCCGAGGCGCTCGGCGCAGATGAGGATATTGGAGAGCAGCGTATTCGACGTATGCATGACGCCTTTCGGTTCGCCGGTCGTGCCGGACGTATACATCAACTGCGTTACGTCGTCGGGATCGGGCCGTCGCGCCGCGAAGAGACGGCCGGCGTCGCGCCGCTGCTCCCACGGCGTATCAAGAAGGACTTTCTCAAAGCTGGTTTCGCCGTCGCCGTCGATGACGAGCACATTCTTCAGCTGCGGCAGGCCGGCCCGGATGTTGGCCACCATGGCAGGGTAATCAAAGCCGCGAAAGGTGCGCGGGATGACGAGTACCTTGCTTTCCGCAAGGCCAAGCATGAAGGACAATTCGCGCTCGCGAAAAATCGGCATCAATGGATTGGTCACGGCGTCGATCCGTACGCAAGCCAGATGCAGCGCGGTGAATTGCCACCAGTTCGGCAATTGGCAGGAAACAACATCGCCTTTCTCCACGCCGAGTTCCGCGAGGCCGACCGCGATACGTTCCACGATCTTGCCTAAATCGCGGTAGCTGAGGCGGGTGGCCTTGTTCGTCATGGAGTTGAAATCGACGACGGCCGTCTTGTCCGGCATTTTGGCGATGCAACCGTCGAGATAGTCGGCGGCGGTCTTGCCCGGCCAGAAGCCGCCGGCGTTCATCGCCTCGACACGCTTCCTGGTCAGAATTGGATCGAACATCGGTAACGCTCCCCTCGCAGGCGGGCTTGAACTCCAGGCATTACTTTGGCTGGAAATAATCCGGTCGTCCGGGGGGCCACGGGTCGCCCCAGAGTTGCTCGCCGCCATCGACCGTCAATACCTCGCCGGTAATGAACTTGGCGCCCGGCGAGGCGAGATAGGCAACAGCCTCGGCGATGTCGTGGGCGTCGCCGACATGCAGCATCGGATTTGCGCCAGGATAGGTCTTGAGACCTTCGGGTGGATATTGCGCAAAACCGCTCGTTTCGCAGACGCCCGGTGCGACGCAGTTGACGCGGATGCGATGGGGTGCCCATTCGACGGCCACCGATTTGGACAGATAGGCAACACCGGCGCGCGCCGCGCATGTGTGCGCGATGCCCGGCATTCCGCGCCATATGTCCGCGATGATGTTCACGATCGAGCCGGGGGTCTTTCTTTCGACCCACTGCCGCGCGGCGCTTTGCATCATGTACCAGGTGCCGTTGAGATTGGTGTCGATGACGGCGTTCCATCCCTTGACCTTGAAGTCGAGGGCCATTTGCGGAAACTGGCCGCCGGCATTGTTCACGAGAAGGTCGAGCGCGCCGAATTTATCCCAGACCGCTTCAATAAAACCGTCAACCTGATCCGGATCGCGTATGGTCAGGGACCGGCTGAAGACCTGCGCGCCCATGCTTTCCAGAAGTGAAACCGTCGCGGCAAGTTTTTCTTCGTTGCGCCCGCATATGGCGACGTTTGCGCCCAGTCGTGCCAAAAGACAGGCAATCGCCTTGCCGAAACCGCTGCCGCCGCCGGAAACGACGACCGTTTTCCCCGAAAAAAGATCAGCTCGATAAACCGTGGGTAGAGCCTTCAGTTCCTCATCGGAAAACCCGAATCGAGTCCTCTGAACTTCCATGCGCGTCTCCCTCGAATGTTTTCGGTCACGTGACTGTTTCGTTTTCCCTGCTTTGTGCGGGTTCTTCGATCCCGATTCCGTTGAACAGCATCAGGCACATATGATCGGCTATCGCCTGAATGGACGTTCTGCCGGGACGGTACCATTCGACCGACCAGTTGAGAGCGCCCATCAGCAGCATGCGTACGACGCCAAGATTGACGTCGCTGCTCAATGCGCCCGATTTCTGCGCCTTGGTGAAAATGTGCCGCCAGAGTTCGGCGTAGGCGTCGCGCTGCCTGATGTGATGCTGTTGCACCTCTTCGGGGACCTGTCCGAAAATGCGGATATTGGCGGATGTGTAGTCGTCATGCTTCAGAAGTGTGGTGAGATGCGCCTCGACGGCGACGCGAATTCGGTCGCGGTGCGATGAATCCGCAGGCAGACGTTCCTGGCTCTCCTCGACGGCTTCGTGAACCCGCCTCATGCCTATGTCGAGAACTTCCTCGAGGAGTTCGTCCTTCGAACCGAAATGGTAATAGAGGCTGCCCGCCTGCATGCCGGCGGCTCTCGCGATTTCGATCAGGGTCGTCGCCGCGTAGCCTTTTTGCCGAAACATCTTAGCGGCGGCGTCCAGTATTCTCGCGCGGCTGATGTCGGATTTGCTTTGCTCGCTCGTCACAAACGCCCCCTCGCCGCCTGTTTGGCGGTGCCGATCGTAAATCTAATGTACGTTCGAAACATGTTGCACCTCCCTCGAAAATCGAACTAGTATTAGAAAAAATGTGCCGCCATTGCTATGGCAAAGTTAAAAATGTGTCTGAAGCGGTGCAGCGAGGGAGGCGACTAACATGCGAGGACTCGATCAGAAGCCGGTCATCGTTACCGGCGGCGCAAGCGGTATCGGAAAGGCGATTGGGCTCAGGCTTGGCGAAGAGAGTGCCAGGGTCGCCATTTTCGACATGAACGAGAAGGGTGCCGAGGCCGCCGCCGCCGAAATTCGCCAGAAGGGTGGAGAGGCTTGGGCCTATAAGGTCGACATCACCGACTATGCGGCAGTGGCGCGGGCAGTCGATGCGTTCGAAAAGGCGGCCGGCCAGGTTTATGGACTGGTGAACAATGCCGGTTGGGACGAGGCGAAGCCTTTTATCCAGACAGAGCCTGATTTCTGGAAAAAGGTGATCGACATCAATCTTTACGGGCCGCTCAATCTCACTCATGTCGTTGCGCGTCGGCTTGCCGAGCAGGGTGCCGGTCGGGTCGTCAGCATTTCGTCGGATGCGGGCCGTGTGGGCTCGTCTGGCGAGGCCGTCTATTCCGCGGCCAAGGGCGGCGTCATCGCCTTCATGAAGACGATGGCGCGCGAGTTCGCCCGGAAGGGCGTCACCTTCAATACGATCTGTCCGGGGCCGACGGACACGCCGCTGCTCGCCTCCGTGGATGCGTCGGGCGGCGGACGTCTGACCGAAGCGCTCACCAAGGCGATCCCGATGCGCCGCCTGGCGCAACCGGACGATTATCCGGGCATGGTCGCATTCTTTCTGAGCGACGATGCAAGTTTCATTACCGGCCAGACGATCAGCGTCTCGGGCGGTCTCTCAATGCACGGTTGACGGGGATTTTCATGGACTACGAAGACATTCTGTACGACGAGAAAAATGGCGTCGCGACCATCACCATCAATCGTCCGAAGGTCTATAACGCGTTCCGCCCCCGCACCTGCGTCGAACTGATTGACGCTTTTCTGAAGGCGGGCTGGAGCGAGGAGATCGGTGCGATCGTGCTGACTGGCGCGGGCAACAAGGCGTTTTGCACCGGCGGCGATCAATCGGATCATGACGGTTCCTATGGCGACGGCGAGACGCGCGGAACCATCGGCATGCCGGTCGAGGAACTGCACACGGTCATTCGCGACGTGCCCAAGCCGGTGATCGCGAAGGTGCGGGGCTACGCCATCGGCGGCGGCAATGTGCTGGCGACGTTGTGCGACATGACGATTGCGGGCGAGAGCGCAATCTTCGGCCAGGTGGGTCCCAAGATGGGCTCCGTCGATCCCGGCTTCGGCACCGCCTATCTCGCCCGCGTGGTCGGGGAGAAGAAGGCGCGCGAAATCTGGTACATGTGCCGGCGTTACCCGGCGCGCGAGGCGCTGGCGATGGGTCTCGCCAATGCGGTCGTTCCCGACGACAAGCTGGATGAGGAAGTGGATGCCTGGTGCGTCGAGCTTGTCGAGCGTAGCCCGACGGCGATTGCGATTGCCAAGAAATCGTTCAACGCCGACAGCGATAATATTCGCGGCATTGGCGGTCTTGGCATGCAGGCGCTCCGCCTCTACTACAACTCGGCGGAGTCGAAAGAGGGCGTCAACGCGCTCAATGAAAAGCGCAAGCCGGAATTCCGCAAGCATATGAAATAGGTGGTATCTTGGACTTTGCCTTTACGTCCGACCAGGGAGCCATTCGAGATACCGCCGCACGATTTGCGCGCGAGCGGCTCGCGCCCGCCTACAAGGTGCGCGAAACCGCCGGAGCGATCGATCGACAGCTCGTCCGGGATATGGGCGAGCTTGGCCTCGTCGGCGCCGATTTGCCCGAAAAATTCGGGGCGCCGGGACTCGATAGCGTTACGACCGGCATTATTATCGAGGAAATATCACGCGGCGACATTAGCGTCGGTTATGTCCAGCTCCTGGGTTCGCTGATGGGATCGATCGTCGCCGCGCATGCAAGGCCTGAAGTCGCCGATGAAATCGTTCCGAAGATTTGCTCGGGCGAGGTGATCGTCGCGCTCGGTCTGACGGAGCCGCGAGGCGGCTCCGACGCAGCGCATCTGCAGACGAAAGCACGCGCCGATGGCGACGGCTACGTCCTGTCGGGCGAGAAAACCTCGATCTCGATGGCCGAGCAGGCTGATTACATTCTTGTGCTCGCGCGCACGGATGAAAGCAATCCGGGCGCTGGCGGTGTGTCGGCTTTTCTGGTGCCGCTCGACGCGCCGGGTATCACCTGTTCGAGCTTCGATGATGTAGGTTCGAAAGCGGTCGGCCGCGGTTCGGTATTCTTCGACAATGTTAAGGTGTCGTCGCGCTACATGGTCGGCCCGGAGGGCGAAGGTTTCCGGAAGGTCATGCAGGGGTTCGATTATTCCCGCGCGCTGATCGGCCTGCAATGTCTGGCTCCCGCCTTCGCATCGCTGGAAGAGACCTGGAAGTATGTGACGGAGCGCGTTGCCTTCGGCAATCCGCTGGCCAAATATCAGGGTGTCACGGAACCGCTGGCCGAAGCCCAGACGCTGCTCGAGGCGGCGCGTCTGCTTTGCTACAAGACGCTTTGGCTCCGCGACAATGATTTGCCGCATACCGCCGAAGCCGCGATGTGCAAATGGTGGGCACCCAAGACGGCTTTCCAGGTCATCCACCGTTGCCTGCTCACGCACGGACATGGCGGTTACAGCACTGATCTGCCTCATCAGCAGAGATTGCGCGACGTGATGGGGCTTCAGATCGGCGACGGCACCGAGCAAATCCAGAAGATGATCATTTCGCGCGAGAAAGTCGGCCGGGTGGCCGTGCCTTATGCGTGAGGGAGGCGATATGACGAGCGCCGCGGAAGCCCCGGTCCAGACCGAGATGCGAGACGGCGTCGGAATCGTGGCGCTCAACAGGCCTGACAAGTTCAATTGCCTCTCGTCGGTTGTCATGGCCGGTCTCGACGAGGCTCTCGCAATGTTCGAGGGAGACAGGAAGGTTCGCGCCGTTCTGTTGCTTGCGCGTGGCAAGAACTTCTGCACCGGTGCCGATCTTGACGAGGTCCTCGACGCTCGCAGGGAGCGGGGTCGGCTGGAAGCGTTTATCACGGGCGGTCATCGCGTCCTGCGCCGTCTTGAGGTCTCACCTCTGCCGATTGTCGCCGCGGTGAACGGTCTGTGTCTTGCGGGCGGGCTGGAATTGATGATGGCATGTGACGTGGTTTTTGCGGGGCAGTCGGCGCAGATGGGATGCCAGCATGCCCGCTACGGGCTCGTGCCGGGTTGGGGCGGCACGCAGCGTCTCGCGCGCATCGTCGGTTCGCGGCGTGCCCTTGATCTGATGTTCAGCGGCCGCTGGCTCAAGGCAGACGAGGCGCTGGCCTGGGGGCTTGTGAACCATATCGTTGACGACAGCGCGCTTGCCGGCATGGCGGAAGCCTATTGTGCCGACCTCGCCAAAAAGAATCCGGGCGGTCTTGCCGCCATGAAACAGCTTTGCAGAAACGGACTCGACGGATCGCTCCAGGAAGGTCTGGATATGGAACGGAGCGCAGTCGTGGACGCGCTGATGGGCGAAAATGTTTCGGAAGGTCTGGCGGCGTTCCGGGAGCGCCGGGAGCCATTATTCCGCTGACGGATAATCAAGGGACCTCTTCGGGAGAAGTGCGATCATGAAACACGAAGCCCAGGTCGAGCAGTTGCGGAAGATCTTCGGCTATCTCGACGCGGGTGAGACCGCGATGGGCGATGCCGTGTATCGTCATCATGTCAGTGACTACACCAGTCCGGATCAGGCTGGCCGAGAACGGGAGATGCTGTTCCGGCATGAGCCACTCCTGATCGGATTGAGCTGCGAATTGCCCAATCCCGGCGACTATGTAACCGACGATTTTTCGGGCGTTCCGATCCTGGTGGTGCGGAATGAAGCGGGGCAGGTCAATGCCTTCATCAATGTCTGCCGCCACCGTGGCGCGCGCGTTGCGTCGGGCTGCGGCAGCGGCAAGACCGTGTTCAGTTGTCCCTATCACGCATGGACCTACGACCGGAGCGGCAGGCTGAGGTCGATACCGTTCGAGCAGGGCTTTGAGAGCGTCGACAAGACGAGCAACGGCTTGCGGCCTCTGCCGGTGGTGGAGAAATACGGCATGATCTGGGTCATGCCGACGCCCGGCGGGTCGATCGACATCGACGGCCACCTTGCGGGGATGGCGGACGATCTCGTCGCGTTCGGCCTTGCGAGTTACAGCCACTACGAGACACGCGTGCTCCGGGCCCGCCTCAACTGGAAGCTCGTGATCGACACGTTTCTCGAAACCTACCATCTGAGCACACTTCACAAGAATACGATCGCGCCGATCCTGCACTCGAACCTCGGCACGTTCGACGGCATGGCACGAAATCTGCGCATGATTGGCGCCCGCAAGACGATCGACGCGTTGCGCCAGAGGCCGGAAAGCGAGTGGGATCTGGTCCGCCACTCCGCGCTTGTATACGTGCTCTTTCCGAATACGGTCTTCATCATGCAGGGCGATCATCTGGAGACGTGGAGGGTTTATCCGGGCGACAGCGTGGATGAATCAAAAATGCACGTCTCTCTCTATACGCCCGAACCTGCCATGACCGACAAGGCCAGGAAGTACTGGGCCAAGAACATGGACTTGCTGATGGCGACCGTGCAGCAGGAAGATTTTCCGCTGGCGGAAAATATCCAGCGTGATTTTCACTCGGGTGCACAAGATTTTGTGACTTTCGGCGCCAACGAGCCGGCTCTTGCATACTTCCACCGGTCGATAAAAAAGACGCTGGGGATCGACGCCGCGTGAAGCGGAATTGAA
Source organism: uncultured Parvibaculum sp. (assembly GCF_963975745.1). Taxonomy (NCBI): domain Bacteria; kingdom Pseudomonadati; phylum Pseudomonadota; class Alphaproteobacteria; order Hyphomicrobiales; family Parvibaculaceae; genus Parvibaculum; species uncultured Parvibaculum sp. The sequence goes on along the minus strand of NZ_CAXBIB010000032.1, from coordinate 94 downwards.
CAAAAAAGGAGATTCCCATGCATGTCGGCATGAGCACGTTCTTTCAGAACCTCGCTGGCGGTTATACCGACCAGGAGGTCTACGCCCATGAAAT
>NZ_CAXBIB010000031.1:0-14485 GCF_963975745.1 uncultured Parvibaculum sp. | reverse complement strand
CCGATCCGCCCCCCCCTCTGACGACCAAAGCACACTGTGTTTTGCAGAGGAATCCTCAGGGGGAGGGTGGAAGAACGATGCACCTCGCGACGATGCAATTCGTAACTATCTCTCCATCACCTTTGCCACCATCTCCGCCTCTTGCCGGACTACCTTGAGGCAGGCAATGATTGCATATTGCACGGGAGAGGCTTGTGACTTCCTTCACTTTCGGCGACATCGTGCGTGTAAAGAATGAGGCATCTCAGGAGCTTCGCCCCGATGCGAAGGCATGGATTGTCATGGTCCATGCTGGTCCCACGCGATGGGGCGCATATTTCGAGACCTTCCCACCGGGTGTCGTCTACAGCATCGAATATGAAGATGGTTCGTCCACGGAAGTCCATGAGTCGTTGCTTGAGCCCTGGCCGACCGGCGACCCTTCCTGATGCTGGACGATCCGGTCATTCGCCGATTCACTCCACCACCCGCGCCACCAACTCCGGCTCCTGCCGTATCACCTTGAAATAGGCAACAATCGCGCTGTCGGGTTTCGAGCGCGCCTGTTCCCAGTCGCGCAGGCGGGCGACATTGATGTGGTAACGCTCGGCGAACGCTTCCTGGCTCAGCCCCGTCTCCGCGCGTACCGACTTCACGAAGCGCGCTGCCTTCGCGCGCTCCAGTTGATCGTCGGTCAGTTCCGGCGCATCGGCATCGGACACGGGCTCGCGCGCGTCGAAGCGCGGCTTCTTCGCTTCGGAAAAGCCGGACGCCTTCTTCTCCTTGCGCTTATATCGAACGGTCGCCATAGGCTTCGCGTTCCCTCCTGCTTGCGGGCCGTGCCGAGATGATCCGGCAAACGCCGTCGCGAATCGTGTAACTCACCGTCAGCACCACGCCCTCGGCCATGCCCACGGCATTACGTCTCTCTTCGCCGTAGTCGAAACGCTCGTCGCCGACATCGAGCCGATCCGGGTCATCAAAAACCTCGACCGCCAGTTCGAACGGAATCCCGTGCTTGGCGCGATTGGCCTCGGCCTTCGCATCGTCCCATTCGAATTCTTCGGGGCCATCATTGGGCAGCATATACGGGATTTCCGTAGCGTCAAGAAAATATACGGGATTTCCGTAGTTTTTCGGGCGACGGAGCGCCAAACTCAGCATACAGAAAAAGGCCGTCGGATCGCTCCCACGGCCTTTTCCTTGGGCGACAGGGCTTGCGCTCAGCCCGCGCGGCGCAGGCCGAGGAATTGCAGTTCGGCGAGGATGGCGACGACAATCGCCTGTGCCACCACAAAGGCGACGCCAAACGCATTGAGGTCGAAGACGCGGAGAACGAGGACGGCGATGGATGCAACGACCCAGAGCGCGTTGCCGGCGACGACCGCCTCGACGGCGCCGGCGGCGGGCGGTTCCGCGCGTCCGATCAGGGCGAGCGCCGCCACCCAGGGCAGGAAGGCGACGCCGACCCAGAAGAGGAAACCGGCGGGAAGCCCCGTCATCTGGGCGACGATGCCCGAACCGGCGATGAAAAGCGCCGCCATGGCGCCGCTGGCGGCGGCATCGGCCAGCACGGCATGGCGGGCGGAAATGGAGTTGACGATCGCGAGGGCCATGGAAGATCTCCTTTGCTTGTTTCGGCTTCGGGTCTTTGCTTGCCGGCCATAGTTGGGGCTGCTGCCGCGCGAAGTCGATTACGCGGGAGGTAATTGTTTGCCAGCGCGGGGCCGCATAGGCTCTGTCTCATGAACATGCACACACAGCCCGTCGGCGAGCAGATCCGCGAGTGGCGGCAGCGCCGCCGCCTCAGCCAGCTTGCCTTTGCCTGCGACGCCGACATCTCGGCGCGGCATCTGAGCTTTCTCGAAACCGGCCGTTCGCGGCCGAGCCGCGACATGCTGCTGCATCTGGCCGAACTGCTCGAGGTGCCCTATCGCGAGCGCAACGCGCTTCTGCTGGCGGCCGGTTTCGCGCCGGTCTATTCCGAAGCCGGACTCGACAGTCCCGATGCGGCGGCCGCGCGGCGCGCGGTCGATCTGGTGCTGAAGGGAAGCGAGCCCTATCCGGCGCTTGCCGTCGACCGGCACTGGAACCTCGTCGCCGCCAATGATGCCGCCGGGCTCTTCCTGCAGGACGTCGATCCCGCGCTGCTTGAAGCACCGGTCAATGTGCTGCGCTTGAGCCTCGATCCGCGCGGGCTGGCGCCGCGCATCGAAAATCTCGCCGGCTGGCGCAGCCACATCTTCATGCGGCTCGAACGCCAGGTCGCACAGACGGCGGATCAAGGATTGGCGGCGCTGCTTGAAGAACTCAAGGCGATGCCGGGCGGCACGGAGGATAGCGCCGAGGACGAATATGGCGGGCTGATTGCACCGCTGAGAATTCGTTCAGAAGGGGGTATGCTGACCTTCTTCACCGCCACGACCGTTTTCGGCACGGCGGTCGACATCTCGTTTTCGGAACTGGTGATCGAATCCTTTTTTCCCGGCGACGCCTTCACCGCGGCCGCCATGCGCGCCGCGATGGGCGAGTGAGACAGCGCAAAAGACAGCGTCGACCCCCCCTCTGTCACGGAACTGTCACAAAACTCCGCCGGGGCCACTTATCCCCGGGGCGTGGACCCGGTTATCCCCGGGTCCGGCGGGCAGATATCCCCGCCCGCAAAAAAACTTGTCCCCGGGCCGGACCCGCTCCGGCCTAGCCGGCGGCGGCGACCGGCCGCGCGGCCCCCTCCACGCCCGCGCCCTGGGCACTCACCGTCCGTGTACGGATGTTGAATTCGGCGAAATTCGGCCGCCGGACCCGCCACCAGTACCTGAAGGTGTAGTTGGCCCAGTTGTTGGTCACCTTGCCTTCGGCGGTCTTGTACCAGCTGGTGCAGCCGCTGGCGAAAACCGAGTTCGCATTGTCGGCCTGGACGCTTTCATTGGAGGCGCGCTGCACTTCGGGCTTCACGTCGATATAGAGCAGGTTCTCGTCCCGGATCTTCCTGACGCATTGCACGATGTAGTTGGCCTGGCATTCGATCATGAAGATGATCGAGTTGTGGCCGAGATTGGTGTTGGGGCCGTAGAGCATGAAGAAATTGGGGAAGCCCGCCACCGTCATGCCGTGATGCGCTTCCGCGCCGGTCTTCCAGGCGTCCTTCAGGTCGCGGCCGGCCAGACCCTTCATCGTCATCGGCCCCAGAAAATGCGTCGTGTCGAAACCGGTGCCGTAGATCAGCACGTCGAAATCGTGTTGCCTGCCGTCCTTCGTGCGGATGCCGCCGGCGTTGATCTCGTCGATGCCGTCAGTCACCACATCGACATGATCCTTGCCCATGGCCGGCCACCAGTCGTTGGCGAAGAGGACGCGCTTGCAGCCCGGCTCGTAATCGGGCGTCAGCTTGCGCCGCTTGTCGGGATCGGCGACATAGGTCTCCATCTCGGCAATGCCCATTTCCTTCAGCTTCGCGCCCGAGGTGTGGAAGGCGCGGAAGAGCAGTTCGCCGAACCAGTAGATCTTCCAGCGCTGGATCTTCATCGTCCAGGGCAGCGCGCGATAGAGGGCCTGCTCCCAGCCATAGAATTCGCGCTGCGGGCGCGGCAGGACCCAGCTGGCCGAACGCTGGAAAATCGTGACGGAACCCGCTTCCTTCGCGATCTCGGGCACGAACTGGATGGCGCTGGCGCCATTGCCGATGACGGCGATGCGCTTGCCCTTGAGGTCGACATCGTGGTTCCACTGCGCCGAATGCCAGCTGTCGCCGGCGAAGGTTTCTCGGCCCCTGATGTCGGGCCAGACCGGGCGGTGAAGCTGGCCGGTGCCGGCCGCGACGACATGGGCGGTGAAGCTGCGGTCGCCGGATTTCAGCGCCCAGGTGCCGCTCGCCTCGTCGAAACGCGCATCGTCGATTTCGGTGTCGAAGCGGATATGGCCGCGCAGCCCGTATTTGTCGACGACGGATTCGAGATAGGCCTTGATGTCGGCCGAGAAGACGAATTTCTTCGTCCAGTCGGGGCGCATGTCGAAAGAGAACTGGTACATGTGCAGCGGCACGTCGCAGGAACAGCCGGGATAGGTGTTGTCGCGCCAGGTGCCGCCGATCTCGGACGCCTTTTCGTAGATCGTGAAATCCGCGATGCCCGCCTGCTTCAGCTTGATCGCCGTGCAGATGCCCGCCACGCCGGCGCCGAGAATGGCGACCGTGGGGCCGGACGCCGTTTTTGCCAGAGCCTGTGCCATGGTTTCCTCCCTTCCGGTTCGGCAGCGGCTCCCTCAAACCCCTGCCATCCGGTGTTTTCAGATATCGGTGACAAAAGCCTAGCGGGTTTCGGAAGCGCGCGGAACCGCCCGAAGGAAGGGCGACAAAGCCGTGGCGCTCCGCCCCGCCCTCTCGCTATAAGAGGCGCCGACATTGCCGCAAGGGAAGCCCCGCTCATGACCGCCGAAACCTCGCCCGCCACCACCGATCTTTCCGATGCCCATCCCGAACATGTGCGCCACGCGGCGCCGGTCTTTCGCGATTATGGCGGGCGCATCGCCTTTTCGGGTCCGGTGACGACGCTGCGCCTGCAGAACGACAATGCGCTGGTGCGCAAGGCCGTCGAGGGCGCCGGGCACGGCCGGGTGCTGGTCGTCGACAATGGCGGATCGACGGCTTGTGCGCTGTTCGGCGGCAATCTGGGCAAGCTCGCCGAAGAAAACGGCTGGGCCGGGGTCGTCGTCCATGGCTGCGTGCGCGACACGACGGAACTTGCGGCATGCGCCATCGGCGTCAAGGCACTGGCCGCGCATCCGAAACGAAGCGCGCGCGAAGGAAAGGGCGAGACAGATGTGGCGGTAAATTTCGCGGGGCTGACGATCCGTCCCGGCGAATGGCTCTATGCCGATGCCGACGGCATCGTCATTGCGGATGGGAAGCTCGACTGAAAGGCGTCAGGCGACGACCAGTTCGACCAGCTTCCAGAGGCCCAGTGCCGAAATCGTCACCGAAGCGACGAGGCCCGCACCGACGATCAGAAAATCGGACGTATGCGGAACTTCGGCAACAATGCGCGCCTCTTCCGGCCGTCCCGCCTTCGACCGGGCAAAGCCGGTCATATCGTCTCCGTCCCAAACCTGGGTCATCCTGCCCGAACTCCCTGTTTTCAGACGTCCGGCACACCATCCGGACGCATAGCGGGAATTGACGTTCAGCGAATCATGGCTTGCCGATTCGTGCAAACAAAATGTCACAAAGAGACACAAGCGGTTACGCTGCCCGAATCAATGCTCGCGCCAAGAGATTGCCAAAAGATGAATCGGGTTCAGGCCTTCTCGACCAGATCGAGCACATAGCGCGGCAGCGCGAAGGCGGCCTTGTGAACCTCGGGCGTGTAGTAGCGCGTGGCGAGGCCGGCATCGGCGTAGCGGCTTTCGAGTTCGGCGAGCGGCACCGATTTCAGCGTCTCGTCGTCCGTTCCCCAGCCCATCGCCATCGGTCCGCCAACATAGGTCGGGATGGTGGCGAGGTAGCAGGACGCCACCTTGAAGAGACGGCGGAACTTTTCCATCGTGCCCTGCAGTTCGTCGCCCTGCATGAAGGGAACGCCGTTCTGCGTGACGATGACGCCGCCGGGCGTCAGCCGCGCCCGCGCGGCACGGTAGAATTCCTCGCGGAAGAGCACTTCGCCCGGACCGATGGGGTCGGTCGAATCGACGATGACAACGTCATAGCTCTCGTCCGTGTCTTCCACGAATTTCGCGCCGTCGGCGAAGACCAGGTTCAGGCGCGGATCGTCGAAGGCGCCGGCGGAAATCTGCGGCAGCTGCTTCTTGCAGAAATCCGTCACGGCCGGATCGATCTCGACCATCGTCACATGCTCGACGCTCCTGTGACGGATCACTTCGCGCAGGATGCCGCCGTCGCCGCCGCCGATGATGAGGACGCGCTTCGCCGCCCCATGCGCCAGGATCGGCACATGGGTCATCATCTCGTGATAGATGAACTCGTCGCGCTCGGTGACCTGGGTGATGCCGTCCAGCGCCATCATGCGGCCGAAAAGACCGTTCTCGAAGATCACCAGATGCTGCTGGCCGGTCTCTTCCTCGTAGAGCACCTTGTCGGCGCGAAAGGCGCAGGTGAAACCCTCTTTTTCATAGAGGGTCTCAATCACCCAACGTCCTTTTCCCGCCTCCATGTCCTTTCGGGCCATCAGACCATGTCCTCGCCGCGCAGATGCTCGCCGACGCGGATGTCCGACGGCGCGAAGGCTTCGCGCAGCACCTCGATGGCGTTGTGCGGTTCGGCCTCGCCGCACATGAAGACGTCGAGTGCCGCATAGTCGGCCTCGGGCCAGCTATGGATCGAGATGTGGCTCTCCGACAGCACGGCCACGCCCGACACGCCGCCATTGGGCGTGAAGTGGTGGAGGTGGATGTGCAGCAGCGTCGCCTTCGACACTTCGACGCAGCGCCGCAGCGTCGCCTCGATATGCGCCAGATCGTCGAGACGGCTGGCGCCGATCAGGTCGATGATCAGATGCGTGCCGGCAAAACGCTTGCCGTCGCGCTCGATGAAGAAGTCGGTGCGTTCGTCGCTCGACGTGTGAGGCGAGGCCTTCACGTCTTTCGACTGCGCAATCGGGAACTCGAGTACTTCCGCCTGGGTGCTGCTTGAAACGCTGTTCAAGTCGATCCCCAATTGGAAGAGGGCATTGGATTCGGACATGTGCCTCTCCCCAACCAGTAGATGGACCGGGTGCCGGGTGCGGACGGCCTGTCCGCGGGACCGGAACCCCTGGATGTCATTGATACGTGAACTGAATATGCGTGGCCCGCAGGCTCGCGCGCTCAAAGTGGCTGCCGATTGCGGGGCGATAGCTCGCCCGACATGCGCGTTCGAATTTGCCTGGAAAGGCGCCTTCGCGACGGTGGCTCGGCTTGATCCGGGGCGTCAGCCCCTCGGACTAGAACCGGACATATGCAATCTCCCTCGAAACCCGGCGGAGGTACCTGAACGATGCCCCGCATGGGGCATGCCGCCGAAATTGTCCAAAGAGACGCGTACGCCGTTACATAACCGGTCCGGCCAGTGGCACGTGCGATTGCGTTCGGGGGGTGTGTAGAGGCCGTCATCCCCCCTGTCAATGAAAACCAAGGCTTTCCGCCGAAATTTTCCATTACCGGCCGGCATGCCGGCAAAGGGCCGTCGCCGTTTTTAGTTGCGATTCATTCGCATTTGCATCATCGTCACCACATCCCGTCCGCAACAGCGCCATCCGAGGATCGCCATGAAACCCGCCCCAACCGCCATTTTCGAGAATCCCGCCGCCGCCTATGCGCCCGAGCAGCCGCTCAGCGAACTCGGTTTTGCCGAGCAATTCGTCGTCTGGTGCCTGCGCGTGCAGTGGCGCGCGGCCGAGGACGGCGCGCCGCATCCGTTGCTGGTGCAGCGCGCCTTCGACGCGCTGGAGCTGCCGGGCGGCGCCGAAACGGTGGCCGATCTCGCCCAGGCGCTGCGCCGCGCCGTGGCGCGGCCGCTGTCAATCCCCTGCCCGCATTGGCGCGTGCTGACCAGCGACGAGGCGCGGATTCTCGCCTTTATCGGCGCGCTGCAGCGGCGGGAGCGGGCTTCACCCCCGTTCGCACGGCATGGCGGGCCGGCGCCCTGCGGCGCCTCGCCGGTGTGGGCGCCGGCGCAGCGGCTGGCGCTGGCGCTGGCGGCGGCCGGGTTGAGGCTCGGCAACGGGTTGCTGCCGGGCGTCGCCTTTCCCGAGGCGATGCCGCGGCTGCTGCATTGAGGGATCAGCCGAAATTCCGCGCGGCGCCGAGCGCGCCCATGCGCGAGGTGATGGCGAAGAATTCGGCAACCGTCTCCTCGATGATGTCCTTTGCCGACTTGATTTCGGTGATCAGGCCGGCGGTTTCGCCGGCCAGACCGACAGCGGCTTCCATGTCGCCGCCGAAATAGAGATCGAGGATGCGGGCGAAAGTATCCGGCGGCATCAGGCCTTCCTCATGGATCGCGGCGGTGCGTTCGGTCTTCAGGGCGCGGATGCAGGGCGTCGACTTCTTGTTGAGGACATAAGTGCCCGTCTCCTTGGCATCGACAATGGCCTGCTTGTAGTTGATGTGGACCGGGCTTTCGGCGCAGCTGACGAAGCGGGTGCCCATCTGCACGGCTTCGGCGCCCAGCGCGAAGGCCGCCGCCATGCCCTTGCCGTCGCAAATGCCGCCGGCCGCGATCATCGGAATATCGGATCTTGCGCGGATCGCCTGCAAGAGCACCAGCGTGCCGACTTCCTCCGGGTTCTTGAAGCCGCCGCCTTCGGTGCCCTCGACAACGAGACCGTCGATGCCGGCATCGACGCATTTCATCGCCGCATCGACCGTCGGCACCGCGTGATAGACGGTGATGCCGGCATCGTGCAGCGGCGCGATGAACTTTGCCGGACTGCCGGCCGAGGTGGTGACGAATTTGACGCCGGCATCGCAGACGAAGCGCAGCATCGCGTCGTCCTTGAGGAAGCGGATCGGCAGGTTGACGCCGAAAGGCGCGTCGGTCAGTTCGCGCATCTTCAGGATCTCGGCCTTGCAGGCTTCGGTCTCGCCCGACGAGGTTTCGATGATGCCGAGACCGCCGGCCTTGCAGACGGCGGATGCCAGTTGCGAACGGGCGATCCAGCCCATCGGGGCCTGGACGATCGGATATTTGGCGCCCGTATGGGCCAGCACGCGGTTCATGGGTCACTCCCTGTTTGCGGAATTCCGGCAATAGCGATGCCGGAAGTAGGCCCCAGACCGTTTTGCGGCGCAAGAAGGCCCGCCGCAAAAGAGAAAAGAAAAGGGCGGGGTTTTGCGCCCGCCCTTTTCCGTCCGATGGTTCGAGAATATTTCAGCGGAAGTGGCCGTAGGCCCGGACCACCGCTTCGGAGAGTTCCTTGTAGGCGCCCTCGACGCCGACCTTGATCTCGTCGAATGCGCCTTCGCCCTGACGCGCCAGTTCGCCCATGCGCTTGACCAGACGGGCGCGATCGGCCTTCAGCTGCTTCAGCACGCCGGAATAACGCTTCTCGGTCGCCTTCAGCGCCTTCTTCGCTTCCTTCTCGGCCTTGTCGACCTCGATGGAGAGCGCGGCGATCTGCTTTTCAAGCTGCTTGCGCAGAGCCGCCTTTTCGGGCGTCAGCTTCGCTGCGGCCTTTTTGGCGCGCCGGACGGCGGGCTTGCGCGCCGGCGCCTTTTTCGCGGCAGGCTTCTTCGCAGCCGGCTTCTTCACGGTGGTTTTCTTCGCGGCCGGCTTTGCCGCGGCCGCGACGCGTTTCGGGCGGGGTTTCGCCGCCGTCGTCTTGCGCGGGACCGGACGGCGTGCCGTGGCGCCGCGCGGTTTGATGGTGTCGGTCATGGTTTCAAGCCTCTTGCTGTCGGGCCTCACGCGGCCCAGGGGCCGGCGCAAAACGCCAGCGCGCCGAGAGTGACGCGAAAGCATGGCTCATTCAAGGCGGGTGCGGCGAACGACAGACAGGACCGCAAGGCGGCCAGCATCAGGCGTCGAGCTTCAGCTCGCTTTTCGTCCGCTTCTCGCCCCAGTGACTGGAGAAGTTGCGGAACCTTTCCGGCCGGTCGGTCAGGCGTGCGGTTTCGAGCCAGAGTCTTTTCAGATGGCGCTTGCGGCTGCGCTCGGGCCAGTCCTCATAGGCCGTGCGCGCATGCAGGACGTGGTAGTTGTTGACGAACTGCATGTCGCCCGGTTCGAGATCCATATAGACATTGAAGGCCGGGTCGGCGCACATCGCGTCGATCAGGTCGAAGGCCTCGCGGGCCCTGGGGTGCAGGCGCGGCGCGTCGGGATGGCGCTGGCTGGCCTCGATATAGGGGCGGATGTAGCGCACGAAGAGGCGGCCGGCATGTTCGGTGAAGACCGGCATGGTGTAGAAGGGCTGGCCGCCCTTCGGTTCCTCGCCGCGATAGTCATAGGGCTGCGGCTCGTAGAGCAGCTCGGCGAGATCGGGCCGGGTGCGGACCAGCTCGTTGTGGATCGCCAGCGCATTGGCCACCGTCGAGATGCCGCCCGACATGGCCTTTCGGAGGCACATCAGGCCGACAAGGTCCGAGCCGTCGGAGTGATAGGGCAGCGCGACGCCGCCCAGCTCGTAGCCGCGCGAGGTCGGATCGGCGCCCGACTTGCCGTGATCGGTCACGTCGCCCAGCAGATGGCCATGCCTGTTCTGCGGCCAGGGTCGGCCCAGATGCATGCCGATGCCCCAATAGATCAGCGCGGCATCGTCGTCGGAATAACGTTCGACCGGCAGGCCGCGGATGCGGGCAAAACCGCAACCGTCGATCAGCTGCGCCTCGATTTCGGCCAGACGCGGCGCGAGCGCGGGCAGCGGGAAATCGTCCTTCGTCACATCGAGCAGGTCGGATGCGCGGGCTTTCGCGCAGGCCAGCGCGGCTTCGAGTTCCGCGATATCGGCCGGCGACAGTTGCAGCGTCCAGCGCGTTTCGTCGGCGACATCGGCCGCGCGCCAGTCGCAGGCGGGCTCCAGTACATGAACGGTCATTCTCCCCTCCCCTATTCGGCGGCTGCGCGCAGGGGCGCCGGCGCCGGACGATGGCCGCGCACCAACTTGCCCGGCAGCGCGCCTGTCGGCTTGCCGTCGCGATAGATCACCTCGCCGCTGACGATGGTGGCGACATAGCCTTCGGCCTCCTGCATCAACCGGCGCGCGCCCGAGGGCAGGTCGTAGACCATGTGGGGCGGCTTCAGGCGCAGATGGTCGAAGTCGATCACATTGATGTCGGCCTTCATGCCCGGCGCGAGCAGGCCGCGATCGAGCAGGCCGATGGCTTCGGCCGTGGCGCGGGTCTGGCTGCGGATCACGAAAGGCAGATCGAGCCGTTCGCCGCGCGAGCGGTCGCGGCACCAATGGGTCAACATGTAGGTCGGGACGCTGACATCGCAGATGACGCCGACATGGGCGCCGCCATCGGACAGGCCGAACAGCGTGTTCGGGTTGCGCATCATGGTCAGCGCATTGTCGAGGTTGAAGTCGTAGTAGTTGTGCAGCGGGAAGAAGAGGAAGTTGCGCCCGCCATTGGCCGTCAGGATGTCGTAGACGATGGCATCGGGGTTGACGCCGTCGCGCTTCGCGCGCGCGCCGATGCTGTCTTCGGGTGCCGGCTCGTAGTTCGGCGGATCGCCCAGCTCGAACATCTTGTGCCAGGCGCCGGCCAGCGAATTGAGGAAGGGATGGCCGGGTTCGAGATCCTCGGCCAGGAGTTTTTCGCGGAAGGCCGGGTCGCGCATGATGGCGACGCGCTCTTCGAGCGGCTTGCCGGCAATGGCGCGGTAGCTCGGCCGGGTCAGGAAGGGATGGACCGAGCCCTGCAGGCCCAGCATCAGGCCGACCGGGCGGCCCTGCACCTGGGCCCGGATCGGCAGGCCGCGGGCGGCGGCCGCATCGAGGCGCGACAGCAGCTCGCGCCACTGGTCGGGCATCACGTCGGCCTGAACCAGCGAGAAGCTCAAGGGACGGCCCGAAACCTCGACCAGTTTCTCGACCAGGGCGAATTCGTGATCGATGTCGCGGAAGTCCGAAACCCATTGCAGGACGCCGGCGCCAGCTTCCTTCAAGCCTTCGGCAATCGCGATCATTTCGGCATCGGCCGCGCCGATGGTCGGCGTCAGGTCGCCGTCGCTGGTGCGGTGGGCGACGGTGCGCGAGGTCGAGAAGCCGATGGCGCCGGCCCTGATCGCGTCGCGGACGATTTCGCGCATCTCGGCGATCTCGGCATCGGTCGCCGCTTCGCGCTTCGCGCCGCGTTCGCCCATCACATAGACGCGGACCGCGCCATGCGGCACCTGCACCGCGACATCGACGTCGTGCGGGCGGCGTTCGACGGCCGCCATGTAGTCGGCAAAGCTTTCCCATTCCCAGGAAAGACCTTCATGGAGGGCGGCGCCCGGAATGTCCTCGACGCCTTCCATCAGGCGGATCAGGCGGTCGTGATCGGTCTTCTTCACGGGGGCGAAGCCGACGCCGCAATTGCCCATCACCACCGTCGTCGCGCCATGGATCGAGGACGGCGTCATGCGGCTGTCCCAGGTCACCTGGCCGTCGTAATGGGTGTGGATGTCGACCCAGCCCGGCGTGACCAGCAGGCCCTTCGCGTCGATTTCCTCGCGGCCTTTCGCGGCCACCTTGCCGATCTCGACGATGACGCCCTTGTCGACCGCGATGTCGGCGACGCACGGGCTGCTGCCAGAGCCGTCGACGACCGTGCCGCCGCGGATGACCAGATCCACTTCCGCCATTGTTCCCTCCGAATGCCTTTTTTTCTGTTGGCAGCATTCTAGCGCAACCGGATGGCAAGTTAAACGCGGATATCCTTTTGTAGTCTCTGTCACCCCATAGGGAAGCGCAGCTCGCGCTTTGGGAGATGAATTTTGAGGACTGTATCTATCAGCTCGTCTCCATACTTGCTTCGTAACCGACCTACAAAATCAGGCTCATTGGCAATTGCGAAGGCAAGCATACCCTTTAAATAGCCGACATCTTTCATGGTGAGCTGATCAAGAGAAAACTTGTGAAGCAAAGATGAGATTGCACGCTTTCGCTCCCTACCAATGGATATCTTAGATTCCGGTGTCAAAATCAAACCGGTGACCATCCTTCTTTGGGCCCTAGTATAAACACCTCTCTTTTTGGAATTGAATTTTAGCCTAGGACTCTTGAGCGCCGCCACCTCTGCATAGATAGATCTTTCAATATCGAGCACAGCGTTCATTGACTGTCCTGAGATGGTTATATCATCAGCATACCGAGTATAAACAACACTCTTACTGGACACCAATTGCGCAATTTTCGTGTCCAATTCGTAAAGCAAAATATTTGAGAGCATCGGGGATGTCGGCGCACCAATTGAGAGACACTTAGGCTCATTCACGCCCCGCCCCCAGAACAATACCCGCGAAAGAATATCGACTTCACCATCGGTCCATTTTCCCGACTGCTTTTCCTTTAAGAATTGATGCCAATCCCTAACTTTTATACTAGGAAAGAAATTTTCAAAATCGAGCTTCAAGATCGCATCGCTACTACGATGGCTCTTTGCATTGTCAAAAATGTTTCTGTCAGCGGCGTAGGCCATGGCGCTCGCGTGAACAGGCAAATCATTTAGTGCGTAAGACAATACAAATCGCTGCAGCACCTTGAGCTCGCGAGACGGCTGAGCGATCAGCCTCATGCCACCAGAACGTTTGGGAATATAATATTCTTTGTAACGTCTCGGAGCGCTCTCCACGATGCGATTAATGTCCGAGAGCCCCAGACCGGTTGTGACCATCATTTCCTTTAACAGCTTCATGACATGGCACTCTGCTGTTGAGTTACGACATGGTCGCGGACGTGCCGCGGTATCTTTAAGTCTTTTTGTACAGCAAAGACAACGCTCGCCTTCCGGCGAGCGGTGTCTCTTTCCACTACACCTTCAACAAATGCGTATCTACTAAAAGGATCCTGAGAAAAATTGACAAACCAGAATGTTTTATTGGCATAAGTATAGCGATCTACCCAACCAACCATCTTCATACAGAATAGTTTATTCTTGACGTCCGCCGTATCATCCGCAAATCCACACGCAACAAGGTATGCGTTTAGCTCAGAGATCGACATCGCCTGAGATAGATAGAGAATCCAATATATCGAGATGAACTTCTGCAGCGTCGGATTTGCGCGGAACAGTTCCTCCTGCGGAACTTTCTTAAGGCGAACGTTTATAAAATCTACTATGCTTTTTACGTGCTGACGTGCAGAAGCCTTTACTACTCGTCCTTTTCCATTCACACGCCAGGGAAAGACTCCCACCCGGTCACCGTCTTCATTCTGAACCTTTTTAACTGGCCCGTACCGAATAAATGACTCTTCCTCTTCGTGGTCAGAACGAAGCAATATCGTCAGCGACTGCCGAATTGTATCATTTGTCGCAAACGCTCCGAGTTCGGCTAGTGATCCCGCGCTCTCAGCAATTAGAAGAACCATTGCCGATATGCGGGCAATGTCTTCCTCGAAAGTTATAAGGTCGTTATACGAAGTATCGCGATAGAGTTGGTTTGCTTGTTCCGCCAGTACGATCTCGGCGTCTATTCGCTTCTCGATTTTTCTATCTTCGAGCAGATAGTGCCTAAGGCTTGCGGCAGCCCCCACACCATCCGCTATCGCCCCGCCACAGAAAAAGACGAAGCGGTTAGGTCGACGAACGCGAAGCTGGTCCCTGTTCAGATCGCTATAAAGCTGAGTGAATTCGGGGGGTGGGGGCAAATTTGGCTCTTTACCTTTAAAAGGCAGGAAGAGGTCGGAGAGATCATCGTCCGGAGGCGAGGCAATAGCCGAGAGATGATCTCTCCGACCTCTTCCTGCCGATAAACGTCTCCAATAACAGGCAGTCTGGCTTAGCGCCCGACTAAGTCGACCTACTTTGGACGACTTGACCTGAGCCCCTGAACTTCCTCCAGATTTGAGTAGAGTCCGTCACTTGAAGG
>NZ_CAXBIB010000030.1:0-15205 GCF_963975745.1 uncultured Parvibaculum sp. | reverse complement strand
CCTTAAGCCCAAGCTGGTGTTGCACTTCGTTTGTGAACTCAGGGGGCCCACTCGCGGCGCCTCTTGCCGCAGCTTTTAATGGTGTGTGTCGGCGCCGACGCCACATGCGCTCGCCCTTGCCGAGGGAACCAATGGTTCCCGGCTTTCGCCGGGATGACACCTGAATTTGGAGCGAGCGCGGAACCTCACCCCTCGTCATCCTCCCACGCATTCTCCGGATAGCGCCGCTCGGCGACATAGGGCGCGCCGCCGCTGCCACCCTTTGCTGAAAACAGCGTAAAGCTCTCGACCGTGAAGCGCGGTGCGGCGAAGAGATTGTTGGCCTCGATATAGCGGCCGACATCCGTCGCGGCGACGCCGGCAAGCCGCGCCACCGTCACATGGGGATGGAACTTCCGCGTCTCGGGTTTCAGCCCGGCGCGGCGCATCGCGCTTTCATGGCGGCCCTGCAGGATGCGCAAGGGCTCCGACATTTTCACGCCCGCCCATAAGGCGTTCGGCCGCGCGGCGCCGAACTCGCCGACGCCTTCGAGTTCGACCTCGAAGGGTGTGAAGGGAATGAGCGCCAGCGCCGCGTCGATATCGGCCGCGATGTTTTCGGGCACGTCGCCGATGAAGCGCAGCGTGATGTGCAGATCGCCGCGCTCGATCCAGCGCGCACCTTCGAGCCCCTGCTGCAGGCGGCGAATTTTCTCGGCCACCTCGTCGGGAATTTCAAGCGCGGTGAAAAGGCGGATCATTTTGCCTCGCATTCCCACTTAACCGTCATGACCCGGACAAGCTCTCTGCTGTCCGATTCAACTCTCAATCCAAATTTAGTCGTCATGACCCGGCTTGTCCGGGTCATCCACGTCTTTCTTTTCTATCTTTCCGTGGCGCAAAGACGTGGATGGCCCGCATAAAGCGGGCCATGACGTGGAAGAGAGAATGAAAAATGGGCCGCCGGCTCAAGGCGCCGGGTTGGGCTGGTCGAGATGCACCGCCTCGATATCCTTTTCGAGTTCCTCGGTCCATTTCACCTCGGTGCTCGTCACCGCCAGCTTCAGCTGCTCCATCGTCGTCGCGCCGATGATGTTCGAGGTCACGAAGGGCCGCGTCGTCGCGAACTGGTTGGCCATCTGCGAGGCATCGAGCCCGTGCTTTCTCGCCACCGCCAGATAGGCCTCGATGGCGCGGTCGGTCTGCGGGCTCTCGTAGCGCTGCAAGCGGTTGAACAGCGCCTTGCGCGAACCCTCGGGCAGGGCGCCGTTCTGGTACTTGCCGGTCAGATAACCCTGCGCCAGCGGCGAATAGGCAAGCAGGCCGACCTGATCGCGATGGGCGATCTCCGAGCCGCCCAGCTCGAAGGTCCGGTTCAGCAGATTGTAGGCGTTCTGGATCGACTGTACCCGCGGCAGGCCTTTGGTCTCGGCGTGATGCAGGAATTTCATCGTGCCCCAGGGTGTCTCGTTGGAGAGCCCGATATGGCGCAGCTTGCCGGCTTTGACCGCTTCGTCCAGCGCTTCGAGAATTTCCTCGATCGGGTTCGATTTCCCGTCGATATGCTTGTAGCCGAGGCCGCCGAAAAGATTGATCGGACGGTCGGGCCAGTGCAGCTGGTAGAGATCGATATAATCCGTCTGCAGACGTTTCAGGCTCTTGTCGATCGCCTCGCGGATCTGCGCCTTGCTCTGCTCGGTGCCCGCGCCATTGTCGCGCAGCCATGTCATCGGGCTGCGCCCGGCAACCTTGGTCGCCAGGATCACCTTGTCGCGGTTCCCGCGCGCCTTGAACCATGTACCGATGATCTTCTCGGTCGCGCCTTGCGTCTCCGGCTTCGGCGGCACGGCATACATTTCCGAGGTGTCGAAGAAATTGATGCCCTGCGCGATGGCATAGTCCATCTGCGCGTGGCCTTCGGCTTCGGTGTTCTGCTGGCCCCAGGTCATGGTGCCGAGACAGATCGCGCTGACCTTCAGATCCGTGCGCCCAAGCTGGCGATATTCCATTGCCGTCCCCCCGTTGGTTTTTGAGTTGATGATTTATACAGGGGCCGGACCGCGCGAGTCACGCGGGGTGATCTCCGTTGTCTCTACACAACGTCGTCACCCCACCCAGAGATGTCATCCCGGCACTTGTTGCCGGGACCCAATCCACCTCACGGCGGATAGATGAGCTATTTCGTTTACATCCTCGCCAGCCGCAAGCACGGGACGCTTTACATCGGTGTCACAAACGACATCGCACGCCGCATCTTCGAACACCGCGAGGGCCTCGGCTTGAAGTTCGCGAAGAAGTACGGCGTTCATCGTCTGGTTTATGTGGAAGCCCTTGACGACATCCGGGTTGCGATCCAACGCGAGAGAACGATGAAAGAATGGCCGCGCGTCTGGAAAGTCCGTCAGATCGAGCGCGACAATCCCGAATGGGACGATCTGACTGACAAACTGAACCGATAGGCGAATGGGTCCCGGCAACGAGTGCCGGGATGACACCTTTGGGTGGGACAAAGGTCGAGTTCAGGCTTGGCAGATACGGACCGTAAGATGGTGAAGATGGGATCGCTAAATCACTAGAAACCGGCATGTCGTATCTTGGCAGCTTTCAGCTTTCTGTTTTCCTCCGGACAATGATAATGTTGATCCGTCACCGGTTGTCTTCAGGACATGAAGCTATGCTGCTCGAAACGAAACGAACATCTATGTCTATGCACACTGCCGCCGCGTTGGTAGCCATTTTGATTGCGACGGCCGTTCAGGGTTGTGTGGACGAAAGCTGGAGCGACGCGGAGAGGAAGAATGCTCAGTACATTATCTTAGCGGTTGAGGAAGCTCAGTCTGCAACCCGAATTAGCAATGCTGGTGCGCCTTTTTCGGAGATTTCTGCCTCCGACCTTGATGCTATGCGCGCGCATATGAAAAACGCCTACGACTATGCGCTTTTGGCGGAGAATGGCGCTCTCGATAAGGCGCACCCGGAACTGAGACAACATTGGGAGGAGGAAATGATACCCGGGTTGCGGTACCGGTTGGCCAATCTCGATGAAGGGGATGTCGCTGCCGAAATTGCAGGGCATCAGCTTCTCGACAGATTTGGCGACTGGTGGAATGCACACAAGCAGGAAATTCGTATTCCAGTTGAGCGCTCCAGAGACTCAAAGTTTCTCTTTCAGATCGCAGTTCTTACGCTGACATTCGGGTTTGGTATTGTGATCGTCTCATATGCGAGCTTTGCGGATGCGAGAGGCTGGCCAGTCGGAGCGTATTACCGCGACGGTGCATCACTGGTCATGATCCTTGGATTCTTCTCCGGCGTAGTTGGTTCCCCGCTTGCAGCACTCGTTTTTCTGCCTTGGTGGAGTGTTGTTGTCGTCGTGGTTACTGGATTTTTCGTAGGGTTAATCGTGACATTTCTATTCCGAAGCATGGTGCAGATCGTAGCGCCATTGGGCCTTGTTGTGGCGTGGGGCGCAGTGGCGCTCTATGCCATTATTTAGAGCTCTGCCACCCCCCTCAGTTCACCGCCTCATCCTTCCTCGCCTGCGCAATCAGCGCCTCGACCTCCGGCAAGATCCGCTCGACGATGACGCCGACGCCTTCCGCGGTCGGATGAATGCCGTCGCCGAGATTGAGATGGCGCTCGGCGGCGACGCCGTCGAGGAAGAAGGGATAGAGGATCAGATCGTGCGCCGCCGCCAGATCGGCATAGATCGTGTTGAAGGCGTCGCCGTATTCGGCGCCGAGATTGGGTGGCGCCAGCATGCCGGCCAGCAGCACCGGCAAGCCGCGCGCCTTCAGCCGCGTCACGATGGTTTCGAGATTTTCCCGCGTGACGCCGGGATCGATCGCCCGCAGTGCGTCATTGGCGCCCAGTTCGACGATCACCGCATCGGCTTCGGGTCCGACCGCCCAGTCGAGCCGTGCCAGGCCGCCCGATGTCGTGTCGCCCGAGACGCCGGCATTGGCGATCTTCACATTCTCGTGACCGGCCGCCTGCAGCGCCCGTTCGAGCTGGGTCGCGAAATCCTCGTCGGGGCCCAGCATGTAGCCGGCCGTCAGGCTGTCGCCCAGCGCCACAATGGTCAGCGCGCGCTCGCTGGCGCCTGCCGGCGCCAGCGAAAGCGCGGCGGCCACCAGCAGAGCCGGTAAAAGCTTGCAATAACGCATCGAAAAGCCATATCGCATCGAGTGTCTTTCTTTCCCGTCGCCGTTCCGGCCTATGCTGGCCGTCCGCTGCCCCCGCCTCACCATATAGAGAGCCCGTCGCCCTTGCCCAACAGCAACATCATCGAACTCGACGCCGTCCGCCTGACCCTGCCCAGCGCCGCCGGCCCGGTCAACATCCTGCGCGGCATCGATCTCGCCATTGCGCGCGGCGAGGCGGCGGGTCTGGTTGGCCCCTCGGGGTCGGGTAAGTCGACGCTTCTGATGGTGCTGGCCGGTCTCGAGCGGCCAAGCTCGGGCCGCATCCGCGCGGCAGGCGAGGATCTCACCGCGCTTGGCGAGGACGGCCTCGCGCGCTTCCGCCGCGACCGGGTCGGCATCGTCTTCCAGTCCTTCCATCTGATCCCGACCATGACCGCGCTCGAGAATGTCGCGATCCCGCTCGAATTTGCCGGCCGCGCCGATGCCTTCGAACGCGCCGAGGAAGAGCTGCGTCTTGTCGGGCTCGGCCACCGGCTGACCCATTATCCGGGTCAGCTCTCGGGCGGCGAGCAGCAGCGTGTGGCGCTGGCCCGCGCGGTCGCCGGCGATCCCGAAATCCTGCTCGCCGACGAACCGACCGGCAATCTCGACCAGGCGACCGGCGCCGAAATCATCGCGCTGATGTTCGATCTCCATGCGCGCAAGGGCACGACGCTGGTGCTGATCACCCATGACGAGGCGCTGGCCGCGCGCTGCGACCGCGTCATCCGGCTGCGCGACGGGCTGGTCGAGAGCATCGAGGCGGGGGTGGTGGCGTGAGAAAATTTGCAGTCGCCCACCTGTTCACCTCCCCCTTGCGGGGAGGTCGGGAAATTCGCGGGACGCGGATTTCGCGGGTGGGGGGCGCGACCCCACGGCATGGTTCTTCCGTTCCCGTTTGCACGGGCACCCCCACCCGAAACGCGTGCCGCGTTTCGACCTCCCCGCAAGGGGGAGGTGAAGGGCGCCGGCACGCGGCACTTCTGCCTGCGGGAGAGGAAGCCCGCGCATGAACAACGGCTCCACCTCCTTCGTTCTCGCCGCCCGTCTCGCACGGCGCGAGTTGCGCGGCGGCCTCAAGGGTTTTCGCGTCTTCATCGCCTGTCTGGCGCTGGGCGTTGCGGCGATTGCCGGCGTCGGTTCGGTCTCGACCGCGCTGACGCGCGGGCTGGCCGAGGGCGGCCAGGAAATTCTCGGCGGCGACGTCGCCATCCGCCTGATCCATCGCGCTGCCACGGCCGAGGAACTTGCCTTCATTTCGGCCGGCAATGCGGTCTCGGCAATGGCCGACATGCGTGCCATGGCGCGCGGTGCCGGTGCGCATGACGGTGCCGTGCGGGCGCAGACGCTGGTCGAGCTGAAGGCTGTCGACAATCTCTATCCGCTCTACGGCGCCATGGCGCTTCAGCCCGATATCGCGCTTGCCGAGGCGCTGGCCCTTCGCGACGGTCGCTGGGGGCTTGTCGTCGAGCCCAATCTGATGACGCGGCTCGGCGTCGCGGTCGGCGATCTCGTCCGCATCGGCGAGGCCGAACTCGAATTGCGCGCCGTGATCGAGCGCGAGCCCGACCGCGTCTCCGACGGCTTCGCGCTCGGTCCGCGCGCCATGATCGCGATGGAGGCGCTCGAGGCCACCGCGCTGGTGCAGCCCGGCAGTCTCGTCAGCTATCACTACCGCGTCCGGCTGCCCGCAGCGCAGCGTTCGCCGGCCGATATTGCCGGCTGGGTCGCCGGTCTCAACCAGCGCTTCCCCGATGCCGGCTGGCGGGTGCAGGATCGCAGCGACAGCGCGCCCGGCGTCAGGCGCTTCGTCGAGCGCGTGGCGCTGTTCCTCTCGCTGGTCGGCCTCACCGCGCTGGTCGTCGGCGGCGTCGGCGTCGCCAATGCGGTCAAGTCCTATCTCGACGGCAAGCGCACGGTCATCGCCACCTTCAAATGTCTCGGCGCGCCGGGCGCCCTGATCTTCCGGCTCTATCTGATGCAGGTGATGGCGCTGGCCGCGGTCGGCATTGTGCTCGGCCTCGTCATCGGTGGCGCCGCGCCCTTCATCGTCGATGCGGTGGCGGGAGGTGCGATCCCCATTCCGGCCGATCTCGGTCTCTACGGCGCGCCGCTGGTGCTGGCGGCCGCCTATGGCGTGCTGACGGCGCTGGCCTTCGCGATCTGGCCGCTGGCGCGTGCGCGCGAGGTGCCGGCAACCAGCCTCTTCCGCGATCTCGTCGCGCCGACGCGGCGTTTCCCGCGGCCGGCCTATGTCGCGGCGACGGCGGCTGCCTTGCTGGCGCTGGCCGGCATGGCGGTCGGTCTGGCCGAGGAGCCGGTCTTCGCGCTCTATTTCGTGGCCGGCGCCGCCGGCGTCTTTGTCGTTCTCTTCGGCGCCGCGCGCGGCATCATGGCGCTGGCGGCGCGTGCGCCCCGCGTCCGTTCGCCGGGCCTGCGTCTGGCGCTGGCCAATATCCACCGGCCCGGCGCGCCGACAACCGCGATCGTGCTGTCGCTCGGTCTCGGCCTGACGCTGCTGGTCACGGTGTCGCTGATCAACGGCAATCTGACCGGGCAGATCGCCAGCGAGCTGCTCGACCGGGCGCCGGCCTTCTTCTTCGTCGATGTGCAGCCCGACCAGATCGACGCGCTGGAGGAAATCGTCTCCGCCAGCGCCGGCGTCACCTCCTTCAACCGCGTGCCGATGCTCCGGGGACGGATCGCCGCGGTCAATGGTGTGCCGTCGGACCAGTTGACCGTGTCCTCCGACGTGCAATGGGCGCTGCGGGGCGACCGCGGCATCACCTATTCGGCCGCGCTTCCCGCCGGTTCGACGCTGGTGCGCGGCGAGTGGTGGCCGGAAGACTATGCCGGACCGCCGCTCGTTTCCTTCGGCGAGGATCTCGCGCTGGGCTTCGGCGTCGAGATCGGCGACACCATCACCGTCAATGTGCTGGGCCGCGAAATGTCGGCGACGATCGCCAATACGCGCGCCATCGACTGGTCCTCGCTCGGGATCAATTTCGTGCTGGTGTTCTCGCCCGGCGCCTTGTCGGCCGCGCCGCATACGGTGCTGGCGACCGTCGCCATGGAGGGCGGCGATGCGGCCGAGGAGGCGCTCGAACGCGATGTGACGACGCGCTTTCCCAACATCACCTCGGTGCGCGTCAAGGAGGCGCTCGAGGCGGTCAACGGGCTGCTCGAGAATTTCGCCATGGCGGTGCGCGCGACCGGCGCGGTCACGCTGGCGGCCGGCGTGCTGGTGCTGGCGGGCGCGATGGCGGCCGGCTTCTCGGCGCGGGTGCGCGATGCGGTGGTGCTGAAGGTTCTCGGCGCGACGACGGTGCGCATTCTCGGCATCTATGTCCGCGAATATGCGCTGCTCGGTCTCGCGACCGCGCTGGTCGCGGCGCTGGCCGGTTCGCTGGCGGGGTTCGCCGTCATCACGCTGCTGATGGAGATGCCCTGGCGCTTCCTGCCCGGCACGCTGGCGCTCACCGTGATCGGTGCGGCGCTGGTCACCGTCGCGCTCGGTCTTGCCGGCACCTGGCGGGCGCTGGCCGCGCCGGCGGCGCCGGTGCTCAGGGCCGATTGAGGGCCCCCGCGGCGCTTCCTGCCCCGAGGATAACTTCGGCGGGGATAACTTTTTTGCAGCGTCACGCTGCTCCCCCGCCGACAAGTTGAGGGATAAACCCGGGGACAAGTGGCGCGACAGACCCGGGGACAAGTCGGCCGCCGCGCCATATATGACAGTTTTTTGACAGTTCCGTGACAGAGGGGGGGTCCGCTGTCGCCGGTGCTGTCTGTCGAATGCCGGCTAAGCCCCGGAAAGCGTTACCCAATCTTCACGATAATCCCCCGGTTTCGCTTGAATTCCGGCAGAGCGCAGCCGATATTGAGCGCAGGCACACGCAGGAGGGTGCAGATACATGGCCAATTACGATCAGGAACGGCTCCATCAGGTCGAGCTCGGGCGGCGCGCCGACATGGCGATCGACGAGGGCCTTCGGAGCTATATGCTCAGTGTTTACAACTACATGGCGATGGCGCTCGCGCTGACCGGACTGGTCGCGCTGTTCGCCTATAACGCGGCTGTCGTTGAAACGCCGGCCGGTCTCGCCTTCAGCGAATTCGGTCAGGCGATCTATGCGAGCCCGCTGAAATGGGTCGTCATGCTGGCGCCGCTGGCCTTCATCTTCTTTCTGAGCTTTCGCGTCCAGGCCATGAGCCTGTTTGCGGTTCAGACCACGTTCTGGCTCTTTGCCGGCGTGATGGGCCTGTCGCTGTCGTCGATCTTCCTCGTCTATACGGGCGAGAGCATCACCACGACCTTCTTCGTGACGGCGGCCGCGTTCGGCTCGCTAAGCCTTTACGGCTACACGACAAAACGCGATCTGACCGGGATGGGCTCGTTCCTGTTCATGGGCCTGATCGGCGTCATCATCGCGATGGTCGTCAACCTGTTCCTGCAGAGCTCGGCGCTGCAATTCGCGGTTTCGGTGATCGGCGTTCTGGTCTTTGCCGGCCTCACCGCCTATGACACGCAGCGCATCAAGGGCATGTATTACGAAGGCGACAGCGTTGCCGCCTCGGGCAAGAAGGCCGTGATGGGCGCGCTCTCGCTCTATCTCGACTTCATCAACATGTTCATGTTCCTGCTGCAGTTCCTCGGCAGCCAGCGCAGCTGACGCGCCGAAAGAGCCCGTAAAAACAAGGCCCCGGCAGCGATGCCGGGGCCTTTGTTCCGGGTCTCCCTGCCGTCTCAGGCGTCGACCAGGCGCAGCGCGCGCTTCTCGAAAACCTTCAGCACCTGTCTCAGGTCATGGCCGCGCTTGACGATCAGGCCGGTCGCCGCCACCACTGCATAGGCGCCCTGTTTTCTGGCCAGTTTCGGGCGTTTTTCGATGCGGTAGAGCGGCATCTCGCTGGCGCGGCGGAAGACCGAGAAGATCGCCACATCGCGGAAACCCCCCATCGCATAGTCGCGCCATTCGCCTTCGGCGACCTTCCGTCCATAGACGGAAAGGATCGCGTCGAGCTCGCTGCGGTCGAAAAAGACCTCCGCCTCGCGTCGCGAGGGCAGGTAGTCGACACTGTCGGTCATGCGGCTGGCCGGTCCTCCATGCGGGCGGATCCCCTTGTTCTTCAAGCATGGCACAGGGCAGGCATCGGCGTCATCCGCTTGTTGTATTTTCGGCGGATTGCCTCGATTTTTTCCACCCCTGCGATTTTTTCGGAAACCACAATATTGCCTTTTTTCGGCCCTTGCGGGGCCACACTGGGCGGCCAGATTGGCAGCGTTGCCTCATCGGCCCGGTTCCTTTCGACGTTCCGGTTTCATCAGCCCCCCAGCCCCACCGGGATAGATTGGGGGAGCCGGGCCAACCCTTCCCCCGCCCCCCTGGGGGACATTCGAGGCAGCAGCACGTCCCAAGAGTGAAAGCTCCAGCCGTCCGGGTTCCCTCTCCCGGACGGCAAGCTTTTGCGTGGGCGACGCGCTGGCGCGGAAGATGAAACATCTTTCACTTGAAGGACTTGGCAGCCTGTCCTACACAGTCTGCCTGCTTGGGAGGCAGGCCGCGCGAAAGCTGCGGCGCAGTGGAAACGAAGTTGCCGCCGGCGCGTCCGGCCAGGGCAAGGGTTCCGGGGAGAGGCATCATCGGCCGGTCGGAAATGGAAATGGCGACGAAAGCTCCTTCCGCAGCAGCCGGCGAGGCCATGATCGTCATCGACGGCCTGACCAAGCATTTCGGCCCCTTCACAGCGGTCGACAATATCGGCTTCTCGGTCGCGCGCGGCGAAGTTCTGGGCTTTCTCGGGCCCAACGGCGCCGGCAAATCCACCACCATGAAAATGATCACCGGCTTTCTGGCGCCGAGCGCCGGCAGTGCGCGCATCTGCGGTCACGACATCGTCAAGGACACGCTGGCCGCGCAGCGCACCATCGGCTATCTGCCGGAAGGCGCGCCGGCCTATGGCGATATGACGCCCCGCGGTTTTCTGCGGTTTATTGCACGTGTGCGGCGTCTTTCCGGGGCGGAAGCACTGACGGCCATCGACCGCGCCGTCGAGGCGACCGAACTCGGCGCCGTGCTCGATCAGCCGATCGACACGCTGTCCAAGGGGTTCCGCCGCCGTGTCGGTCTTGCGCAATCGATCCTGCACAATCCGCCGGTTCTGATCATGGACGAACCGACCGATGGCCTTGATCCCAATCAGAAATTCGAAGTCCGCAAGCTGATCGGCCGCATGTCGGCCGAAAAAGCCATTATCATTTCGACGCATATCCTCGAAGAGGTCGATGCGATCTGCACCCGCGCGCTGATCATCGATCACGGCCGGGTGGTGGCCGACGGCACGCCGGCGGCACTGATGGCGCGCTCGCGCTATCACAACGCCGTTTCGCTGACGCTGAGCGGGCAGGCAACCGTTCAGATGGCCGAGAAACTCAAGGCGCTGCCCGGCATCGCCAGCATCGAAATCGCGCCGCGCGGGGCCGAGACCACTTTCACGCTCTTTCCGGTTGCTGCACGCGAAAGCGACACCTTGCTGGTCGATGCGGTGGCGCGGCTTGCGCGTGAGGAAAACTGGCCGGTTCGCGCCCTCTATGGCGAACCGGGCCGACTCGACGAAGTCTTTCGCAGCCTCACCCGGTCCGACACCGTTTCGCCGGCTGGAAAGAGAGACGCGGCATGAACGAACTTCTGGCCGTCTTTCGCCGTGAACTCGGTGGCTATTTCGCGACACCGCTCGCTTTCATCTTCATCGTGATCTTCCTGTTCACGATGGGCGCCTTCACCTTCTATCTGGGTGGCTATTACGAAAGCGGGCAGGCCGACCTGACGATCTTCTTCAACTTCCATCCCTGGCTCTATCTGTTTCTGATCCCGGCCATCTCGATGCGCCTCTGGGCGGAAGAGCGCCGCACGGGATCGATCGAATTGCTGTTGTCGCTGCCGGTGCCGCTGTGGGCAGCTGTCCTCGGCAAGTTTCTGGCGGCCTGGGCGTTTTCAGGACTGGCGCTCGCGCTCACATTCCCGATGTGGCTGACCGTCAATTATCTCGGCGATCCGGACAACGGCGTCATCCTTGCCGGCTATCTCGGCAGCTTCCTCATGGCCGGCGGCTATCTTGCGATCGGCTCCTGCCTTTCTGCGGTGACGCGCAATCAGGTGATCGCGTTCGTCGTGTCGGTGGCGGTCTGTTTCCTGTTCACGGTGTCGGGCCTTCCGATTGTCATCGACTTCTTCTCCGGCTGGGCACCACAGCAGATTCTCAACACGATCGCGTCCTTCTCGTTCCTGACGCATTTCAACGCCATTACACGCGGCGTCATCGATCTGCGCGACATCGTCTACTTTGCAACGCTGATCGGCGCCTGGCTGATTGCCTGCGGCATCGTGGTCGACATGAAGAAGGCGGGCTGAAGGCGTGACCGGTATGTTCAACCAGCAAATCAGCCGCTCGGCCTATCGTATCGTGATGCTGGTGCTGCTGGCGGTGCTTTTTCTCGCCGTCAATCTGTTCTCGAACATCGTCTTCCGCTCGGCACGGATCGACCTGACCGAGAATCGTCTCTACACATTGTCCGAAGGCACCGGCGAGGTCGTGGGCCAGATCGAGGAACCGATCACGCTGCGGTTCTTCTATTCGGAAAGGCTTGCCAACGACTATCCGCGCATCCGCACCTATGCGACCCATGTGCGCGATCTGCTGGAAGAAATTCGCAATCGCTCGAACGGACAGCTTCGCCTCGAAGTCATAGAGCCCGAGCCTTTCTCCGAGCAGGAAGACCTTGCCATGTCGCTCGGACTCAAGGGCGCGCCGACTGCAGGGGGCGACATCATCTATTTCGGGCTTGTCGGCACAAATGCGGTCGACGGGCTCGAAGCCATTCCATTCTTTACCGACGAGCGCGAGCAGTATCTGGAATATGACATTGCGCGGATGATCCAGAATCTGAGCCGGCCCACGCGCCCTGTACTTGGCATCGTCACCAATCTGCCGCTCGACACGGGAACAGGCGGGCTGATGTCCGCCATGCGCGGCGAGTCCCTTCCCTTCATGATCTATGAGGAACTGCGCGACCGTTTCGAGCTCGAATATCTCGAACAGCAGTTCCAGGTTGTGCCCGAGAAGGTCGAGGTTCTGATGATCGCGCATCCGCGTGAGCTCGATCCGGCGACGCTCTATGCCGTCGACCAGTTCGTCATGCGTGGCGGCCGCGTTCTGGCCTTCATCGATCCGCATTCTGAAGTCAGCCTGACCGCCGGACCGGACGGTCAACCGATCCGCGGCTATAGCGAGGCGTCCAATCTGGAGCCGCTGCTGAAGAGCTGGGGTGTCGACTACGACCCGACCAAGATCGTCGGCGACCGCGGGCTGGCGCAACGCGTGCAGACCGGGCTCGATGCCCGTCGCCAGGAAAGCGACTATGTGATCTGGCTCGCCGTGCAGCGCGACAATGTCGATGCTGAGGATATCGTGACCGCAGACGTGATGCGGCTCAATCTCGGTACGGTCGGTGCGCTGGCGCCGTCCGAAGGGGCGACGACGCACTTCACGCCGCTGGTGCGATCGTCGGACGATGCCCAACTCTATGATCTCGACTATGTGAAATCGGGGCCGCGACCCGACGATCTGCTGCGCCGTTTCGAGCCCACGGGCGCGCGCTATGTCATTGCAGCGCGCCTGTCCGGTCCCGTCACCAGTGCCTTCGACGGTCCTCCCGATGTCGAACTGGAAGCGCCGGAGGGTGCTGCGAGTCCGCGCCGGTCGCTGTCCAAGCCGGGGCCGCATCTGGCCCGGTCGGAGGGAGAGGCGAATATCATTCTTTTCGCCGACAGCGATATCTTCGACGATCGCTTCTGGGTCCAGACGCAGTCCTATCTCGGCGAGCGCGTGGCCCAGCCGATCGCCGACAATGCAAGTTTTGTCGTCTCGGCGATCGACAACCTGATGGGATCGAACGAACTTATTTCACTTCGCGCGCGTGCGCGTATCGACCGGCCGTTCACCGTCGTCGACGACTTGCGCCGGACCGCCGAACGCCGGTTCCTCGCGGAACAGGAGGCGCTTGAGCGCCGCATCTCCGAAACCGAACGGCGCCTGATCGAATTGCAGACAGAGGGCGCCGCAGGTCTTCCGGAAGACGCCGCTGCCGAAGCGCGTGTCGAAACCGAGATTCAGGCCTTCCGTGCCGAACTGCTCGACAGCCGCAAGAAGCTGCGCGACGTCCAGCGCAATCTGCGCCGTGAGATCGACGGGCTGGGCGCCCAGCTTCGTTTCATCAATGTCGGCCTTGTTCCCCTTCTGATCGCCGTCATCGCGCTTGGCGCCGCGATCCTGCGCTATCGCCGCCGCAAGGCGCGCGCGGAAAAGGGAGCCTGATCCGATGCCGGCATCGCTTCATTCGCTTTGGGAAAATCGGCCATTGCGCAATCTGGTGCTTCTGGCCGCGGCGACGGTTGTCGCCGTCATCGCCGCGGCAGTCGCCGTGGTGACCGACCGGAGCAGCGTCGAGACAAGTTTTGTCCCGCATCCGCTCTTTGCCGGCCTCGACACGCGGCTCGATCAGGTCGATCGCATCGTCTATACGGCCAGTCAGGGCATGCATGGCGTCAGCCGGGTTGTGATGCTGCGCAATACTGACGGTGTCTGGGGTGCCGAAGCGCGTGGTGGATATCCAGTCGATCCGGAGTTGATCAAGAAGACCTTGCTCGGGCTCGGTGACATGGAGGCCTATGAGCCGCGCACGGCCAATCCCGAGTGGCATCGCAATCTGGGTCTGATGCAGCCTGAGGATATCGGGTCGGCGATTCGGGTCGAACTCTTCCGCGGCGAGGAGCGGATGGCTGGGCTGCTTGTCGGCAAGGTCCCGGAACGCGCGGTCGACGTGCAGGGCGAGGGTCTCATTTATGTGCGGCGGGACGGCGAAGACCAGTCCTGGCTGGCGCGCGGCCGGCTGCCGCTGCTCAAGACCGTGACCGAGTGGCTCGATCCAACCTTTGTCGACATATCGCGCAATGAGCTGGCGCGTGTCACGCTTTGGGGCGGCACCGAAACTCCCGTCATCATCGAACGCGCCTCGAGAGACGAGAGCGATTTTTCCATCGTCAATATTCCGGCCGGGCGGATAACCCGCGGTGCGCCGGTCGTCAACGGTGTCGCGACCGCGATTTCCGGCAAGAGCTTCGACGATGTCGCGCCGGCGGATACGCTCGATCTTCCCGAAAATGCGCCTACCGTCTATTTCGATACATTCGACGGGGTGCGCCTGACCATGAGCATGGGCGGGCAGGGCGGGGCCCTGTGGGCCAAGTTCGCGGCCGAAGCCGATCCGGCACTCGCGGTGCCGGACGCCGATGCGGATGCCGCAGCAGCGCGTGCCGCCGAATTCAATGAGCGCCTCGGTGCGTGGGTCTACAAGCTGCCGCAGGATCTCGGCGGCCAGTTGACACAGACGATGGATCTTCTGACGCGCGAATCCGGACCTGCCGATCTCTAGCGCGTCGCGGGGCCTGCGGTAGCCGTCAGATCGATGCTTGCGGCGCCGAGAACGGGCCCGCCATCATGCGCCTGAAGCAGTGCTGCACAACCTTCATGGCCCTGTACCAGCAAATCCGCTTTCGGCAATGTCACGCTAGCAGCGGCTCCCTTCCACATGCCGATCGGCACCATCTCGCGAACGACATGCGCATAGGTCATGGTCTTGCCGCGATTTTCGCCGCGCCGAATCTCGACGACTTCTTCCCTTGAATAGCGCACAAGCCAGAGCGTGGCCGGGCGTTCCGGCGACTTGCCTGCGCCGACATGGAGCGTCAGCACGTCACCGTCGTCGGAGAAGTGCAGCGCGACCGGCAGCGGGGCGGCGCGCCGTTCGGCGATCCGGGCCTCGACCGATGCGCGATCGCTACCTACGTTCTCGAAAAGGCCATCGACGACGATCTGCGGCGTGTAGACGCCCGAAATGCCGAGTGACTGTACGTAGCTGCGCTGCCTTTTTGGATTCCTCTGCAAAAGAGAGTGGCATTTGGATTGTAGTGATGATTCCCTGTTTT
>NZ_CAXBIB010000029.1:0-16212 GCF_963975745.1 uncultured Parvibaculum sp. | reverse complement strand
CGATCGTCCCGATGTTGCAGTGCGGCTTGTTCCGCTCAAACTTCTCTTTGGCCATCTCGGCGCTCCATCCTTCAGGAACAGTCTTGGTTCAGTTGGGTTAGGCGAGCTTCGCCCGAACTTCGTCGGACACCGCTTGCGGCACCTGCTCATAGTGATCGAACTGCATCGTGTACTGGGCTCGGCCCTGGCTCATCGAGCGCAGCGTGTTGACGTAGCCGAACATGTTGGCAAGCGGCACCATCGCATGAATGACTTGCGCAATCCCGCGCTGTTCCGTGCCGCTGATCTGACCGCGACGGCTGTTGAGGTCGCCGATCACATCGCCCATATATTCTTCCGGCGTCACAACTTCGACCTTCATGATCGGCTCCAGGAGCTTCACGCCGGCCTGCTGCGCACCCTCACGGAAAGCGGCGCGCGCCGCGATTTCGAACGCCATCACACTCGAGTCGACGTCATGGTAGGCACCATCCATCAGCGTCGCCTTGAAGTCGATCATCGGGAAGCCGGCGAGCGGACCGGAGTCCTTCACGCTCTCGACACCCTTCTGCACGCCCGGAATGTATTCCTTCGGAACCGAACCGCCGACGATCTTGCTCTCGAACTGGAATCCGGTTCCCGGCTCGCCCGGCTCAAACACGATCTTGACGCGCGCATACTGGCCCGAACCACCGGTCTGCTTCTTGTGCGTGTAGTCGATCTCGGCACGCTTCGTCAGCGTCTCGCGATAGGCCACCTGCGGCGCGCCGACATTGGCCTCGACCTTGAACTCGCGGCGCATGCGGTCGACGATGATGTCGAGATGCAACTCGCCCATGCCCTTGATGACGGTCTGGCCGGATTCCTCGTCGACAGACACACGGAATGACGGATCTTCCTGAGCCAGACGATTGAGCGCGATGCCCATCTTTTCCTGGTCGGCCTTGGTCTTCGGCTCGACCGCAACCTCGATGACGGGCTCCGGGAACTCCATCCGCTCGAGAATGATCGGCTTGTTGGGATCGCAGAGCGTGTCGCCGGTGGTGGTGTTCTTCAGTCCCGCCACGGCAACGATATCGCCGGCATGAGCCTCCTTGATGTCTTCGCGATGGTTGGCATGCATCAGCAACATGCGGCCAATGCGCTCACGATTGTCTTTCGTCGAGTTCAGAACGCCCGTACCCGTCATCAGAACGCCGGAGTAAATACGGCAGAAGGTCAGCGAGCCGACAAACGGATCGTTCATGATCTTGAACGCCAACACCGACAGCGGCGCTTCGTCCGACGTCTTGCGCGTCGCAGGCTCCTCGGTGTTAGGATCGATGCCTTCGACGCTGTCGACGTCGACAGGCGACGGCAGATAGTCGACCACCGCATCGAGCATGGGCTGCACGCCCTTGTTCTTGAAAGCACTACCGCAAAGCACCGGAACGAAGCTGCGCGCAATCGTGCCCTTGCGGATCAGCCTCTTGAGTGTCGCCTCGTCAGGCTCGGTACCGTCGAGGTAAGCTTCCATCGCGGTATCGTCCATCTCGACGGCACCCTCAACGAGCTTCGCGCGATATTCGTCAGCCTGCTCTTTCAGATCGGCGCGGATGTCGCGATACTCGAATTCGGCACCCAGCGACTCGTCCTTCCAGATGATTTCCTTCATTCGGATCAGGTCGATCAGGCCTTCGAATTCGGCCTCAGAACCGATCGGCAGCTGCAGCACGAGCGGAGTTGCGCCGAGGCGTGTCACGATCATGTCGACGCAGCGATAGAAGTTCGCGCCCATGCGGTCCATCTTGTTGACGAAGCACATGCGGGGCACGCGATATTTGTCGGCCTGGCGCCACACGGTTTCCGATTGCGGCTCGACGCCGGCAACCGAGTCGAACACCGTTACCGCACCGTCGAGAACACGCAGCGAACGCTCGACTTCGATCGTGAAGTCCACATGGCCCGGCGTGTCGATGATGTTGATACGCTTGTCATTCCAGAAACAGGTCGTCGCGGCCGACGTGATCGTGATGCCGCGCTCCTGCTCCTGCTCCATCCAGTCCATCGTGGCGGCGCCGTCATGCACTTCGCCGATCTTGTGGCTGACGCCCGTGTAATAAAGGATGCGCTCGGTCGTCGTCGTCTTACCGGCATCGATGTGAGCCATGATGCCGATATTGCGGTAATCTTCGAGCTTTGTTTTGCGTGCCATGACGGTCTGCCTTTGGGAGTCTTGAACGCTTTACCAGCGGTAGTGCGAGAAGGCGCGGTTGGCTTCCGCCATACGATGCGTGTCTTCACGCTTCTTGACGGCCGACCCGCGATTGTTGGCCGCATCGAGCAGCTCGCCGGAAAGGCGTGCAACCATCGTGGTTTCATTACGCGCACGAGCAGCGGCAATGATCCAGCGAATGGCAAGAGCACGACGGCGCTCCGGACGCACTTCGACGGGCACCTGGTAGGTCGCACCGCCAACACGGCGCGAACGCACTTCGAGCGCAGGCATCACATTCTCAAGCGCTTCGTGGAAAGTGCGCAGCGGATCAACGCTGGCCTTCTGTTGCATCTGGTCGAACGCGCCATAAATGATGCTTTCTGCGGCCGACTTCTTGCCGTGATACATCAGACTGTTCATGAACTTCGCGAGAACAACGTCGCCATACTTGGCGTCCGGAATAACGTCTCGCTTTTCTGCGCGGTGGCGTCGGGACATCTCTCTGATCCTTACTTCGGACGCTTCGCGCCGTATTTCGAACGACGCTGGCGGCGATCTTTCACGCCCTGCGTATCGAGCACGCCGCGGATAATGTGATAACGAACGCCGGGAAGATCCTTCACGCGGCCGCCACGGATCAGGACCACCGAGTGCTCCTGCAGATTGTGGCCTTCGCCGGGAATATAGCTCGTCACTTCAAAGCCGTTCGTCAGACGAACGCGCGCAACTTTGCGCAAAGCCGAGTTCGGCTTCTTCGGCGTTGTCGTGTAGACGCGCGTGCATACGCCACGCTTCTGCGGACACGCCTGCATGGCCGGAACTTTGTTCCGCTTCACCAGCGGCTTGCGCGGGTTGCGGATGAGTTGGTTGACGGTGGGCATTCGCCTGCTCGATCCTGTCTGTCCAAACAAAAAACGCCGCGCCGCCCCGGATTTCTCCGGAATTGGCTGCGCGCGCTCAAGGACACCAAACCCTCAATCGGGTTTTGCGTCCAAATGCAGAGGATTCCGACCTTGCGCCCGGAATCGTGCGCCATTCCTCGTATTCTTTTCACTGACCCCAGTGTCTAGATCCGGCGAAAGGCCAATCCCATCAGGGACTTTCAGGCCCGGCGCCCGGGGAGCTCTACTACCTGGAGCGAAAGTGGGCGGAACCTACTCTGGGGTCCCTACCCCGTCAACCCCAATCCTTAAGAAATGCTAGGAAATCCGGCCCGTAGAGACGCTTCGCCTTCGAACCGGTCGTTCACGGCAATGATTTTCCATTGCGGGCTCGTCGGAAAGGTTCCGTGTTTCGCTGATAGGACGAATCGGGCGCAGTATTCAGCCGTTTTCTGAAGGGGAGACCGACATATGAACCACAAACACTGGCAAGCCGTCTTCTGGGTCGCAGCCGCCTATAATTTCCTCGCTGGACTGCCGCCGCTGCTGGCGCCCACCCTGTCTGCTGCCAATAGCGGCCTGCCGCCCCTCGACCCACAGCATGTGATTCTGGTGCAGATAATGGGACTCCTGATCTGCGTCTTCGGTATCGGCTATGCGATGGCCGCATCGGGAAGCCCGGCCGCACGGCAGATCGTCACGCTGGGGCTGATCGGCAAAGCCGGCGTCTGTCTGCTCGTCACCTGGCACCTGGCGGCGACCGGCGTTCCGACCTCGATGCTTTACGCGGCTGCCGGCGACTTCCTGTTCACCATCGCCTTCGTTCTATTTCTCGCCCGGGCAACCGGTCCGTCCAGTGTCAGCTGATCTCCAAATGCGAACAGGCCGCCCGGACAGTTGCCGGACGGCCTGTTCATCTCTACTTCAGCGCAACAACTGTCAGACGGCGTCTCCGGTTGCTTCGACGACTTCAGGCGTTACCACCGGGGTGGCCGCGGCCTGATCCTCGAGAATCTTCTCGTCACGCTTCTGCGCTTCACCACGCAGCCGCTGCAACATCCCGCCCGTGCCGGCCGGGATCAGCCGGCCCACGATGACGTTCTCCTTCAAGCCGACCAGTTGATCGACCTTGCCGGATACGGCAGCCTCGGTCAGGACACGGGTGGTCTCCTGGAATGACGCCGCCGAGATGAAGGACCGGGTCTGCAGGCTCGCCTTGGTGATACCCAGCAATACCGGGCTCGCCGACGCCGTCGCCTTGCCCTGAGCCTCGAGCTTCGCGTTCATTTCGTCAAACTCGGTCCGGTCCATCTGCTCGCCGGGCAGCGTGATCGAGTCGCCCGGATTGGTAATCTCCACTTTCTGCAGCATGTTGCGCACGATCACTTCGATATGCTTGTCGTTGATCGCCACGCCCTGCAGGCGGTAGACGTCCTGGACTTCATTGACGAGATAGGCCGCCAGCTCCTCGACACCGGAGATTGCCAGAATGTCATGGGGCGCCGGGTGACCGTCGAGAATGAATTCACCCTTCTCGATGATGTCGCCTTCCTGAACCGAGATGTGCTTGCCCTTCGGGATCAGATACTCAACGGGCTCAAGGCTCTCATCTGAAGGATGCACGATGATGCGTCGCTTGTTCTTGTAGTCGCGGCCGAATTCGACCCGGCCGGTGACCTCCGCGATGATCGCGTGATCCTTCGGACGTCGCGCCTCGAAGAGCTCCGCCACGCGCGGCAGACCGCCCGTGATGTCGCGGGTCTTGGCACCCTCTGTCGGGATACGCGCAAGAACGTCGCCTGCGTGAACTTCCGCACCGTTCTCGACCGACAGAATGGCGTCGACGGAAAGCAGGTACCGGGCGTCATTGCCGCTGGCCAGCTTCAGGATCTTGCCTTTGGCGTCCTTGACGATCACGGCCGGACGCAACTCGCTACCGCGCGGGCTGGCGCGCCAGTCGACAACGACACGGCTCGAAATGCCGGTCGCCTCGTCCGCCACTTCGCGGATCGACACGCCGTCCACCAGATCCTCGAATTCGACGGTGCCGTTGACCTCGGTGAGGATCGGCATCGTATAGGGATCCCACTCGGCGATACGCTCGCCGCGTGTGATGACCGAGCCGTCGTCAACCTTCAGTCGCGAGCCGTATGTCAGCTTGTGCGATGCACGCTCGCCGCCATGTTCGTCGATCACCTGCACCTGAACGTTCCGGCCCATGACGACGAGAACGCCGTTCGAGTCCCTCACAACATTCCGGTTGATGATCTTGATCGTGCCGGGGTGGTTGGACTCGATGAACGAGCTGTCCACCACCTGCGCAGTACCGCCAATATGGAAGGTGCGCATGGTAAGCTGCGTACCCGGTTCACCGATCGACTGGGCTGCGATGACCCCCACAGCCTCACCCATATTGACCGGCGTGCCCCGCGCCAGATCGCGACCATAGCAAGCCGCGCAGACACCATTGGCCGCCTCGCAGGTCAGAACCGAACGAATACGGATTGACTGGATATTTGCCTCTTCGATGATGTCCACATCCG
Organism: uncultured Parvibaculum sp.; assembly: GCF_963975745.1. Taxonomy (NCBI): domain Bacteria; kingdom Pseudomonadati; phylum Pseudomonadota; class Alphaproteobacteria; order Hyphomicrobiales; family Parvibaculaceae; genus Parvibaculum; species uncultured Parvibaculum sp. The sequence goes on along the minus strand of NZ_CAXBIB010000029.1, from coordinate 10,612 downwards.
CTTCATCAATCAGGTGGTTCTTCTTGATGATGACCTTGTCGGTCGCCGGATCCTTCACGTCTTCGGCCGTTGTACGGCCGAGAACCCGGGTACCGAGCGAAACGATGACATCACCAGCTTCGATCACGGCCTGGACGGTGATTCCGCCCGCGGTTCCGCAATCTTCCTCGGTGATGATCGAATCTTGCGCCACGTCGACAAGACGCCGCGTCAGGTAACCGGAGTTGGCCGTCTTCAACGCAGTGTCGGCAAGACCTTTACGCGCACCGTGTGTCGAGTTGAAGTACTCGAGAACGGTGAGGCCTTCCTTGAAGTTCGAGATGATCGGCGTCTCGATGATCTCGCCCGACGGCTTGGCCATCAGGCCGCGCATGCCGGCAAGCTGCTTCATCTGTGCGGGCGAACCGCGCGCGCCCGAATGCGCCATCATGTAGATCGAGTTGATCGGCTTCTCGCGCTTCGTCTCGGCATCGACCTGCACGGCCGAAATCTTCTGCATCATCACGTCGGCAACGCGATCTGTGCACTTCGCCCAGGCGTCGACAACCTTGTTGTACTTCTCGCCCTGTGTAATCAGGCCATCGATATACTGCTGTTCATACTCGGTCGTCAGCGAGCGAGTTTCCTCGACAAGCTTTGCCTTCTCTTCCGGGATGACCATGTCGTCCTTGCCGAACGAAATACCGGCGCGGAATGCCTGACGGAAGCCAAGCGCCATGATCTGGTCGCAGAAGATGACCGTCTCCTTCTGACCGCAATGGCGATAGACCACGTCGATCATCTTGGAGATGTCGCGCTTTGTCAGCAGGCGATTGACCAGATCGAAGGGCACATTCGGATGCTTCGGCAAAAGTTCGCCGACCAGCATCCGGCCCGGTGTCGTATCGACCACATGGGTCAGCGGATTGCCCTCCGCATCCTTCGTCGTGTAGCGCGCCTTGACCTTGGCGTGCAGCGTCACGGCCCTGGCCGCCAGCGCATGCTCGATCTCAGCAACACTGGAGAAGATCATGCCTTCGCCCGGCTCGTTCTGCTTCTCGATCGTTACATAGTAGAGGCCGAGAACGATGTCCTGCGACGGCACGATGATCGGCGAACCGTTGGCCGGATGCAGAATATTGTTGGTCGACATCATCAGCACGCGCGCCTCAAGCTGCGCTTCGAGCGACAACGGCACATGCACAGCCATCTGGTCGCCGTCAAAGTCGGCATTGAAGGCCGCACAGACCAGCGGGTGGAGCTGAATCGCCTTGCCTTCGATCAGCACGGGTTCAAAGGCCTGAATGCCGAGGCGATGCAGTGTCGGCGCGCGATTCAAGAGCACCGGATGCTCGCGGATCACCTGCTCGAGAATCTCCCAGACCTCGGGACGTTCCTTCTCGACCAGCTTCTTGGCCTGCTTGACGGTGGCACTGAGGCCCTTCGCTTCAAGACGCGAATAGATGAAGGGCTTGAAAAGTTCGAGCGCCATCTTCTTCGGCAGACCGCACTGGTGCAGCTTCAACTCCGGACCGACCACGATGACCGACCGGCCCGAATAGTCGACGCGCTTGCCCAGCAGATTCTGCCGGAAACGGCCCTGCTTGCCTTTCAGCATGTCGGCGAGCGACTTCAACGGCCGCTTGTTGGCGCCCGTGATCACGCGGCCGCGGCGTCCATTGTCGAACAGCGCATCGACAGATTCCTGCAGCATGCGCTTTTCGTTACGGATGATGATGTCCGGCGCCCGCAACTCCATCAGCCGCTTCAGACGGTTGTTGCGGTTGATGACGCGGCGGTAGAGATCGTTGAGATCCGACGTCGCAAAACGGCCGCCGTCGAGCGGCACGAGTGGCCGCAGTTCCGGCGGGATCACCGGCACAACGGTCATGATCATCCATTCCGGCTTGTTGCCGGACTCGATGAAGGCCTCTATCAGCTTGAGGCGCTTGGCAAGCTTCTTCGGTTTCAGTTCCGAAGTCGACTCGGCGATCTCGACGCGCAATTCGGCAGCTGTTTTCTCGAGATCGAGAGCTTCCAGAATCTCGCGGATGGCCTCGGCGCCGATCTTCGCGGTGAAGCTGTCCTCGCCATACTGGTCCTGAGCGTCAAGCAGTTCCTCTTCCGTCAGGAGCTGACGCTCCTTCAGCGACGTAAGGCCAGGCTCCAGCACGATGTAGTTCTCGAAATAGAGAACGCGCTCGAGATCCTTCAGCGTCATGTCGAGCAGCATGCCGATGCGGCTCGGCAGCGACTTCAGGAACCAGATATGCGCCACCGGTGCAGCGAGCTCGATATGGCCCATGCGCTCGCGACGCACTTTCGACAACGTCACTTCCACGCCGCACTTTTCGCAGATGATACCCTTGTATTTCATCCGCTTGTATTTGCCGCACAGGCATTCGTAGTCCTTGATCGGACCGAAGATGCGCGCGCAGAAAAGGCCGTCGCGCTCGGGCTTGAACGTCCGGTAATTGATCGTCTCGGGCTTCTTGATCTCGCCATAGGACCAGGAATGGATCCGCTCCGGGCTGGCAATCGAAATCTTGATCTGATCGAATGTCTGCGCCGGCGTCGTCGGATTGAAAAGGTTCATGACCTCTTGGTTCATGGACTTCTCCTGAGCTCGGGCCTCCAGGTCAACGGGGAGAAAGTTCGCGTCCGGTGGGGCCATCCGTCCGCATACCCCGTATATCAATCTCTGTGTTGCCTTCGTCGCCCCGAAGGGCGGAAGGCGGCGGCGCGGCCAGCAAAGGGCGCGCCGCCCCGGTTTCGCGTCAGTTCGCCGGCGGCGTCAACAATTCGACATTGAGGCCAAGCGACCGCATTTCCTTGACGAGAACGTTGAAGCTCTCCGGAATACCCGCCTCGAACGTATCGTCGCCGCGCACGATGGCTTCATAAACCTTGGTGCGGCCGGCGACGTCGTCGGACTTGACCGTCAGCATTTCCTGCAGCGTGTAAGCCGCGCCATAGGCTTCAAGTGCCCACACTTCCATTTCGCCGAAACGCTGACCGCCGAACTGCGCCTTGCCGCCCAGCGGCTGCTGGGTAACGAGCGAGTACGGGCCAATGGAACGTGCGTGGATCTTGTCGTCCACCAGATGGTGCAGCTTCAGCATGTAGATGTAGCCGACAGTCACCCTGCGATCGAAAGGCTCACCGGTCCGACCGTCATGAAGCGTGACCTGGCCGGAATGATCCATGCCGGCAAGGTCCAGCATCTCCACGATGTCCGGTTCATGCGCACCATCGAACACCGGCGTTGCAATCGGCACGCCATTTGTCAGATTGCCGGCCATCTCGACAAGCTGCTCGTCATCGAGTGAGGCAACCGTTGGATCGTCACCATAGATCTTCTTGACGAGATCCTTCAGCTCCTTCGGCTTGCTCTCGCGCCGATAGCTCTCAAGCGCCATCTCGATCTTCTTGCCGAGACCGGCACAAGCCCAACCCAGATGCGTTTCGAGAATCTGTCCGACATTCATGCGGCTCGGCACGCCGAGCGGATTGAGCACGATATCGACCGGCTGACCGTCGTCCAGATAGGGCATGTCTTCCATCGGCACGATGCGGCTGATGACGCCCTTGTTGCCATGGCGCCCGGCCATCTTGTCGCCCGTCTGCAGCTTGCGTTTCACGGCGACGAAGACCTTGACCATCTTCATCACACCGGGCGGCAGTTCGTCACCGCGCTGAAGCTTGTCGACCTTGTCGGCAAAGCGCGCCTCGAGGCGCTCCTTGCTTTCGTCGTACTGGCGCTTCAACGCCTCGACTTCGGCCTGCGCCTTCTCGTTCTTCAGCGCAATCTGCCACCATTGGCCGCGGCTCAGATCGTCGAGATTGCTCTGGGTCACCTTGCTGTCGACTTCCATGCCCTTCGGGCCGGAAGCGACCTGCTTGCCGAGAAGAATCTCCGACAGGCGCCCATAGACGTTACGGTCGAGAATGCCGAACTCGTCGTCGCGGTCCTTCGCAAGACGTTCGATTTCCTCGCGCTCGATCGCCATCGCGCGCTCATCCTTGTCGATGCCGTGGCGATTGAACACACGCACTTCAACGACCGTGCCCTGCACGCCGGGCGGCAGGCGCAGCGACGTGTCACGCACATCGGATGCCTTCTCGCCGAAAATGGCGCGCAGAAGCTTTTCTTCCGGCGTCATCGGGCTTTCGCCCTTCGGTGTGATCTTGCCGACCAGGATATCGCCCGGATTCACCTCGGCGCCGATATAGACGATACCGGCTTCATCGAGGTTCTTGAGAGCCTCTTCGCCGACATTCGGAATATCGCGGGTGATTTCCTCCGGCCCGAGCTTCGTGTCGCGGGCCATCACTTCGAATTCTTCGATGTGAATGGAGGTGAACACGTCGTCGCGCACGATGCGCTCGGAGATCAGGATCGAATCTTCGAAGTTGTAGCCGTTCCACGGCATGAACGCGACCAGCACGTTCCGGCCGAGCGCCAGATCGCCCAGCTCGGTCGAGGGGCCATCGGCAATGATATCGCCCTTCTTCACCTGATCGCCCACACGCACCAGCGGACGCTGGTTGATGCAGGTGTTCTGGTTGGAACGCTGGAACTTGCGCAGATTGTAGATATCGACGCCGGATTGCGACGGATCGACCTCTTCCGTCGCGCGAATGACGATACGTGTCGCATCCACCTGATCGACGATACCCGTACGGCGAGCGCCGATCGCGGCACCGCTATCCCGCGCAACCACTTCTTCCATGCCCGTGCCGACCAGCGGCGCTTCGGAACGGATCAGCGGCACGGCCTGACGCTGCATGTTCGAGCCCATCAGGGCTCGGTTGGCGTCGTCGTTCTCGAGGAACGGAATCAATGCCGCAGCAACCGAAACGATCTGCTTCGGCGACACGTCGACGAAATCGACCTGGTCCGGCGGCACCATTTCAAAATCGCCGTCGATACGGCAGTTGACCAGCTCGCCTTCGATCTCGCCCTTCTTGCTGATCGAAATATTGGCCTGCGCGACACGGTAACGCGCCTCTTCCATGGCCGACAGATACACGACTTCGTCGGTCATCTTGCCACCCTTGACGCGCCGGTACGGGCTCTCGATGAAACCGTACTTGTTGACGCGGGCAAAGGTTGCCAGAGAGTTGATCAGGCCGATATTCGGGCCTTCCGGCGTTTCGATCGGGCAGATGCGGCCATAATGCGTCGGATGCACGTCGCGCACCTCGAAACCGGCACGCTCGCGCGTCAGACCGCCGGGCCCAAGCGCCGAAAGACGGCGCTTGTGTGTGATCTCCGACAACGGATTGGTCTGGTCCATGAACTGCGACAACTGCGACGAACCGAAGAACTCGCGCACGGCCGCCGCAGCCGGCTTGGCGTTGATAAGGTCGTGCGGCATCACCGTGTCGATGTCGACCGACGACATGCGTTCCTTGATCGCACGTTCCATGCGCAGCAGGCCGACGCGATACTGATTTTCCATCAGTTCGCCCACCGAGCGCACGCGACGATTTCCGAGATTGTCGATGTCGTCGATCTCGCCCTTGCCGTCGCGCAGGCCGACAAGCGTCTTGATGACCGCCAGAATGTCTTCACGTCGCAGAACGCGCATGGTGTCCGGGCAATCGAGGTCGAGGCGCATGTTCATCTTCACACGGCCCACCGCGGAAAGATCGTAGCGCTCGGAGTCGAAAAACAGGCTCTGGAACAGCGCTTCGGCCGTATCCGCCGTCGGCGGTTCGCCGGGGCGCATCACGCGATAAATGTCGATCAGTGCCTGCTCGCGATTGGTGCACTTGTCGACCGCAAGCGTGTTGCGAATGAAGGCACCTGTATTCACGTGATCGATATCGAGCGTCGTGATCTCGGTGTGACCGGCCTCGACCAGCATCTCCAGCATTTCCGGCGTGATCTCGTCGCCAGCCTCGGCAAAAATCTCGCCGGTCTCCATGTTGACGATTTCGCGGGCGAGATAGCGGCCGTGAATATCCTCGTTCTGCACGAGGAGTTCCTTGAGGCCTTCCTCGGCGAGCTTCTTGGCGAGGCGCGGCGTCACCTTGCGACCGGCCTCGACGACCGTCTTGCCGCTCTTGGCGTCGATCAGATCGCGCTCGGGCTTCGCGCCGCGATAGCGGTCGGCATCGAAAGGCACGCGCCAGCCCTGCTTCACCTTGGTGAAGGTGACGCTCTTGTAGAAGGTGTCGAGAATTTCTTCCGAGTCGAGCCCAAGCGCATAAAGCAGCGTCGTCACCGGCAACTTGCGCCGGCGATCGATACGGACAAAGACGATATCCTTTGCGTCGAATTCGAAATCGAGCCAGGAGCCACGATAGGGAATAACGCGCGCGGCGAAGAGCAGCTTGCCGGACGAATGGGTCTTGCCCTTGTCGTGGTCGAAAAACACACCGGGGCTGCGGTGCATCTGCGAAACAATGACGCGCTCGGTGCCGTTGATGACGAACGTGCCGTTCTCTGTCATCAGCGGCATGTCGCCCATATAGACATCCTGCTCCTTGATGTCCTTGACCGACTTTGCGCCGGTATCTTCGTCCACTTCGAAGACGATCAGCCGCAGCGTCACCTTCAACGGCGCCGCATAGGTCATACCGCGCTGCTGGCACTCCTCGACGTCATACTTCGGCGTTTCGAATTCGTAATTCACGAATTCGAGCGTCGAGCTTTCGGAGAAGTCGCTGATCGGGAAGACCGACTTGAAGACGGCCTGGAGCCCCTGCTCATCGCGGCCACCGACCGGGTTTTGTACTTGCAGGAACTGGTCATAGGAATATTTCTGAACCTCGATCAGGTTCGGCATTTCCGCGACCTGCGGAATATGCCCGAAGATCTTACGAACCCGCTTTCGACCAGTGAAGGACTGCGTCATTTGTGCTCCTCGCAACGCTCTGCATTAGAACGGCGGCCGGGCTTCAGTCGGAAAAGGGGGCTGCCCGGTCTCAAGGCCCGCCTTCTCTCCAGGGGTATCCGGAGCCAGGGCTCCGTAGTGTCGGCGGGGGTGGAAAGCTCAAAAGCTTCCATCCCCGCCGCAACGAACTTACTTGAGTTCGACTTTGGCGCCGGCCTTCTCGAGCTGCGCCTTGATCTTGGCGGCCTCGTCCTTCGACGCGCCTTCCTTGACGGTCTTCGGAGCACCTTCGACGAGGTCCTTGGCTTCCTTGAGGCCAAGGCCCGTGATCGCACGGACTTCCTTGATCACTTCGATTTTCTTTTCGCCCGCGGCGGCAAGAACCACCTCGAACTCGGTCTGCTCCTCGGCAGCAGCGGCCGGAGCCGCACCAGCGGCCGCAACGGCCACCGGAGCCGCCGCCGAGACGCCCCACTTCTCTTCGAGCATCTTGGAAAGCTCGGCCGCCTCGAGGACGGTCAGGTTGGAAAGGTCTTCCACGATTTTTGCGAGATCGGTCATTTCAGTGTCTTTCTTTGGGGTTCGGTTGGTTTCGGTTCACCGCAGCGGTCACGCTGCTTCGCTCTTGGTGGCATAGGCATTCAGCACGCGCGCCAGTTGGCCGGCAGGCGCCTGCAGCACACCCGCGATGCGGGTGGCAGGCGTCTGGATCATGCCCACAATCTTCGCACGCAGCTCATCGAGAGACGGCAGATCGGCAAGCTGCTTCACCGCTTTCGCATCGAGAACTGTCTCGCCCATCGCGCCACCGAGGATCACCAGCTTCTGGTTCTCCTTGGCAAACTCGGTCGCAACCTTGGGGGCCGCAACCGGGTCGTTCGAATAGGCGATCGCTGTCGGACCCGCGAAGAGATCGTTGATCTCCTTCATCGGGGTGCCATCCAGAGCGAGCTTCGCAAGCCGGTTCTTCGTCACCTTGAACGAAGCGCCAGCCTTGTTCATCCGCGAACGCAGATCGGACATCTGGTTCACGGTGAGACCGCTGTAGTGGGCGACGACGACCACAGCGGCGGTCGAAAACACGCCGTTGAGTTCTGTCACGAGCTCTGACTTTTCAGCTCTGTCCACTTGCTCTCTCCGTGCGCATGAAACCCTCATGCACTCAGGGGCGACATCGCAACGGGCACATCGCCCGCTTCTCCGTCGCCGTTGGCATTTGCCGCTCGAAGCGGACGCGGGGCGGTCAAGCCACACGCCTCAATCGAACGGCGCTCACTTGCCTGTCGTCCCGGGTTCCAACCGATCCCATGAACCCGAAGGTCCGTGAAACCGTTCAAACTCCCGTCTATTGCCGGCCGCCTTCCTGTGGCGATTAAGCGTCGGTTCCCGAAGAAACCTCGGCGCCTGCAGTCTCGGACAGGTGAACGGACGATGGCGTAGCCACTCCGGCTCGCCGCCGAAGTGACCACACGTCCCGTCCGTACTTGCCGTCCGCACCCCTGAAACAGGGCCGCGAACGGAAACTCATCGTCGCCTCAGGCGACCGTAACGCTTTGCGGTTCGACCTTGACGCCAGGGCCCATGGTCGAGCTGATCGCAATCCGCTTTATATAGGTGCCCTTTGCACCTGCCGGCTTCGCCTTCTGCACCGCATCGACCAGCGCCCGGACATTGCCGAGAATCTGCTCTTCGCTGAAGCTCGCCTTGCCGACACCGGCATGGACGATACCCGCCTTCTCGACACGGAACTCGACCGCGCCGCCCTTGGCCGCCTTGACAGCTTCGGCAACATCCGGCGTCACCGTCCCGACCTTCGGGTTCGGCATCAGGCCGCGCGGACCAAGCACCTTACCGAGACGGCCGACAAGCGGCATCATGTCCGGCGTCGCAATGCAGCGATCGAAATCGATCTTGCCACCCTGCACGATCTCGGCGAGATCTTCGGCACCCACGATATCGGCACCAGCCGCCTTCGCCTGGTCCGCCTTGTCGCCCTTCGCGAAGACCGCGACGCGAACGCTGCGGCCCGAACCGTTCGGCAGCGCGACAACGCCGCGAACCATCTGGTCCGCATGGCGCGGGTCGACGCCGAGCGAGATCGCAACCTCGATCGTCTCGTCGAATTTCGCCGTTGCCCGCTCCTTCACAAGCTTTACGGCTTCGCCAAGACCATAGGCCTTCTTGTGATCAATACCCTCACGGGCCTTCGTAATACGCTTGCCTTCTGAATTGCTCATCGCGCTCACTCCACCACCTGAAGGCCCATGGAACGGGCGGAACCGGCAATAATCTTCGTCGCCTGATCGAGATCGTTTGCATTGAGATCGACGAACTTGGCTTCGGCGATCTCACGGCACTGAGCCAGCGTGACGCTTCCGGCGCTGGCGCGGCCGGGTGTCTTTGACCCCGATTGGATCTTCGCCGCTTTCTTCAGAAAGTAGGAAGCCGGCGGCGTCTTCATCGCGAATGTGAAGGAACGGTCCGAATAGGCCGTGATCACGACCGGAATCGGCATGCCCTGTTCCATCTTCTGCGTCGCGGCATTGAAAGCCTTGCAGAATTCCATGATGTTGAGACCGCGCTGTCCGAGCGCAGGACCGATCGGCGGCGACGGATTGGCCGCGCCTGCCGGCACTTGCAGCTTGATATAACCTTCGATTTTCTTCGCCATTTCATTCCCCTGCCGGACATTCCCGGCTCTTTGGGTTAGTGGTCAGCAGCGCACCCGACAATCATGTCGCGATGCGCCTCCCACAAGATTGCCAAGCGATGGAAGCCTAGAGCTTCTCCACTTGCGCGTACTCGAGCTCGACCGGAGTGGCCCGGCCGAAAATCGACACAGCCACCTTGAGCCGCGCCTTCTCTTCGTCGACTTCCTCGACGAATCCGTTGAACGAGGCAAAAGGTCCGTCCGCAACACGAACCTGTTCGCCGATCTCGAAAGTGATCGAGGGCTTCGGCCGCTCCACGCCTTCCTGCACCTGATGCAGGATGCGATCGACTTCGCCCTGGCTGATCGGCTGCGGCTTGTTGTCCGCACCGAGGAAGCCCGTCACCTTCGGTGTATTCTTGACGAGGTGATAGGCCTCGTCCGTCATTTCCATCTTCACCAGCACATAACCGGGGAAGAACTTGCGCTCGGCATTTATCTTGCGCCCGCGCCGCACCTCGACCACTTCTTCGGTCGGCACGAGTATTTCCTCGAACTGGTCCGAGAGTCCGTGCTGCTCGGCCTGCTCACGGAGCGACTCGGCAACCTTCTTCTCGAAATTCGAGTAGGCGTGAACGATGTACCAGCGTTTGGCCATATTTAAATCCGAAGAGGCACGGAGCCTCGTATCCTCAATTGCCGCCGAAACCGAGCACGAGCGAAACGACGTAGCTCAGCGCCGTGTCGGCCAGAAAGAAGAACACCATCGCCAGCGCCACCATGATGAACACCATTACCGTGGTAATGACGGTCTCGCGTCGCGTCGGCCAGGTGACCTTTTTGGTCTCAGCCCGCACTTCCTGAAGAAACTCGAGTGGATTGGTCTTCGCCATTTTTCCTACCAAATGCCTCTCGGCTTCACCGGAAATCCGATACCGCCATCTCGCCGGTCCCAACCTGCCTGCCCGATCAACCGAGGCATGGCAGGAGTGGAGGGGCTCGAACCCCCAACCCCCGGTTTTGGAGACCGGTGCTCTACCAGTTGAGCTACACTCCTAAGCCTCGCCGCGCGAGCGGCAAGTCTTACTTCAACACTTTCGAGACGACGCCGGCGCCGACGGTACGTCCGCCTTCACGG
>NZ_CAXBIB010000028.1:0-19789 GCF_963975745.1 uncultured Parvibaculum sp. | reverse complement strand
CCGTGAAGGCGGACGTACCGTCGGCGCCGGCGTCGTCTCGAAAGTGTTGAAGTAAACAGGGTTGATGGGGCGCGGCCCGGCTGCGCCTCTTACTTTTCAAGTCGCGAAAGCGCAGGGCCGAGAGGCACAGGGACCGAAAATGCAAAGGCAGAAGATTCGCATCCGGTTGAAAGGGTTCGATCATCGTGTGCTCGACGTTTCGACGCGCGAAATCGTCAACACGGCGAAACGTACCGGCGCTCAGGTGCTCGGTCCGATCCCGCTCCCGACCCGGCTTGAGAAATTTACGGTGCTTCGCGGCCCGCATATCGACAAGAAAAGCCGCGAGCAGTTTGAAATCCGGACACACAAGCGTGTGCTCGACATCGTAGACCCCACCCCCCAGACGGTCGATGCGTTGATGAAGCTCGATCTTGCTGCCGGTGTGGACGTCGAGATCAAGCTCTAAAGCGTGCTTGCTCTCGAAACAGAACGAGGAATGGGACCCATGCGTTCCGGTGTGATTGTCAAAAAGGTCGGTATGACCCGTCTCTTCATGGAAGACGGCCGTCATGTCCCGGTCACGGTGTTGAAGCTCGACAACTGTCAGGTTGTCAGCCAGCGCACGGATGATAAGAACGGCTACACGGCTGTTCAGCTTGGTGCGGGTCGCGCCAAGGCCAAGAATGTGCCGAATGCGCAGCGCGGTCAGTTCGCGCGCGCCGAGGTGGAGCCGAAACTGGAGCTCGTCGAGTTCCGGGTGACGCCGGACAACCTGCTCGATATCGGTGTTGAAATCACCGCCGATCATTTCGTCGCGGGTCAGCTCGTGGATGTCAGCGGCACTTCGATCGGCAAGGGCTTTGCCGGTGTCATGAAGCGCCACAATTTCGGCGGCCTGCGCGCCACGCACGGCGTGTCCGTCAGCCATCGAAGCCACGGCTCGACCGGTCAGAACCAGGATCCGGGCAAGGTCTTCAAGGGCAAGAAGATGGCCGGCCATATGGGCGCATCGCGCGTCACCACACAGAACCTCGAGGTTGTCCGCACGGATGCCGAAAAGGGTCTGATCATGGTGAAGGGCGCTGTGCCGGGCTCGAAGGGCGGCTGGGTTCTGCTGCGCGATGCGGTGAAGAGCAAGTTGCCGGAAGGTGTGCCGATGCCTGGCGCTTTCCGTCGCCATGGCGAGACGGCTGCTGCGCCTGCGGCGGTCGAGGAAGCTCCGGCGACTGCTGAGGCGGCGGATGCCGGCGCCGAGAAGGAAGGTGCGTGATGAAGGCCGATGTGAAAACCCTGGCAGCCAAGAGCGCCGGCACGGTGGAGTTGACCGACGAGGTCTTCGCGCTCGAGCCTCGCGCCGACATCCTGCACCGCATGGTGACCTATCAGCTGGCCAAGCGTCAGGCCGGCACGCACAAGACCAAGGGCCGTTCCGAAATCGCGCTGACGGGCAAGAAATTCGTCAAGCAGAAGGGTTCGGGCGGCGCCCGCCACGGCGATCGCAAGGCGCCGCAGTTCCGCGGTGGCGGCAAGGCTTTCGGACCAGTCGTGCGCAGCCATACGATCGACATGCCGAAAAAGGTTCGTGCCCTGGCGCTGAGGCTGGCGCTGTCGGCCAAGGCCAAGAGCGACAACCTCATCATTCTCGATGAGGCGAAGCTCAAGGATCCGAAGACCAAGGCGGTCAAGGATGCGTTTGCCAAGCTCGGCCTCAAGTCGGCGCTGATCGTCGATGGTGCGGAGCTTGACGACAACTTCGCGCTCGCGGCGCGCAACGTTCCGAATGTGGACGTGCTGCCGGTCCAGGGCATCAATGTCTACGACATCCTTCGCCGTGAGACGCTGGTGCTGACCAAAGCGGCGGTCGAGAGCCTGGAGGCACGCTTCAAATGAATGCGCATCTTTACGACATCATCCTGTCGCCGGTGATTACCGAGAAAGCGACGATGGCTTCGGAGGCCAATCAGGTCATCTTCAAGGTGGCCCCCAAGGCGACGAAGCCGCAAGTCAAGGAAGCGGTCGAGAAGCTTTTCGACGTGAAGGTGAAGGCGGTCAATACGCTGATCCGGAAGGGCAAGACCAAGCGGTTCCGCGGTATCGCGGGGCGGCAGAGCGATTTCAAGAAAGCGATCGTGACCCTCGAAGATGGTCATTCGATCGATGTGACGACCGGGCTTTGAAACCATGGCATTGAAAAAATACAAACCGACCAGCCCCGCGCAGCGCGGTCTTGTGCTTGTCGACCGCTCGGCCCTCTACAAGGGCAAGCCGGTCAAGGCGCTGACCGAAGGCCTGACGAAGTCGGGTGGCCGCAACAATCACGGCCGCATCACGGTGCGGTTCCGGGGCGGCGGGCACAAGCGCAGCTACCGCATGGTCGACTTCAAGCGTTCGAAGTTCGATGTGCCGGCAACTGTCGAGCGGCTCGAATACGATCCCAATCGCACGGCTTTCATCGCGCTGATCAAATATGCCGATGGCGACCTCGCCTATATCCTGGCGCCGCAGCGGCTGGCCGTTGGCGACACGGTCGTGTCGGGCAGCCGGGTTGACGTGAAGCCGGGCAATGCGATGCCGCTGGCCAACATCCCGGTGGGCACTATCGTCCACAATGTGGAAATGAAGCCGGGCAAGGGCGGACAGATCGCGCGGTCGGCCGGCACCTATGTCCAGCTCGTCGGTCGCGACCAGGGTTATGCGCTTCTCCGCCTTTCGTCGGGTGAGCAGCGCATGGTGCCGGGCACCTGCATGGCGTCGATCGGCGCGGTGTCGAACCCGGATCATTCGAACATCACGATTGCCAAGGCGGGCCGTAACCGCTGGCTCGGCAAGCGTCCGCATGTGCGCGGCGTCGTGATGAACCCGGTCGACCATCCGCATGGCGGTGGCGAAGGCCGCACCTCGGGCGGCCGCCATCCGGTCACGCCGTGGGGCAAGCCGACCAAGGGCAAGAAGACGCGTGCCAACAAGTCGACGGACAAGTTCATCGTCCGCAGCCGCCACCAGAAGAAGAAGTAAGGTCAAGGGAGCTCGATATGGCGCGTTCAGTCAAAAAAGGTCCCTTCGTGGATGGCTACCTTCTGAAGAAGGCCGAAGCCACGCGCGGGTCGGGCCGCAAGGAAGTGATCAAGATGTGGAGCCGCCGTTCCACGGTCCTGCCGCAGTTCGTCGGCCTGACCTTCGGCGTGCACAACGGCAAGAAGCACATTCCGGTGCTTGTGACCGAGGACATGGTGGGCCACAAGTTCGGCGAATTCTCGCCGACGCGGACCTACTACGGACATACGTCCGACAAGAAAACGAAGAAGGGCTAAGTCATGGGCAAAGCTGCTACCAAGCGTCGCCTGCCCGATAACGAGGCGCAGGCCGTCGGCCGGATGCTCCGGGTGAGCCCGCAAAAGCTCAACCTCGTGGCGCAGCTCATTCGCGGCAAGAAGGTCGACACGGCGATTGCCGATCTCACCTTCTCGCGCAAGCGGATCGCGGACGATGTGAAGAAGGTTCTGCAGAGCGCGATTGCGAATGCGGAAAACAACCATGACCTCGATGTCGACGATCTCGTCGTCGCCGAGGCCTATGTGGGCAAGAACCTGGTGATGAAGCGCTGGCATGCGCGGGCGCGTGGACGCGTCGGCCGCATCGAAAAGCCTTTCAGCCAGATCACGATCGTCGTTCGGCAAGTCGAGGAGCAAGCCTGATGGGTCACAAGGTCAATCCGATCGGACTGCGCCTGGGCATCAACCGGACCTGGGATTCGCGCTGGTTCGCCGGCCGTCACGAGTACGGCAAGCTGCTGCATGAGGACATCAAGATCCGCGAGATGCTTGAAGGTCAGCTGAAGCAGGCCGGCGTTTCCAAGATCGTGATCGAGCGTCCGCACAAGAAGTGCCGCGTGGCGATCCATACTGCCCGTCCCGGCGTCGTTATCGGCAAGAAGGGCGCCGATATCGAGAAGCTGCGCAAGGACATCGGCAAGATCACGGCGTCCGAAGTGCATCTCAACATCGTTGAAGTGCGCAAGCCGGAAATCGACGCGACGCTGGTCGCCGAGAATATCGCCCAGCAGCTCGAGCGCCGCGTGGCGTTCCGGCGGGCGATGAAGCGGGCCGTGCAGTCGGCCATGCGTCTTGGCGCCGGCGGCATCCGCATCAATTGCGCGGGTCGCCTTGGTGGCGCCGAAATTGCGCGGACGGAATGGTATCGCGAGGGCCGCGTGCCGCTGCATACGCTGCGTGCGGATATCGATTACGGCGTCGCAACGGCAAAGACGGCCTACGGCACCTGTGGCGTCAAGGTCTGGATCTACAAAGGCGAGATCCTGGAGCACGACCCGATGGCCTCCGAGCGCCGTGCGCTTGAAGGTGGCGGCGAGGGCGGTGGCCGTCAGCGTCGCGAAGAGCGGGCCTGAGCCCCGAAGAACTGAGCGAAGAGAGTTTCGACCATGTTGCAACCGAAGCGCACGAAGTTCCGCAAGGCCCACAAGGGCCGCATCCATGGCAAGGCCAAGGGCGGAATGAATCTCGACTTTGGGGCTTTCGGCCTCAAGGCGCAGGAGCCGGCCCGTATCACGGCACGGCAGATCGAGGCGGCGCGCCGCGCGATCACGCG
The DNA here is from genome assembly GCF_963975745.1 of uncultured Parvibaculum sp. Taxonomy (NCBI): domain Bacteria; kingdom Pseudomonadati; phylum Pseudomonadota; class Alphaproteobacteria; order Hyphomicrobiales; family Parvibaculaceae; genus Parvibaculum; species uncultured Parvibaculum sp. Next base: position 15,202 of record NZ_CAXBIB010000028.1, on the reverse strand, counting down.
TCACATGAAGCGCGCGGGGCGCGTGTGGATCCGGATTTTCCCGGATGTGCCGGTTTCGTCGAAGCCGACCGAAGTCCGCATGGGCAAGGGCAAGGGTGCGCCGGAATACTGGGCGGCGCGCGTGAAGCCGGGCCGGATCATGTTCGAGATCGACGGTGTGCCGCTGGCGGTCGCCGAAGAGGCGATGCGCCTTGGCGCTGCCAAGCTGCCGATCAAGACGCGTTTCGTTGCGCGTCCTGGCGAACACGCCTGAGACCAACGACCCCGCTGACGAGCGGATCGAATGAAAGGGTAAGGCCATGAAGGCCAGCGAAGTGAAAGATATGACGCCGGACCAGCTCGACGACGAGCTGCTCAAGCTGAAGAAGACGCAGTTCAATCTGCGGTTCCAGGGTGCGAGCGGTCAGCTGGAGAAGGTTCACCAGATGCGCCAGGTGCGCCGCGATATCGCGCGCGTCAAGACGATCCAGCGCCAGCGCGAAGCCGCGCAGGCGAACAAGGGCTGAGGATACTGAAATGCCGAAGAGAATCCTTCAGGGTGTCGTTGTCAGCGACAAGAACGAAAAGACGGTCGTGGTGAATGTCGAGCGCCGCTTCAAGGACCCGCTCCTCAAGAAGATCGTGCGCAGCTCGAAGAAGTACCATGCGCATGACGAGAACAAATCGGCGAAGGTCGGCGATCTGGTGAAGATCCGCGAGTGCCGCCCGATTTCGAAACTGAAGAAATGGGAAGTTTTTACGGACGAGGCCTGATCCTTTTCGGAGTCAGGAACCGGTTCGAGCAAGGCGGATGAAGTCATGATCCAGCAAGAGACAAACCTGGAAGTTGCCGATAACTCGGGTGCGCGTCGCGTGATGTGCATCAAGGTGCTCGGCGGCTCCAAGCGGAAGTACGCTTCCGTTGGCGACACCATCGTCGTCAGCATCAAGGAAGCCATTCCGCGCGGCAAGGTGAAGAAGGGCGACGTCATGAAGGCGGTCGTCGTGCGCACGGCGAAGGATATTCGCCGCGCCGACGGCAGTGTCATCCGTTTCGACCGCAATGCGGCGGTGCTGATCAACGCCCAGGGCGAGCCGATCGGAACCCGCATCTTCGGGCCGGTAACCCGCGAACTGCGCGCCAAGAATCACATGAAGATCGTTTCGCTCGCGCCGGAGGTGCTCTGATGGCTGCGAAGATTAAAAAGGGCGACAAGGTCGTCGTTCTGACAGGCAAGGACAAGGGCAAGAAGGGCGATGTGATCGCCGTCTTCCCGAAGGAAGAGCGGGCGCTCGTGCAGGGCGTCAACATGGTCAAGCGTCACGAGAAGCCGTCGCAGACGACGACGGGCGGGATCGTGACACGCGAGGCGAAAGTGCATCTGTCCAATCTGGCGATCCAGGATCCGAAGACGGGCAATGCGACGCGAGTGGGTTTCAAGACGCTGGATGACGGCCGCAAGGTCCGCTTCGCCAAGGCGTCGGGAGAGACGATCGATGGCTGAAGCTCAATACATTCCTCGGCTCAAGACGCAGTATCTGGACAGCATCCGTCCGGCGCTGACCGAGCAGTTCAACTACAAGAACATGCTGCAGGTGCCGCGGCTCGACAAGATCGTGCTCAACATGGGCGTGGGCGAGGCCGTCGGCGACTCGAAGAAGATCAAGAGCGCCTTCGAGGACCTGCAGGCGATTGCCGGCCAGAAGCCGGTGATCACCAAGGCGAAGACCTCGATCGCGACCTTCAAGTTGCGCGAGGAGATGCCGATCGGTGTCAAGGTGACGCTGCGCAAGGATCGGATGTACGAATTTCTCGACCGGCTCGTCACGATCGCGCTGCCGCGCGTGCGCGACTTCCGGGGTCTGAACGCGAAGAGCTTCGATGGCCGCGGCAACTTTGCCATGGGTCTGAAAGAGCACATCGTGTTCCCCGAGATCGATTACGACAAGGTCGATCAGGTCTGGGGCATGGACATTATCGTGTGTACGACGGCGAAGACGGACGACGAGGCGCGTGAGTTGCTTCGGAAGTTCAACTTCCCCTTCACAAAGTAAGTTTTCAAGCGGTTCGCGAGTGGCGAATCCGACGGAGGTTTGAATGGCTAAGAAGAGCGCCATAAATCGGGATCTGAAGCGGCGCAAGCTGACGGCGAAGTTCGCCGCGAAGCGGGCAAAGCTGAAGGCTGCCACGAAGGACGAGACGCTTTCGATGGAAGACCGGTTCCAGGCGCAGCTCAAGCTTGCCGAATTGCCGCGCAATTCGTCCAAGACCCGTATTCACAACCGCTGCGAGATCACGGGCCGCAGCAAGGCCTATTACCGCAAGCTGCGCATGTCGCGTATCGCCCTCCGGGACCTCGCGTCCAAAGGGCAGATCCCCGGCATGGTGAAGTCGAGCTGGTAGGAGAGACGCGAATGACGATGACCGATCCTCTTGGCGATATGCTTACACGCATCCGCAATGCTCAGCTTCGTGGCAAGAGCAAGGTGGTAACGCCGGCTTCCAAGCTTCGGGGCTGGGTGCTGGACGTGCTCGCCGACGAAGGCTTTATCCGTGGCTATGCGCGCGTCGACTACCCGGGCGGCAAGAGCGATTTCGAGATCGAGCTGAAATACAATGAAGGCGCGCCGGTCATTCAGATGATCGAACGCGTGTCGACGCCGGGCCGGCGTGTCTATTCGTCGGTGAAGACGATGCCGACGGTCCACAACGGCCTCGGCATTTCGATCCTCTCGACGCCGAAGGGCATCATGTCCGACAATGCGGCGCGGGAACAGAATGTTGGTGGCGAGGTGCTCTGCCGCGTTTTCTAAAGACGCGTGCGGCAATCGACAAATGCAGACGACAGGAAACAGAGACCATGTCGCGAATTGGTAAGTACCCCGTCGGTATCCCCAAAGGGGTGACGGTGACGCTGAACGGCCAGGAAGTTGCCGTGAAGGGTCCGAAGGGTGAGCTGAAGCTCACGCTGGTGGATGACGTTACGATCGAGCAGGGCGAGGCGGGATTGACCGTTCGTCCGCGCGAGGACACGCAGCGCGCCCGTGCGATGTGGGGCCTTTCGCGCACGCTGGTCGAGAATCTGGTCGTCGGCGTGACCGACGGGTTCACGAAGACGCTCGAAATCAACGGCGTGGGCTACCGCGCGGCGATTCAGGGCAAGAACCTGCAGCTCAATCTCGGCTTCAGCCACGATGTGCTCTATCCGATTCCGGCCGATATCGACATCAAGTGTGCGAAGCCGACCGAGATCACGATCAGCGGCATGGACAAGCAGAAGGTCGGCCAGGTGGCGGCGGAAATTCGCAGCTATCGCGGACCGGAACCCTACAAGGGCAAGGGCGTGAAATACGCCGGCGAATACATCTTCCGCAAGGAAGGCAAGAAGAAGTGAGCGGATGCGCGCCATGAGCAAAATGAAAAACACGTCCCAACGCCGTGCGATGCGCAATCGCAGCAAGCTCGCAAGGGTCGCAACAGAGCGTCCGCGGCTTTCGGTGTTCCGTTCGTCGAAGCACATCTATGCGCAGGTCATCGACGACCGGCGCGGTGTCACGCTGGCTGCAGCGTCCACGCTCGACGAAAAATTCGGCAAGAAGGCCGGCGCCAATGTTACGGCGGCGGAGGAAGTCGGCAAACTCGTCGCCGCGCGTGCGAAAGAAGCGGGTATCACCGATGTCGTCTTCGATCGTGGCGGCTACATCTATCATGGGCGCGTCAAGGCGCTCGCTGAGGGCGCCCGCGAAGGCGGCCTCAACTTCTAAGGGATTCAAGCTGTGGCACGTAAAGAAAACAGGGACCGGGATCGGGACGAGCGCGACGGCGAGTTCGTCGACAAGCTGGTTCACATCAATCGCGTCGCAAAGGTCGTCAAGGGCGGCCGGCGCTTCGGCTTCGCCGCGCTCGTCGTGGTCGGCGATCAGAAGGGCCGGGTCGGCTTCGGTCATGGCAAGGCACGCGAGGTTCCTGAAGCGATCCGCAAGGCAACCGAGGCTGCGAAGCGCGCCATGATCCGCGTGCCGTTGCGCGAGGGCCGGACGCTGCATCACGATGTTGATGGACGTCACGGCGCCGGTCGCGTCGTTCTGCGTGCGGCACCTCCCGGTACCGGCATCATCGCGGGCGGTCCGATGCGCGCCGTTTTCGAGACGCTCGGCGTCCAGGACGTGGTGGCGAAGTCGCTCGGTTCGACCAATCCGTACAACATGGTGCGTGCGACATTCGATGCGCTGAAGCATGAAGAGAGCCCGCGCATGGTTGCGGCCCGCCGCGGCAAGAAGGTCAGCGAGATCGTCGGCCGCCGGACGGATGCTGCCACTGAGGCGAGCGCCGAGTAAGGCACGAGAAGAGGAAGCGAGCGATGTCAGCGAAAAAGACCGGCGGCAAGACAGTGACCGTGCAGCAGATCGGAAGTCCGCTTCGGCGCGAGCCTTCGCAGCGGCAAACGCTGATCGGGCTCGGCCTCAACAAGATGCGCCGTACGCGGACGCTGCAGGATACCGCCGCCGTGCGCGGCATGATCAACAAGGTGGCCCATCTCGTCCGCGTCGTGGACGAGGCATAAGGCTCGCGAGGCATTTCGATGAAACTGAATGAAATCACCGACAACGAAGGCGCGCGCAAGTCGCGTATCCGCGTCGGCCGTGGTATCGGCTCCGGCAAGGGCAAGACCGGCGGTCGCGGCGTGAAGGGGCAGAAGTCCCGTACCGGCGTCGCAATCAAGGGCTATGAGGGCGGCCAGATGCCGATCCACATGCGCCTGCCGAAGCGTGGCTTCAAGAACCTCTTCCGGCTGGATTACAATGCGGTCAATCTCGGCCGCGTGCAGGTCGCCATCGATGCCGGCAAGCTCGACCAGAGCGCAACGGTCGATGCGGCAGCGCTCGTCGCGGCGGGCGTCATTCGACGCGCCAAGGATGGCGTTCGTCTGCTCGCCAAGGGCGAGCTGAAGGCCAAGCTCAATTTCGAAGTGGCCGGTGCTTCCGCGAGCGCGGTGGCGGCGGTCGAGAAGGCCGGTGGTTCGGTCAAGGTGACGGCGCCGGCTCGGGTTGCCGCCGAATAGGACGATCCAGGGAGCGGGCACTCTCTTTCATATGCGCGCACATGGTTCCGGTGTGCACAGGGTGAGATGAATGGCATCAGCGGCTGAACAGCTCGCGGCAAATCTTAACTTTGCCGCCTTCGCGAAAGCGACCGAGCTGAAAAAGCGCATCTGGTTCACGCTGGGTGTGCTGATTGTCTATCGTCTTGGCACCTATGTGCCGTTGCCGGGCATTGATCCGGTGGCGCTGGCGCAGGTTTTCGAACAGCAGCAGTCGGGCCTTCTCGGCGTTTTCGACATGTTTGCCGGCGGCGCCGTCGGCCGCATGGCGATCTTCGCGCTGGCGATCATGCCCTACATCTCGTCGTCGATCATCATGCAGCTGATGACGACGGTTTCGCCGCATCTGGCTCAGCTCAAGAAGGAAGGCGAGCAGGGCCGAAAGCAGATCAATCAGTACACACGCTACGGCACCGTCATCCTCGCCGCGCTCCAGGGCTACGGTATCGCAGTGGGCCTCGAAGGCGCAGGCGGGGTCGTTATCGATCCCGGCATCTTCTTCCGCATGACCACGGTCATCACGCTGGTCGGCGGCACGATCTTCCTGATGTGGCTTGGCGAACAGATCACGGCGCGTGGCGTCGGCAACGGCATTTCACTGATCATCTTTTCAGGCATCGTGGCGGAGCTGCCGCGGGCGCTTGCCGGTACGCTGGAGCTTGGCCGTCAGGGCGCACTCTCGACCTTCATCATCCTCTTCCTGGCGGTGATGGTCGTCGTCGTCATCATGATCATCGTCTTTGTCGAGCGGGCGCAGCGCCGGTTGCTGGTGCAGTATCCCAAGCGGCAGGTCGGCAACAAGCTTTATGGCGGCGACAGTTCGCATCTTCCGCTGAAGCTCAACACGGCCGGCGTCATTCCGCCGATCTTTGCCTCGTCGTTGCTGCTGTTGCCGATGACGATCGCCAATTTCAGTTCCGGCCAGGGCCCGGACTGGCTCAACACGATCACGGCCATGCTCGGGCACGGCCAGCCGCTCTATATGGCTCTCTACGCCGCCGGCATCATCTTCTTCGCCTTCTTCTACACAGCGATCGTGTTCAACCCGGCGGACACGGCCGACAATCTCAAGAAATATGGCGGCTTCATTCCGGGCATTCGGCCCGGTCAGCGGACGGCCGAGCACATTGATTTCGTTTTGACGCGATTGACAGCGGTTGGCGCCATTTATCTGACGATCGTCTGTCTGTTGCCGGAAATACTGATCTCCCAGTACAGCGTGCCGTTCTATTTCGGCGGCACTTCGCTTCTGATCGTGGTCAGCGTGACGATGGATACGGTGTCGCAGATCCAGAGCCATCTGCTGGCGCACCAGTATGAGGGATTGATCAAGAAGTCGAAGCTGCGCGGGGGCAAGCGATGAGACTGATACTGCTTGGACCGCCTGGTGCCGGCAAGGGGACGCAGGCCAAGCGTCTGGAAGACAAGTACGGCTTTATCCAGCTCTCGACCGGCGACATGCTGCGCGCGGCGGTTGCGGCAGGTTCCGATGTGGGCAAGCAGGCCGAGGCGATCATGGCGCGGGGCGAGCTGGTCCCGAACGATGTGGTCGTCGGCATCATCGCCGAACGCATCGCCCAGCCGGATGCAGCCAGGGGTTACATTCTCGACGGTTTCCCGCGCAACGTGGCCCAGGCCGAAGCGCTCGATACGATGCTGGCGAGCAAGGGCTCGAAGCTCGACGCAGTTGTCGAACTCGAGGTCGATGACGGCATCCTGCTGCAGCGGATCGAAACCCGCGCGGCCGAAACGGCCGGGGGGCCTCGGGCCGACGACAATGCCGAGGCGCTTGCGAAGCGCCTCAAGGTCTATCACGAGCAGACGGCGCCGCTGACGGCCTATTACAAGGCCAAGGGGACGCTCCGGACCGTGGACGGCATGAAGGATATGGATGAGGTCACCCGCCAGATCGAGGCGGTCCTCGGGCTTTGAAACAGGAAAGGGAAGCTGGCTTAAGCGGTTGACTGGGAAGAAGTAAATTCTATAATCCCGGCCTTCGCGACGGCACTTTCAAGGAAAATGACGGCCGGGCCGAAAAATGGCGGAATTCCGCGGTTTTCGGACGATCCCAGCCGGATTTGACGCAAGTGCCGTCTTGAGCGATTCCCGAAGTTTAGGAGAAGAACGTGGCTCGTATCGCTGGTGTCAACATCCCGACCAACAAGCGGGTGGTCATTGCACTGACCTATATTCACGGCATTGGCGACACCAAGGCAGTGGAGATTTGCGGCAAGGTCGGCATTCCGGCCGAGCGCCGCGTCAACGAGCTGACCGACGCCGAGGTCATCCAGATCCGCGAAGCGATCGACAGCGACTATATCGTCGAGGGCGATCTGCGGCGCGAAGTTGCGATGAATATCAAGCGGCTGATGGATCTCGGCTGCTATCGCGGCCTCCGTCACCGCAAGGGGCTGCCGGTGCGCGGCCAGCGGACCCACACCAATGCCCGCACCCGCAAGGGTCCGGCCAAGGCAATTGCCGGCAAGAAGAAGTAAGGCCCACAGGACATACGAGCCGGGGCGCGTTTCTTGCGGCTCCCGCGTGACACGAAGGTTTAGGACGGATGGCGAAGGAAAAGACGCGCGTCAAGCGCAAGGAACGGAAGAACATCTCATCGGGCGTGGCCCATGTGAATTCGACGTTCAACAACACCATGATCACCATTGCGGATGCGCAGGGCAATGCGATCGCCTGGTCGTCCGCCGGTATGATGGGGTTCAAGGGCAGCCGCAAGTCGACGCCCTTCGCCGCGCAGATGGCTGCGGAAGATGCGGGCAAGAAGGCCATGGAACACGGCATGCGCACCCTCGAAGTCGAGGTTTGCGGTCCGGGTTCGGGCCGCGAGTCGGCGCTTCGTGCGCTGCAGTCGGTCGGCTTCACCGTCACGACGATCCGCGACGTCACGCCGATCCCGCACAATGGCTGCCGCCCGCCCAAGCGGCGTCGCGTCTAGACCGGTATCTGACCGGCGGTCCTCAAGGGCCTTGCCGGTCACGTCTGCTCGCACGATTGAATGGTGGGGTGGACGTTAAAGAGATCAGGTGGCGGATGTCTCCCGCCCGGTGTGCCCGATGGGCCTGCCGCAAACGACACGAGGTTATCAACGTGATCCAGAAAAACTGGGAAGAGCTTATCAAGCCGACCAAGCTCGAAATCAATCCGGGCCATGACACGCAGCGCTTTGCGACCGTCGTCGCCGAACCGCTTGAGCGCGGCTTCGGCCTGACGCTCGGCAACTCGCTTCGTCGTGTTCTGATGTCGTCGCTCCAGGGTGCGGCTGTTACGGCTGTCCAGATCGATGGTGTGCTGCATGAATTCTCCTCGATCGCCGGCGTGCGCGAGGATGTCACCGACATCGTTCTCAATATCAAGCAGCTTGCGCTGCGCCTTCATGCCGAAGGCCCGAAGCGCATGTCGCTGTCGAAGAAGGGTCCGGGCGTCGTCACCGCCGGCGACATTTCGGTCGGCGCCGACATCGAGGTGCTCAATCCGGATCTGGTGCTTTGCACGCTCGACGAGGGTGCCGACATCCGCATGGAATTCACCGTTGCGCTTGGCAAGGGTTATGTCGCGTCGGATCGCAACCGTCCCGAAGACGCGCCGATCGGTCTCATTCCGGTCGACAGTCTCTACAGCCCGGTGCGCCGCGTCTCCTACAAGGTCGAGAATACGCGCGAAGGCCAGGTCCTCGATTACGACAAGCTGACCATGCAGATCGAGACCAATGGCGCGATCACGCCGGAAGATGCCGTGGCCTATGCCGCACGCATCCTGCAGGACCAGCTTCAGACGTTCGTCAACTTCGACGAGCCGGAACAGAAGCATGTCGAGGAGAGCCGCCCCGAACTCGAATTCAATGCGGCGCTTCTGAAGAAGGTTGACGAACTGGAGCTTTCGGTTCGTTCGGCCAACTGCCTGAAGAACGACAATATCGTCTATATCGGCGACCTGATCCAGAAGACGGAAGGCGAGATGCTTCGCACGCCGAACTTCGGCCGCAAGTCGCTGAACGAGATCAAGGAAGTGCTGGCGCAGATGGGCCTCCATCTCGGTATGGAAGTGCCGAACTGGCCGCCGGAGAATATCGAAGAGCTGGCCAAGCGCTACGAAGACCAGTACTGAGTTTCAAGAAACGCCGCGTCCTGGTGACGCCGCAGGTAACGAGGAGAAGGGCACATGCGTCACGGAAATTCCGGCCGCAAGCTCAACAGGACGGCAAGTCATCGCAAGGCCATGCTGGCGAACATGGCGGTCGCGCTCATCAAGCATGAGCAGATCGTCACGACGCTGCCCAAGGCCAAGGAGCTTCGTCCCTATGTCGAGAAGCTGGTGACGTTGGGCAAGCGGGGCGATCTTCATGCGCGCCGCCAGGCCTATGCGGCGCTCCCGGACAAGGTCTGGGCGGCGAAGCTGTTTGATGTGCTGGGCCCGCGCTATCAGGAACGTGCCGGCGGCTATATCCGCGTCCTCAAGGCCGGCTTCCGGCATGGCGACAGCGCGCCGATGGCGGTGATCGAGTTTGTCGATCGCGACGAGAGCGCCAAGGGTCAGGATTCCGGTCCGGTACAGGTCGAGACCGAGGAAGAAGTCGCCTGAGCGGTCATCCGTTCAGCTGAATCTGAAGGGCAGTGCCGGCTTCCGGCGCTGCCCTTTTCGTTTGTTGTGCCGTTTCCGGTCATTTCGGTCTTGTCAGCGCCGTCGCCAACCCACAGAATTTCGCCGGCGGCGGTGTGTCCGGGCGTGGGGGTCGATTGCCCGTCCTTGTACGAGGGCGCGGGTCATGGTGGTTGAAATGTTGTCCGAGTCTTCCTGGGCGGGGGCGTTTTCGATGGCGCTGGCCGCCATCGTCCTGACGGCGGCCCTGGCATTTCTGTCCTTCGGCGCCGCTGCGCAGGAGCGGCAATTGCCGAACAGCCGGGCCGAGCTGCAACTGTCCTACGCGCCGGTGGTCAAGCGGGTCGCGCCGGCGGTGGTCAATGTCTATACCAAGCGCGTCGTGCAGGAACGTGCGGGCTCGCCGCTCTTCAACGATCCCTTCTTCCAGCAATTCTTCGGCAACCGTTTCAGCTTCGGCGTGCCGCGCGAACGGGTGCAGCAATCGCTCGGTTCCGGCGTGATCGTCGATCCGTCGGGTCTGATCGTCACCAATCATCACGTGATCAAGGGCGGGCAACAGTTCACGGTGGCGCTGGCCGACCGGCGCGAGTTCGATGCGCAGCTGGTGCTGGCCGACGAGCGCACGGATCTGGCCGTGCTGAAGATCGATGTCGGCAGGCAGAAGCTGCCGCATCTCTCCTTCAAGGATTCCGACACGATCGAGGTTGGCGACCTGGTTCTCGCCATCGGCAATCCCTTCGGCGTGGGCCAGACGGTGACCAGCGGCATCGTCTCGGCGCTGGCGCGCACCCATATCGGCGTGTCCGACTATCAGTTCTTCATCCAGACCGATGCGGCCATCAATCCCGGCAATTCGGGCGGCGCGCTGGTGACGATGGATGGCGGGCTTGTCGGCATCAACAGCGCCATCTATTCGCAGAGCGGCGGCAGCATCGGCATCGGCTTTGCCATTCCCTCCAACATGGTCGAGAGCGTCGTCGCCTCGGCGCGCGATGGCGGCCATGTCAAGCGGCCCTGGTTCGGCGCGCAGCTGCAGGCGGTCGACAACGACCTGGCCCAGTCGCTCGGTCTCGACCGGCCGGGCGGCGGCATTGTGCGCGAGATCCATCCCGGCGGTCCGGCCGACAGGGCCGGTCTCAGGGTCGGCGATGTCATCCGCACGATCGACGGTTTCGATGTCGAGGATCCGCAGGCCGTGCGCTACCGGATGGCGACCAAGGGCGTCGGCGGCCAGGCGCGGATCGGCTATCTGCGCGACGGCGCGGCGCGCGAGGCGCGCGTCGCGCTGATCGCACCGCCGGAGGAGCCGGCGGCGGAGGAGACCGAAATCACCGGGCGCAATCCCTTTGCCGGGGCGACGGTTGCCAATCTGTCGCCGGCCATCGCCGACCGGCTGGGGCTCGACACGATGGCGGCGCGCGGCGTCGTCGTCACCCATGTCGGCATCGGCACGCCGGCCGGCCGGATGCAGATGCAGCGGGGCGATATCATCGTCGAAGTGGCCGGCACCAGGATCGCCACCGTGCGCGATCTGGTCCGCGTCACCTCGGCCACACGTCCGCAATGGGAGTTCTCGATCAAGCGCGGCGAGCGCACCTTCCAGGCGACGGTCGGTGGGTGAAAGGCGGCTTGCGGGACGCAAGCGAAAAGGTCCGGTGGACCTTTTCGAGCCTTGAACGCCCGGAGCGAAAGCGGAGGGCCGGGGGGCGGAAAATGGTCCGCTATGATCCTTCCGTCTCGCCCATCTGCGACTGCAGATAGTTTTCGAGGCCGACCGACTTCACCAGTTCGAGCTGCGTTTCGAGGAAGTCGATATGTTCTTCCTCGTCTGCCAGGATGTCCTCGAAGAGTTCGCGGCTGACATAGTCGCGCGCCTGCTCGCAATGGGCGATCGCCTCCTTGTAGAAGGCGTGGCCGGCATATTCGAGCTTCAGGTCGCATTCCATGCATTCGACGACGTTCTCGCCGATCAGCAGCTTGTCGAGATCCTGCAGGTTGGGCAGGCCCTCAAGAAACAGGATGCGCTCGATCAGCTTGTCGGCATGTTTCATCTCGTCGATCGATTCGTGATATTCGACCTCGCCGAGCTTGGTGAAGCCCCAGTTCCGGAACATGCGCGCATGCAGGAAATACTGGTTGATGGCGGTCAGTTCGAGCTTCAGCGCCTTGTTGAGATATTCGATGACCTTGCTGTCGCCGCGCATGTGCCGCTCCTTGTGACGTTCGATGCGGCATGGTCGTCCGGTGCGCGCGCGGCGTCAAACGCAATTCGAAAAATTCGAACGGCGCCAACCAGCTGCAAATGATCCTGAGAGTATGTCGCGAGAACGGGGCGATCAGTCGGCGGCGGCCATCAGCGCGGCCAGCGTTTCGTCGGCGCGGGCCTCGGCGATCAGTTCGGCCAGCGAGGGCAGGCAGCGGCCGCATTGCGGCTTGGTGCCCATGGCGCGGTGCAGCGCGGCCGGCGTATCGACATGCGGGGCGCCGGCCAGCGTCGCGCGGACGGTCTGACAGTTCTTGGCATTGCACACGCAAACGATCATCTGGGTCGTTTCCTGCCGGCTTGTCGCCTGTTGGCCCGGGGGGAGCCCCGGGAGCCATTCAAGGTCTCAGATCTGCGAATGGTTTGCAATAGCGTTGTGAATGCGAATCCCTTGCAAAATTGTCGCAGGGCGGGCCGGCCCGGCCGGGGCCGGTGAGGGCGGCCCGGAAACGTGCTAAAGAGCGGCCATGAGCAATCTTTTCGAGGCAGCCGGGATGGATGAGGGGGCACCGCGCCCGCTGGCCGACCGGCTGCGCCCGAAGGCGCTCGAGGAGGTGGTGGGCCAGGAACACCTGCTGGGTCCGACGGGGCCCCTGGGCCGGATGATCGCATCCGGGCATCTCTCCTCGGTCATCTTCTGGGGCCCGCCCGGCACCGGCAAGACCACCATCGCCCGGCTGCTGGCGGACCGCGTCGGGCTTCATTTCGAACCGATGTCGGCGATCTTTTCGGGCGTCGCCGATCTCAAGAAGGTCTTCGAGGCGGCGCGCGCCCGGCGCTCGACCGGTCGGGGCACGCTGCTCTTCGTCGACGAGATCCACCGCTTCAACCGCGCCCAGCAGGACGGCTTCCTGCCGGTGATGGAAGACGGCACCGTCACGCTGGTCGGCGCCACCACCGAGAACCCCTCTTTCGAACTCAATGCGGCGCTGCTGTCGCGGGCGCAGGTACTGGTGCTCAACCGGCTCGACGATGCGGCGCTCGAGGAACTGCTCATCCGTGCCGAGGCCTTTTACGAGCGCAAGCTGCCGCTGACCGACGATGCCCGCGCCAGCCTGCGTGCGATGGCCGATGGCGACGGGCGCTATGCGCTCAATCTGGCCGAGGAGGTCTTCGCCCAGGCGCCCGCGGCGCCGCTCGACACGGCCGCACTGATCGCCGCCGTGCAGCGCCGCGCGCCGCTCTACGACAAGGGGCGGGAAGGGCATTACAACCTCATCAGCGCGCTGCACAAGTCGATCCGGGGTTCCGATTGCGATGCGGCGCTCTACTGGCTGGCGCGCATGCTGGTGGGCGGCGAGGCGCCGCTCTATATCGCCCGCCGGCTGGTGCGCGCCGCGATCGAGGATATCGGTCTGGCCGATCCCGAAGCCGTGCATCAGGCGCTGGCCGCCAAAGACGTGGTCGATTTTCTCGGCGTGCCGGAAGGCGAACTGGCGCTGGCCCAGGCGGTGATCTATCTGGCCACGGCGCCCAAATCGAATGCCGCCTATGCCGCCTTCGGCGCGGCGCGGCGCGCGGCGCGCGACACCGGCTCGGTGGCGCCGCCGGCGCATATTCTCAACGCGCCGACCAGGCTGATGAAAGAGCTTGGCTATGGCGCCGGTTACGCATACGACCACGACGCGCCGGACGCCTTTTCGGGGCAGGACTATTTTCCGGCGGAAGTCGGGCGGCAGAATTTCTATCGCCCCGAGGAACGCGGCTTCGAGCGCGAAATCGGCAAGCGTCTGGCCTGGTGGCAGAAGCTGAGAGAGGAACGGCAGGCATGAACAGTCTTCTTGCGGTTGCCGCCGGCGGCGCGGTCGGCGCCTCGGCGCGCTATCTCTTCAATCTTCAGGCGCTGCGGCTGCTTGGACCCAACTTTCCCTGGGGCACCTTCGGCGTCAACATCATCGGTTCGCTGCTGATGGGATTGCTCGCCGGCGCCTTCGCGCTGAAATACGATCTCTCGCCCGAAATGCGCAGCTTCCTCGCCACCGGCGTTCTCGGCGGCTTCACGACCTTCTCGGCCTTTTCGCTCGACGCCGCCAACATGATCGAGCGCGGCGACATGGGTCTGGCGGGGCTCTACATGGCCGGCTCGGTCGCCGGCGCGGTCGGCGCGCTCTTTGCCGGCTTGTGGCTTGCGCGCGCGTTGTTTTCGGCATGAGCGAGGTCGCACAGATCGCGGTGGCCGGCGACGAGGACGGCATCCGGCTCGATCGCTGGTTCAAGCGGCACTATCCGGCGCTGACCCATGGCCGGCTCGAAAAGCTCCTGCGCACCGGCCAGGTGCGGATCGATGGCGCGCGGGCCAAAGCCAATGCGCGGCTGGCCGCCGGCCAGACCGTGCGCGTGCCGCCGCTTGGCGCGGAGATCGAACGGCCGGCGCCGAAGCCCGAACGGGCCTTGAGCGACAAGGACGCCCGCTTCGTCCGCGATCTCGTCATCCACAAGGACAAGTCGGTGCTGGTGCTCAACAAGCCGGCCGGGCTGGCGGTGCAGGGCGGCACGAAGACCGAGCGCCATCTCGACGGCATGCTCGATGCGCTGCAATTCGAGGCGGCCGAACGCCCGCGTCTCGTCCATCGTCTCGACCGCGACACGTCGGGCGTCATCGTGCTGGCGCGCACGGCGCGCGCGGCGGCCGCGCTCGCCCGGGCCTTCCAGCAGAAGGATGCGCGCAAGATCTACTGGGCGCTGGTTGTCGGCACGCCGGCGCCGCTGCAGGGCACGATCGATCTGGCGCTGGCCAAGCAGGGCGGGCCGCGCGCCGAGCGCGTTTCGCCGGCCGAGGCGGGCGACGAGGACGCGCAGAACGCCGTCACGCATTATTCGGTCGTCACCAGCGTCTCGACCAAATTCGCCTGGGTCGCCTTCATGCCGCTCACAGGCCGCACGCACCAGATCCGCGCCCATGCGCGTGCCATCGGCACGCCGATCGTCGGCGACGGCAAATATGGCGGCATCACCGCCCATCCCGGCGGCGAGATCCCGCGCCAGCTGCATCTTCATGCGCGCTCCATCGACATTGCCCATCCCGATGGCGGGCGGCTCTTCATCGAAGCCGAATTGCCGCCGCACATGAAGACGAGCTGGAAACTGCTCGGCCTCGAAGAGCGCGACGCGAAGGGTGCCTTCGACGGGTTGGAGGGGTGATGATGGGCCTTTTTCCTCATCCCAAATCGTCATGGCCCGGCTTGTCCCACTGCTGTCCGGCTAAGGAATGGGTGGACGGGTTGCATGGCTTGGATTCAAC
>NZ_CAXBIB010000027.1:0-23933 GCF_963975745.1 uncultured Parvibaculum sp. | reverse complement strand
CATGCAACCCGTCCACCCATTCCTTAGCCGGACAGCAGTGGGTCAAGCCCGGCAATGACGAATGTGGTGAGTGGTGTGGGACAAAATACAGGCGCAACAAGCCCCGGGATGACACTTTTATTTTTGGCTATCGCAGAGAATCACGACCGGCACACAAATCGAACGCAGCGACCCGCCCTCACGCGCTGCGGCCGCGCGCCTCGATGGGCCAGATGTCGACCAGGGTGTCGCCGCGGACCACGTGGTAGGCGTCGTAGAGATTGACGGTCGGGTCGCAATGCGGGGTCATGGCCGTCAGTATGCTGCCGATTTCGAGTCTGGCGCCGTCGGGGAGCAGGATGCCGCCCTGTTCGTCGCCGAAGAAGAAATAGCCCGCCCCTTCCGGCGCGCCCGAGAGCAGCGCCGGCGGGTCGGCATCGGTGGCGAAGGACTTGAAGCCGGCATCGGTGGTGGCGAGGTTCTTCGTGTTGGCGGAGACCACCGACATCTGCACCGAGAGCGCGGTTTCGAAGGGGAAGGTCGCGCCATTGCCGAGCGCGACGTCGTTATATTGCTTGTCCATGAAGATGTAGGAGCCACCCTGCAGCTCGGTCAGGACGCGGGCTTCCGGGTCGATGTTGAAGGTGCCGGTGCCGCCGCCCGAGACGATGTCGCAGGCGAGGCCCTTCTCGCGCAGCGCGTCGCGCATCTCGCCCAGCACCTTCATCCCGGCCAGCGATTTCTCGCGGCGCTCGGCGAAATCGTGGATGTGCATCAGGTGGCCGGCATAGGCCTGGAGGCCGCGCAATTCGAGATGTTCGGCCGCGGCGATCTGCTCGGCCAGCGCCAGCGCGTCGGCGCCGGGGCGGATGCCGGTGCGGTGGAGGCCGATATCGAGATCGACCAGCACTTTCAGGCTGCGGCCCGCTTCGGCCGCGGCAGCGGCCAGCGCCTCTGCGTTGAGCGGATTGTCGATCACGACCATCAGATCGGAAATCTTCGCGTCGAGCGCCATCAGCCGCGCAATGCCCTGGGCGGCGACGACCGGCGAGGTGACGAGAATGCTGTCGATGCCCCCTTCGGCCATCGCTTCCGCCTCGCCGAGCTTGGCGCAGCAGATGCCGATGGCGCCGGCGGCGATCTGCGCCTTGGCGACCGCCAGCGACTTGTGCGTCTTGGCATGCGGCCGCAGCGCCAGACCGGCCGTCCTGCAGTGCTCGGCCATGCGGGCCAGATTGCGTTCGAAGGCGTCGAGATCGAGCACCAGGGCCGGCGTCGCCAGTTTCGCGCGCCCGCCCGGCTTGCCGATCAGGGCCTTGTTGGTTTCCAATGCGCCGTTCATGCCGCCCTCTCCGCTTCCTGTGCGGGCGCATCCTAAGGGGCGTGCGGGCCGGGCACAAATCCGGCCGGGGGCTCGGCGCGCGGCGTGCAGGATGTTATGGTTGCGCCGGTGTGCATTTCGAGGGGGGATCAGACGATGGAACCGATTTCGCTGGCAGGGCTTACCGTGCTTGCCTCGCTGAACATGGGCATGGCCGCGCCCGAGATCAGCCCGCGACCCGCGCCGCAGCAGCTCGCCTCGGCAACCTGTTCGCTGAGCGGGCAGCAAAGGGTGGGCCCGCGCAAATACTGCTATTACAATTGCGGCGAGACGGTGCGCACCGTCGTCATTGCCGCAGGCCGTACCTGCGCCTTCACCATCCGGAGATAGGCTCGAAGCGAAAGATCATGGCAAAGGGACAGGGCGCCGCGGCGCAAAAGACAACGGCCAGCGACAAGCGGGACGTCATTCTGACGGCCGCGCTCGACCTGTTCCGCCAATATGGCTACCGGCGCACCTCGATGGAGGACATCGCGCGCGCCGCCGCCGTGGCCAAGGGCACGCTCTATCTCTATTTCAAGAGCAAGGACGAGCTGTTCGAGGCGATCTGCCGCTCGCTGGCCGACCAGATCGCCGCCGGGGTGACGGCGGCCCAGGCGCTCGACCTGCCGCTGGAAGCGAAACTGACCGCGCTGATGGAAGCCAAGTTCGGCTTCGCCTATCGCTGGGTGCTGTCGAGCCCGCATGCGGCCGAGCTGATCGATTCGAGCCATCGGTTGAAAGGCGACGTCTTCGAACCGGTGACGCAGCAGTTCCGCCAGGCGGTGCTGCAACTGGTGCGGGAGGGAACGGCGCGGGGCGAACTCGACCCGAAGGCCGCCGGTCTCAGCCAGGAGGCGGCGGTGGAGGCGCTGATCGCGGCCGCCTATGGGGCCGAGAAGGCGCCCGACGAGGCGGCGTTCAGGACGCAGCTTGCCGCCATCGTGCGGCTGACGCTGCGCGGTCTCAGGGCCTGACGGGTTCCCAGCCTGCCACATCGAGCGCGGGATCGAGCTGCCAGCGGCCCGGCGCCCGGCCGGCCTCGCGATGGGCCTTCAACACCGACATGAATTCGGCGCGCGGAATGTCGCGCATGCCCAGCGCCGCCAGATGGCCGGTCATCGCCTTGCCGTCATTGAGGACATAGCCCCATTCGGCGAGATGGCGGTTGAGGGTCACGAAGGCGATCTTCGAAGTGTCGCGGCTCCTTGCGAACTGGCTTTCGGTGAAGAAGAGGCCGCCCGAAGCGACGCCGTAGAGCCCGCCGGCAAGATTGCCGTCGGCATCCCAGACCTCGACCGAATGGGCATGGCCGGCACGGTGGAGCGCCCGATAGGCCGTGATGAAGCGCGGCGTGATCCAGGTCAGGGCCGGACGGCCCGGGCGCGGCTCTGCGCAAGCCTCGATCACCGCGTCAAAGGCGGTGTCGAAGGTGACGGTGAATTTCCTCTGGCGCAGAACGCGGCGCAGGCTTTTCTCGATGCGGCTTTCCTCGAGAAAGAGAACCGCGCGGCGCGACGGCGCCCACCATTTGATTGGGCCGATATGGCACCAGGGATAGATGCCCTCGGCATAGGCTGCGATCAGGCGATCGAGCGACATCGGTCCGCCGATATCGACCAGACCGTCGGGCAGGGTCAGGGCTTCTTCCGGCCGGCGCTGGAAGGGCGCTGCCGGGCGATGGATCAGCTTTTCGGCCGCCAGGCGCAGAAAGCCCAGCGGATGGGCCAGGCGGTGCGGCCGCGCCGCATAGGCCAGCGCCAGCACCCCGTTTACGGCCGGTTTCAGGACATTGCGGTCTGCGGCGTGTTTCATTGTGACGCGATCGATTGCCTGCATGGCTGGCCTCCAAATTGCTCCCCTTTTCCATTCAAGAGCGAGGCCAAGCCAGGGGAGAACGACGCGATGACAGAGACCCGCAGCGATCCCGCGCCCATCAATGCCACGCGGCTGCGCCCTTTCCGGCTGTCGGCGATGCTGTGGCTTGGCTCCTTCGCCATCATCGCGGCCGGAATCTTCCGCGAATGGTATGTGTTCCATTTCGGGACCGAGGGTTTCCTGAAGGATCTCCGGCATATCGCGCTCAATGCCGAATACTGCCTGCCGGCCTGGTATTCCTCGCTGCTGCTGATCTCGGCAGCCGGGCTGCTGGCGCTGGCGACCGGGGCGGCGGCGCGCAACGGCGAGCGCTATCTGTTCCACTGGGCGGTGCTGGCGGTCATTTTCGCCGGGCTGTCGGCCGACGAGGCGACCGGCGTGCATGAAGTGGCGATCGAGCCGCTGCGCACGGGGCTGGGCCTCAGCGGTATCTTCCATTTCGGCTGGGTGATCCCCGGTGCCGTCCTGGTCGGCCTGGTGGGGCTTGCCTATATCCCGTTCCTGCTGGCGCTGCCGGGCCGCTCGCGCCTGGTCTTCTTCACGGCCGGCGCGATCTTCGTCGGCGGGGCGCTCGGCATGGAAATGGCGGGCGGCTATCTGCTGACGCAGCATGGCGAGGAAAGCCTTGCCTATATCGCCGCCTTCATCGTCGAGGAGAGCATGGAGATCATCGGGGCAACGCTCTTCGTGACCGGGCTGATGGGGCATCTCAAGCGGCAATATGGCGGGGCGGCGCTGGTCATCGCCTGAAGGCCTCGCGCCCACCACGAATCCGCGCGGCACCGCTTGACAGCGGGCGGCCATGCTCCTATCTGTCCCTAGCGCCCTTGGCACTCGCTTCGCGTGAGTGCTAACAGGGCCAAAAAATCCAGGATTTTCCGCAATTTAGCGGTTGGGACACAGGAGAAGCCAGAGATGAAATTCCGTCCTCTGCATGACCGCGTCGTCGTTCGCCGGCTCGAGGAAGAAGCCAAGACCGCCGGCGGGATCATCATCCCCGACACGGCGCAGGAAAAGCCCTCGCAGGGCGAAGTGGTTGCGGTGGGCCCGGGCGCCCGCGGCGACGACGGCAAGATCATCGCGCCGGACGTCAAGGCCGGCGACCGCGTGATCTTCGGCAAGTGGTCGGGCACCGAGGTCAAGATCGACGGGGAAGACCTGTTGATCATGAAAGAGTCCGACATCATGGGTGTGCTGGAAGGCGCGGCCAAGAAGAAGGCCGCCGCGTAAGGCTCGCTACCGGATATCCGGTCGCGGGCTTTTTTCATGGCTTGCCTTTCGGACCCGCCATGAGGCCGCCGCGACCGATCGTTCCGTTTCATGAATTCAGAAGGACCAAGAAAAATGGCTAAGGAAGTCAAATTCGGCCGCTCGGCGCGCGAGAGAATGATCCGCGGCGTCGACATTCTCGCGGACGCCGTGAAAGTCACGCTGGGCCCGAAAGGCCGCAATGTCGTGATCGAGAAGTCGTTCGGTTCGCCCCGTTCCACGAAGGACGGCGTGACGGTGGCCAAGGAAATCGAGCTTGAAGACAAGTTCGAGAACATGGGCGCGCAGATGGTCAAGGAAGTCGCTTCCAAGACCAACGACACGGCCGGCGACGGCACCACGACCGCGACCGTGCTGACGCAGGCGATCGTGCGCGAAGGCGCCAAGGCGGTTGCCGCCGGCATGAACCCGATGGACCTGAAGCGCGGCATCGAGATCGCCGTGCGCGCGGCCGTCGAGGACATCACCAAGCGTTCGAAGAAGGTCAAGTCGAACGACGAAGTGGCGCAGGTCGGCACGATCTCGGCCAATGGCGAGCGCGAAATCGGCGCGATGATCGCCGAAGCGATGGCCAAGGTCGGCAATGAAGGCGTCATCACGGTGGAAGAGGCCAAGTCGCTCGACACCGAACTCGATGTCGTCGAAGGCATGCAGTTCGACCGCGGCTACCTGTCGCCCTATTTCATCACCAATGCCGACAAGATGGTGGCCGAACTCGACGAGCCGCTGATCCTGCTGCATGAGAAGAAGCTGACCAGCCTGCAGGCGATGCTGCCGGTGCTCGAAGCGGTTGTGCAGTCGGGCCGTCCGCTGCTGATCATTGCCGAAGACATCGAAGGCGAGGCGCTGGCCACGCTGGTCGTCAACAAGCTGCGCGGCGGCCTGAAGGTCGCGGCCGTCAAGGCGCCGGGCTTCGGCGATCGCCGCAAGGCGATGCTCGAAGACATCGCCATCCTGACCGGCGGCCAGGTGATCTCCGAAGATCTGGGCATCAAGCTCGAATCGGTGACGCTCGACATGCTCGGCAAGGCCAAGCGCGTCTCGATCACCAAGGACGACACCACGATCGTCGACGGCTCGGGCAAGAAGAAGGACATCGAGGCTCGCGTCGGCCAGATCAAGCGGCAGATCGAGGACACGACGTCGGACTACGACAAGGAGAAGCTGCAGGAACGCCTGGCGAAGCTCGCCGGCGGCGTGGCTGTGATCAAGGTCGGCGGCGCCACCGAAGCCGAAGTGAAGGAGCGCAAGGACCGCGTCGACGACGCGCTCAATGCGACCCGCGCCGCGGTTGAAGAAGGCATCGTGCCCGGCGGCGGCACCGCGCTGCTGATGGCGACCAAGGCGGTCGGCAAGCTCACCAACGAGAATGCCGACATCCAGGCCGGTATCGCGATCGTCCGCAAGGCGCTCGAAGCGCCGATCCGGCAGATCGTCGAGAATGCCGGCGTCGAAGGCTCGATCGTCGTGCAGAAGGTGCTGGAATCGAAGCAGATCAATTTCGGCTTCGACGCGCAGAAGGAAGAGTATTGCGACCTCGTGGCCGCCGGCATCATCGACCCGACCAAGGTCGTGCGCACGGCACTGCAGGACGCAGCCTCGATCGCCGCGCTTCTCGTCACCACCGAAGCGATGATCGCCGAAGCGCCGAAGAAAGATGGCGGCAATGGCGGCGGCGGCATGCCCGGCGGCGGCATGGGCGGCATGGGCGGTATGGGCGGCATGGACTTCTAAGTCCCGCTTTCCCGCTCCGAAATGCGAAGGGCCGGCGGCAACGCCGGCCCTTTTGCTTTGGGCTCAGCGCCCGCTAGACTGCCGCCAACGAAAATTCAAACCGGGCGGCAGACAGATGGACTTCTCCTTTTCCGAAGAGGACGAGCAGTTCCGCATCAAGGTGCGGGACTTCTTCGAGAACGAATATCCGCGCGCGATCGTGGACAAGATGGCGCGCGGCGCCTCGCCCGCGAAGGCCGACTATCAGGCATCCGAGCGCGCGATGGCGGCCAAGGGCTGGCTCGCCGTCAACTGGCCGAAGGCCGATGGCGGCACCGGCTGGACGGCCAACCAGAAATACATCTTCGACGAGGAACTCGAGCGCGCGGGCGCGCTCAATGTCGTGCCGATGGGGCTCCTTTATGTCGGGCCGGTCATCTACACCTTCGGCACCGAAGAGCAGAAGAAGCGTTTCCTGCCCGGCATTCTCGACAGCACGGTCTTCTGGGCGCAAGGCTATTCCGAGCCGGGCTCGGGCTCCGACCTCGCCTCGCTGCAGGCAAGCGCCGTGCGCGACGGCGACGACTATATCGTCAACGGCACCAAGATATGGACCAGCCTGGCGCAACATGCCGACTGGATCTTCTGCCTCTTGCGCACCAGCCACGAAGAGAAGAAGCAGGAGGGGATCAGTTTCCTCTTGATCGACATGACGACGCCGGGGATCACGGTCAATCCGATCATCACCATCGACGGCAAGCATTCGCTCAACAGCGTCACGTTCGAGAATGTGCGCGTGCCGGCCGAAAACCGCATCGGCGAGGAAGGCAAGGGCTGGCACTATGCCAACTACCTGCTGGGGCATGAGCGCACCTCCTATGCGCATGTGGCCGGCAAGCGGGCGCAGCTTGCCGACATTCGCGCCGCGGCGCGCGAGCGCGGGCTGCTTGCCGACCCGGCTTTCGTGGAAAAGCTTGCCGCGCTCGACACGCGGCTCGACGCGCTCGAAATCACCGTGCTGCGCGTGCTGTCGTCGGTCGCCGAGGGCGGCGCGCCGGGCAGTGAATCCTCGATCCTGAAAGTGATCGCGACCGAGCTGGCGCAGGATATCGGCGAGCTTGGCATGGAGACTTACGGGCTCCATGCCCTGCCCGCCTTCCCGGATTCGGTGGCGCCCGGCTGGGCCCACAACACCGCGCTGCCGGCCGATGCGGCGCCGGCGGTGGCGCGCTATCTCGGCGCGCGGGCGCAGTCGATCTATGGCGGCTCGAACGAGATCCAGAAGAACATCATCGCCAAGCGGATCCTGGGGCTTTGATCCCCTTTAGCGTCATGGCCCGATTTATTCGGGCCATCCACGTCTTTGCCTCAAACACGAAAGAAAGACGTGGATGACCCGGACAAGCCGGGTCATGACGTGTTTGGGTTTGGTGAACGCACCGCATTCGCTCCCGTAGCCATTCAACCGAACGGCCGTCGGTTTTGGGCGCAATTGACTCGCCGCCCCGCCCGCGCTTAACTCCCCTCACTTCCGGTCGTACATATCCTCCGCGCGACTGGCGATATCAGATGGGTCACCATCGGGGAGCGCGGAGACTGGTCTTCAGCCGATCGCCTGGGCAGCACGTCAAGATGCTGGCCGGGCGTTTTGTTTTCAGGCTCGAAGGAGACGACCCATGACCGCTTCACCCGACCGCGCAAGGCTTGCGCAATCCGACAACGAGGTCTTTCTGGCGCTGAAGGGCGAGGAGGCGCGGCAGCGCGCCGAACTCGAACTGATCCCGTCGGAGAACTATGCCTTTCCCGAAGTGCTGACGCTGCTGGGCTCGGCCTTCACCAACAAATATTCCGAAGGCTATCCGGGCCGGCGCTATTATGGCGGGCAGGCATTCACCGACCGCGTCGAAAACCTCGCGCGCGACCGGGCCAAGGCGCTCTTCCGCGCCGAGCACGCCAATGTGCAGCCGCTGTCGGGTTCGCCGATGAACCAGGCGGTCTATCTGGGGCTGCTCGAACCGGGCGACACGATCCTCGCCATGGACCTCAGCCATGGCGGGCATCTGACGCATGGGGCGCCGGTTTCCCATATGGGGCGCCTCTTCAATTTCGTGCGCTACAAGACCGATCCCGCGACCGGCGCCATCGACTTCGGGGCATTGCGCGAGGTTGCCCGCGCGGCGCGGCCGAAGCTCGTCGTCTGCGGCTATTCTTCTTACCCGCGCGATTACGACTATGCCGATTTCCAGCGTGTGGCCGACGAGGTGGGCGCGCTGACCATGGCCGATGTCAGCCATATCGGCGGGCTGATCGCGGCCGGTGTCATGCGCAATCCGCTCGATGCCGGGTTCGACGTGATGACGACGACGACGCACAAGTCGATGCGGGGGCCGCGCGGCGGGCTCATTCTGTGCAAGGAGAAGTTCGCGAAGAATATCGACGCTTCGGTGTTTCCGGGCCTGCAGGGCGGGCCGCATATGAACCAGGTGGCGGCGACCGCAACGACGCTGAGGCTGGCCGCCATGCCGGCGTTTCGCGACTATGCGGCGAACGTGCTGGCGAATGCCAAGACGCTGGCCGCTGCGCTGACGGAGAGACAGGTCAAGCTCGTGACCGGCGGCACCGACAATCACCTTCTCGTCATCGACACCGTGCAAAGTTTCGGCATCGACGGCGCGAAGGCCGAAGCGGCGCTCGACCGGGTGGGGCTTACCGTCAACAAGCAGGTGATCCCCAACGATCCCAACCCGCCGATGCGGCCTTCGGGCGTGCGGCTCGGCACGCCGGCGCCGACGACGCGCGGCATGGGCGCCGCCGAGATGGCGGAGATTGCCGCGATCATCGCCGGGGCGCTGGCGGCGGCGGGCGAGGCGGCGGCCGAGACGAAGCTCGCAGCGCGCACACAGGCGCTGACCGCACGGTTTCCGGTGCCGGGGCTCTAGGCGCGCAGAAACGCTCCGAGTTCGGTCTGCAGCAGGCGGCGATATTCGGCCATCAGCCTGTCGCCCTCCTTGCGGTCGACCGCAATCGCAAGGCGGACGGCGGCGCCGGTCAGCTGCATGGTCAGAAAGCAGACGGTTTCGAAGCGCGCCTGTTCCCGGCGCGGCACCAGATGTTTCAGGGCGCCGGCCACCAGGCGGCCGTTGGCGCGGCTGTCCTCGATGTCGAGCGCCTGCAGCGCCTTGTCGGACTGCGTGCCCGACCAGATGTCGCGCACCACCGGCTCGTCGAGAAACATCGCGTAGTAGTTTTCCAGCAGCCGGTCGAGACGGGCCAGCGCCTCGGCGCCGGTGTCGACGCCTTCGAGGCTGGCCGCGATGCCGGCGCGGACGCGGGCGCCGATGCGCTCGGCCAGGGTCTTCAGGATCGCCGCCTTGTCGGGGAAATACTGATAGAGCGAGCCGATGGGCACGCCGGCACGCTCGGCGACTTCGGTCATCTTCACCGCATCGCTGCCGGTTTCGGCGATCAGTTCGCTGGCGGCCGTCAGGATGCGCTCGACGCGCTCCAGCGCGCGCGCCTGGGTCGGTTTTCGGCGCAGGGCGGCGACATCGTTCATTCCGGTTTCCGTTTTCACTTTGGGCTTGCGTGCCAAAATATGAGGGTTTATCACTTATCACAAATATGAGGATTATTCACTTTATCGGGAGCGGGTCATGAGCGAAGCGGAACGGGTCTGCGTGGTCGGCGGCGGGCCGGCGGGGTTGAGCCTGGCGCGCACATTCCTGCGCCACGGCATTCCCTTCGATGTCCATGAGCGGCATTCGGATGTCGGCGGATTGTGGGACCGCAGCAATCCCGGCTCGCCGGTCTACGATTCGGCGCATTTCATTTCCTCGAAAACGCAGTCGCATTATCACGACTTCCCGATGCCCGAGAGCTATCCCGACTATCCGTCGGGGCGGCAGATCCACAGCTATATGCGCGACTTCGCCGATGCCTATGGCTTGCGCGACCATATCCGCTTCGGCGTGTCGGTCGAGCAGACCGAGCTGCAGCCCGACGGCAGCTGGCAGGTGACGCTGTCGAGCGGCGAGACCAAGCGCTATGGCGCGCTTGTCTGCGCCAACGGCACCAACTGGCATCCATCGATGCCCGACTATCCGGGCACCTTCACCGGCGAGATGCGCCATGCGGTCAGCTTCAGGTCGATGGACGAGTTCAAGGGCAAGCGCGTCCTCATCATCGGTGCCGGCAATTCGGGTTGCGACATCGCCTGCGACGCGGCCAAGGCCGCCGACAAGGCCTTCATCAGCCTGCGCCGCGGCTATCACTTTCTGCCGAAGCATCTGTTCGGCATTCCGGCCGACGTCTTCGCGCATGAAGGGCCGCATCTGCCGATGTGGGCAACGCAGCGGATTTTCGGCGTCATCCTGCGCATTCTCAATGGCGATCTGACGCGGTTCGGCCTGCAGAAGCCCGACCACCGGCTCTTCGAAACGCATCCGATCCTCAATACGCAATTGCTGCACTATCTCGGTCACGGCGACATCACCGCCAAGCGCGACGTGGCGCGGTTCGAGGGCAGGACCGTGCATTTCAAGGACGGCTCGTCGGAGGAGATCGATCTCGTCATCTGCGCCACCGGCTACACATGGAAGGTGCCCTATGTCGATCCGGCGCTGTTCTCGTGGAAGGAAGGACGGCCGGATCTCTACATGAACCTGTTCAGCCGCGAATATCCGACGCTTTATGCGCTGGGTTTCATGGAAACCAATGGCGGCGCCTACAAGCTGTTCGACGAAATGGCCGACCTGATCGCGCGCACAATCCTTGCCCGGGCGAAAGGCGGCCGGGAAGCCGAGGCGGCAAACCGCCTCATCGCAACCGACCGGCCGGACCTTTCCGGCGGCATCAAGTTCGTCGGCTCGTCGCGGCATGCGACCTATGTCGAGATCGACGCCTATCGAAAGCAGATGACGCGCATCCGCAAGCGCTTCGGCTGGCCGGCGCTGGAAGATGGCTGCTTCGATGCCTTGCGCGTTTCCGGTGCGCGGGCGGCCGCGTGAAGGCGCTGGTCACCGGAGCGGGCGGCGGCATCGGCGCGGCCCTTGCCCGCGCGCTCGATGCGCGCGGCTGGCGCCTCGTCCTTGTCGACCGCGAAGCGGGGCTTCTCGATGCGGTGGCGGCGGAGCTGAAGAGGCCACCCGAAAAGCTCATTTGCGATCTTTCTTCGCGCGACAGTGTCGAGGCGCTTTGCGAAACGATTGTGCGGGACCATGCCGATCTCGACGTGCTGATCAACAATGCCGGCATCGGCGTTCCGGGCGCGGTTGCCGATGTCGATCAGGCGCTGCTCGACCGCCATCTCGAAATCAATCTGCGCGCGCCGGTGCGGCTGATGCGCGCGGTGGCGCCGCAGATGATCGCGCGGAGGCGCGGCGCGATGATCGCGACCGTTTCGCTGGGCGGCATCATTTCGCTGAAGGACAGCGCCATCTATTCGGCGTCGAAATTCGGCTTGCGCGGCTTTCTCGCCGGGTTTCACCAGGAAATGGCCGCGCATGGCGTGCACGTGTCGGGCGTCTATCCGGCCGCCGTCGACACGCCGATGCTGCATCACGAGGCGCTGCATGGCGGCTCGGTGCTCAACTTCATCGACAAGGTGATGACGCCGGAGGACGTCGCCGCCGCAACACTCAAGGCCATCGACAGCGGCAGGCTCGAAGTCTATGTGCCCTACAGCGCCAGTATCCTGTCGCGCTTTTTCGGCACCTTCCCCTGGATGATCCGGCCGCTGCTGCCGCTGATGGAAAGGATCGGCGAGAAGGGCCGGTTGAAATTCATCGCGCGCAAGGTTTTTTCAGCCGACTAGCAGCATCAGCCCGCGGCCGATCAGGATCGCGCCGAGGACGAAGAGGATGTAGCGGCTCCAGCTCTTGAACTGGCCGTCATTCATGCGGTCGAGCAGCATCTTGCCGAAGGTCGTGCCGAGCATGGCCAGCGGCGCGACCATGACATAGACCCACCATGGCAGTCCGGCTTCCGGCAGCAGATGCGCGGCCAGCACGCCGAAATAGAGCAGTTTCGACAGATGCTGCAAGGTCTGCGTGACGGCCTTGGTGGCGACGATCTGGTGGCGCGTCAGCGGACTGCGAACGAAGAAGACATCGAGTATCGGCCCGGCAACGCCCGCTGTCAGCGTCAGCGCGGTGACGACGAAACCGCAGACGGGTGCGACGAAAGGCTTCGTGATGTCGAGGCCCCAGCGCGCCGGGATCGCGAAGGCGATGAAGGGAATCGCGCCCAGCACCAGCAGCACTGTCGCCTCGTCGGGTACGAAGCTGACCATCATGAAAAGCGCCAGCGCGGCGGCGGCACCGGCCATGTTGGTCGCGACCAGCGGCCAGACGATGTCGCGGCGGTTGATGACGGCGCGGTAACCGTTGGAGACGGCCTGGGTCACGCCGTGCAGCATCATCGCGGCGCCGACCGGAAAGGCGACGACCAGAAACGCCATCAGCACCATGCCGCCGGCCATGCCGAAGATGCCGGACAAGGTCGCCGTCACAAGCACCACAAGGGCGGTGACGGCGGCAAGCGTGGCGGTCATCTATGTCAGCTCCGGGATTTCAGGCGCTCGACCAGCCGTTCGCGTAGCGGATTCTTCGCTTCGAAGACATAATCGGCGCGGGCGGCGGTCACGGTCTCCCGGCCCTTCGCATTGAGGAAGGCGACGATATCGTAGAGCCGGTCTTCCGGGCAGTGCACGATACGCACCGGCGCCGCGCCGGCACCGAAGGGCACACTGGCGCCGAAACGTTTTTCAAGCTCGGCCAGCAGCTTCGCATCGTCGCTTCCGCCCGCAAAGCGCACCTCGACGGTTTTCGCCGCGCGCGCCTGCGCCGAGACGCGGTCGAGAATCTCGCCGGCCGCGGCTTGCGCCGCCTCACTCCATTCCGCGCCGAGGCTCGCAACGAGATTGGCCTGGCTTTTCAGGATCGTGCCATCATCGAGAATCTTGAGATTGTTGGCCGCCAGGGTCGCGCCGGTCGAAGTGATATCGACGATCACTTCGGCGGTGCCGGCCGCCGGCGCGCCTTCGGTCGCACCGAGGCTTTCGACGATGCGGTAGTCGGTCAGCCCATGTTCGGCGAAGAAATTGCGCGTCAGGTTGAAATATTTGGTCGCAACCCGCAGCCGCCGCCCGCGCCGCGTGTGAAAGGCAAGCGCGACGTCGTCGAGATCGGCCATGGTGGCGACATCGATCCAGCTTTGCGGCACCGCGACCACAACATCGGCATGGCCGAAGCCCAGTGGCAACAGCAATTCGACATCGCGCTCCGGCGCCGACAGCTTTTCGCGGATCAGGTCTTCGCCGGTGACGCCGAGATGGATGATGCCCTGCTCCAGCTGGCCGGCGATCTCGGAGGCCGAGAGAAAGGCGATCTCGACATTGGCGACGCCGTCGAGACGGCCGGTATAGCCGCGGCCGCCATCCTGCCGCACCTTCAGGCCCGCCCGGGCGAAAAAGGCGCTGGCGTTTTCCTGCAGACGCCCCTTGGAAGGCAGACCGATCACGAGTTTGCCACTCATTTGCCTGCCTCCCGGTTGAGGGCCATCAGCAGGCGCTCGATGCCGACCGCGCAACCGACGGCCGGCACCGGCACGCTGGCGCCCAGCGCCGACAGCAGCCGGTCGTAGCGGCCGCCGCCGCAGATCATTGCGTCCTCGCCCAGCGCCGCCACGCGGAACTCGAAGACGAAGCCGGTGTAATAGGCCATGTTGCGCCCGAAGCCGGTGGCGAAATGCGCCTGCGACAGATCGAGACCGGCCTTGCCGATCAGATCGAGGCGGCGCTCGAAGCGGGCAATCGCCGCCTCAAGCGAGACGCCGGCGGCTTTCGTCAGCTTCGCGATGCGCGCAATGCTTTCGGCAGGCGTGCCCGACACGGCAAGAAAATCGGAAATCAGTTTCGCCGCCTCGCGCGGCACGCTGCTGGCCGCAAGCTCGGCCTGTTCGAGCAGGCGCTCGGCGACCTCGCCCACCGTGCGGCCGCCGACCGGTGCGATGCCGGCGAGCTTCAGCACATCCTCGATGACGTTCCGGGCGCTTTCCTCGTCGAGCCCGGCAATGGCCGAGATCAGCGCCGCGCGGTCGCCGGCTTCGTCCCTGACACCGCCGGCGGCCAGCTCGCCCAGCAGTTCTCGGAAATAGTCCGGCCGCCAGAAGTGGCGCTTCAGGCGTGCCCGCCAGCCCGGCGGCAGATCGAGCGCATCGACCAGCGCGTCGAAAAGCGCCAGATCGCCGGTTTCGATCTCGTAGTTCTTCAGGCCCGCATCGGCCAGCGCGCGGGCGGCCAGCGCTATCACTTCGGCATCGGCGCCCTCCGCATCCTCCGTCCCCAGACATTCGACGCCGGCCTGCGTGAATTCGGTCAGCTTCGCCGAGCCGCGTTTCTGGTAGCGATAGGCCGCGCCCAGCGAACAAAGGCGCTGCGGTCCGCCTTCGCTTTCGAGATAGCGCCGGCAGACCGGGATCGTCAGTTCGGGCCGCAGGCAGAGCTCGTTGCCTCCCGGATCGGCGAAGACATACATGCGGCGGCGAATATCCTCGCCCGACATGTCGAGGAAGATATCGGCAGGCTGGAGAACCGGCGCGGCAACGGGCGCATAGCCTGCGCGCTCGAAACCGGCGCGCACTTCGGCACCCAGTGCCTCGCGGGCCCGCAAGCCTTCGCCTTCCAGTGCGGCAATCGATGACGACATTTCAGAAACCTTCCGGGCCTCCGCCGTTTCCGGCGCGCCCCTGTCTAGCATGAAAATGGTAAATATCGGGAAGCGGGAATTGATGCGGCTCAGCCGCGATGGAGGCCCGAATGGAGCCCGTGGCGGGCAAGCATCGCCTTCACCTCTTCCACCAGCCGGGCGCGGGACACGGCGGTCTGGGCCGGCTGGCCTTCGCGCCAGGCCGTGTTGTCGGCGATTTCCTTCGACATTTCGGCGCCGAGGATCAGGTCCTTCAGCGTGATCTCGCCTCTGGCCCGCTCGTCCTCGCCTTCGATGACGGCGAGGGGGGCGCCGCGCCTGTCGGCATATTTCATCTGCGCCTTCATGCCCGAGCCGCCGAGATACATTTCGGCGCGGATGCCGGCTTCGCGCAATTCGGTGACCATCTGCTGGTAGCCGGCCATGCGGGCGGCATCGAGCGTCAGCACGACGACGGGGGCTGCCACATCCTCGATGTCGAGCTTGCCCAGAAGTTCGAGCGCCGCCTGCAAGCGGCTGACGCCGATCGAGAAGCCGGTCGCCGGCACCTTGACGCCCTTGAAGCGTTCGACGAGGCCGTCATAGCGCCCGCCGGAACCGACCGAACCGAAACGCACCGGATTGCCGGCCTCGTCCTTCACTTCGAAGAGCAGATCGGATTCGAAAACAGGGCCGGTGTAGTAGCCGAGGCCGCGCACGATCCATGAATTGAATTCGATGCGGTCTAGGCCATAGCCCGCCGCTTCGAACAGCGCATCCATTTCGGCCAGCTCGTCGAGGCCTTCAGCGCCGACGGCGCTGCCGCCAACAACCTTGCGCCAGCCTTCCAGCACCAGCTTGCGTGTCGTCGCGCCCTCGCCAAGGCCCGATTCCACATAGTCGACAACCGAGGTGATCTGCGAGGGCGAAAGCCCAGCGCCCCTGGTAAAATCGCCCGACTCGTCCTTGCGGCCCGGGCCCAGCAGCAATTCGACGCCCTTGCGGCCGAGCTTGTCGAACTTGTCGATCGAGCGCAGCACGGTGGCGCGCGTCAGTTCATTGGCGTTGCCGCCGAGGCCGATGGTTTCCAGCAGTCCGTCCAGCACCTTGCGGTTGTTGACGCGGATGCGGTAATCGCCGCGCGGAATGCCGAGCGCTTCAAGGCAGTCGGCGCCCATCATGCACATCTCGGCATCGGCGGCGACGCCCGGCGCGGCCACCGTGTCGGCATCGAATTGCGTGAACTGGCGGAAGCGGCCCGGCCCCGGTTTCTCATTGCGCCAGACCGAGCCTGTCTGGTAGCGGCGAAAGGGCTTGGGCAGGCCGTCGTAATTCTCGGCGACATAGCGGGCCAGCGGCGCCGTCAGGTCGTAGCGCAGCGACAGCCATTGCTCGTCGTCGTCCTGGAAGGAAAAGACGCCTTCGTTGGGCCGATCTTCATCCGGCAGGAACTTGCCCAGCGCATCGGCATATTCGATGGCCGAGGTCTCCAGCGGGTCGAAGCCGTAGCGTTCATACACCTCGCGAATACGCGCAAGCATTCTCAGTTCCGCCCGGACCATGCCGGCGGAGAGGTCACGCAGCCCCTTCGGCACACGGGCCTTCGGGCGGAAGCTCTTCTGGCTCTTGCTCATCTGACGTCGGCGGGTTTCGCAGGCTTCGGGCCGGATTTTCGCCGGAAATCCGGCGCGGGCGCATACCTAGCCCATCGCCTGCCCGGGAACAAGCAGGCGCTAACGGCGTCCATTAGTGCCTGCCCCGGAATGGAACCACAAAATCCTGTGCTCCTTTACCATCTGTTTACCAAATGAGCCGATTCTTGACACACACAAGTCCGGAGCGATTCGCACGGACCTATGTCTTGCGTAGCCGGGGTCCCTTGGGGGGGCTGAGAGTGAGTTGAACGTGGCTCTTTCAGGTATCGCCATGAACCGGCAAATCGGCTCCCTCGGTGCCAGCGGCAAGCGGCCGCTGCCGCCGATTTCGGCACATGTCGTCAGCCTTTCGACGCCGCTTTGCAGTGCCCTGCGCGGGCTGGCCGCCTCGGGCGCCGCCGGTCCGCTCAATTTCAGCTTTTCCCATCCCGATGACGGCATCGATCCCTTGCTGGCCCCGGGCATCGACGCGCTGATCGTCGATATCGGCGCCGGCGAGCCGGACGCGCTCGATTTCCTGCGCCGCACGGTTGCCCTCGGTCCCAATGCCCCGGTACTGGCTGTCGGTGTGGAAGACGCCGCGTTACAGGCCGAAGCCATCGCATCGGGTGCAGAGGATTGCCTGTCCGCCGACACCGGCGCGCCACAGGCGCTGGGCCTGGCGCTGCGCCGCGCCATCCAGCGCCGTCTCGCCCGCGACGAACGCCCGGCGCCGGCAACGGCCGATCCCGACAAGCAGCCGCGCGTGACGCTGGTGCAGGAAACGCCCGAGGCCATCGTCATTCTCGACAGCGCCGGACTTGTGCGCTTCGCCAATGGCGCGGCGCGCGAACTGCTGGGCCGCGAAGGCGACGATCTGATCGGCCGGCCTTTCGGCCTGCCGAGCGATCCCGGCGAGCACGATCTGTCGATCACCCGTCCCGATGGCGACAACCGCTTCGTCGAGATGCGCATCGTCGACACGCGCTGGGGCGGCGTGCCGGCGCGGGTGGCGGCCCTCAACGACGTCACCGTGCGGCGCAAGCTCGAAAGCACCATGCGCGCGGCCGAGGCGCAGAGCCACGAAACGCAGCGGCGCAACCAGAGCTTCTTTTCCAACGTCAATCACGACCTCAGGACGCCGCTGACCCATATCATCGGCTTTTCCGAAATGATGAAGAACGAGCGCCTCGGCCCGGTCGGCACCGCGCGCTACAAGGAATATGCCAGCGACATCTATTCGAGCGGCACGATGCTGCTCGACATGATCGAGGATCTGCTCGGCATCGCCGAAGCGGAAATGGATCAGATCGAACTGACCGACGAGATCTGCAATCTCGCGCAGCTCGCCGAAATCGCCGTCGCCAGCCAGCGCCAGCATGCGATCGGCGAAGGCGTTGCCATCGAGGTCGATTGCCCGGAACGCCTGGCAGGCCTCCGCGGCGACGCAAAGCGCATCAGGCAGGGGCTTTTCCGGCTGCTTGCCGAGGCCGTTCATTGCGCCCATCGCGGCTCGACGATCCGGCTCATCCTGCGCGAGACGGCGGACGGGCTGACGGTAACGCTCAGCGAGGAGCGCAACCGTGCCGCCGAACAGAATGCGCTGCCCTGGATGACCGAGATCGACGATCCCTTTGTCAGCGCCGAGGACAGTGGCGCGCCGCGCGAGGAAAGCCTCGCCTTGTCGCTGACGCGCAAGGTGATGGAGATGCATGGCGGCAGCCTTGGCGTCGTCCGTGCCGCGGACAATGCCAGCGGCGCCGGCATGGAAATCGCCCTGCGCTTCCCGTCCGAACGCGTCATCCGCTGACGCGGTACTATTCGGTCAGTTCGAATTCAATCGGTTGCACGACTTCAAGCGATGCGGCGCTGAGATCCGGCGGAAACGGCGGCAGGGGTGCGGCGCGCATAACGGTCGCCGACAGCTCGCGGTCGAGAATGACCGAGCCGGTCCCCCGCACAATCCTGAAATCGATCAGCGTGCCGTCGCGCGCGACGTGAATGAGCACATGGCCCTCGCCCTCGATCCTCTGGCGCCGGGCCATCCGCGGATATTGCTTGTGACGTGCAATCCAGGCCGCCAGCGTCGCAAAATAATCCGCTTCCATCGTTTCCTGCCCGATGCCGGTTTCGGCAGCACCTTCGCGCGCCAGGCCAGCCGGGCCCGGCGTCGCGGCGGGGGGCGGCGCGGGCGCCTCCTCGGCTTGCACTTCCTCCGGTTTCGGCTCTTGCGGCGCGGCCCGGCGCACCGGCGCGGGCTCCGGCTTCGGCGGCTCGACCTTCGGTATTTCGGGTTCGGGTTGCGGTGGCGTGGGCTCAGCCGTTTGCGGCGCATCGCTGTAGGCGGCCAGACTGACCGTGGTGGCGCTGGCGCCCGCGCTCGGACGCTCGAGCGCGGCGACATACCATTTCAGCCCCGCCGCCGCGGCAAAGCCGTGCAGCACCAGTGCAATCCCGATCGCGATCCAGAGGTCGCGCGGGCGCGTTTCGGTAACCGGGGCGGCGTCGATACGCATCGGATTTTCAGGCGCTCCTTGCCGGCGTGCCGAAAGGCGAAATGCCGCGCACATGATCCTCGACGGTCAGGCGATGCTTCAACGGCGGGAAGGCGCGCTGCGAACAATCGAGCCGTTCGCACAACCGGCAATTGACGCCGATGGGCATGGCACCGCGTTCGTCGTCGAGATCGTAGCCCTGGCTGTAGACCAGGCGCGGCGCATGGGCGATTTCGCAGCCCAGGCCCACCACATACTGGTCGCCGGGCACACCGATGCCGGAGCCGGCGCGGCTCACCGTGCGGGCGATCGAGAAATAGCGGGTGCCGTCTTCCATCTGGACTATCTGCGTGTAGATCTGGCCCGGAACGCGGAAGGCATCATGCACATTCCAGCGCGGGCAGGTACCGCCAAAGCGGGCGAAATGGAAACCTGCGGCAGAAAACCGCTTCGAGACGTTGCCGGCATTGTCGACGCGAATGAGAAAGAACGGGATGCCGCGCGCACCGGCGCGCTGCAGCGTGGTTAACCGATGGCAGACCTGTTCGAAGCTGGTGCCAAAGCGGCGGCCGAGCAGGCGGATGTCGTAGCGCGTCGCCTCCGCCGTCTTGTGGAAGGCCGTGTAGGGCATCAGCAGCGCGGCGGCGAAATAATTCGCCAGCGAGACGCGGCAGAGACGTTTGGCCTCGTCGCTTTCGAGGCCCGACGCCTCGACGATGTCCTCGATGGTGCGCGACTGGTCGAAATAGCCGAGCTGATAGGCAAGCTGGAACGAGCGCCCGGGCTGGTCGAGCAATTCGGAAAGAAAGATCGTCTGGCGGTGGCGGTCGTAGCGCCTGAGTTCCTGCGGCATCATGTCGGCCGGCACGACACGGGTCGAGACGCCATGCATGTCCCTGAGCGTGTTGCGCAAGCTGACATAGGGCTCGTCGGCGCCGAGGCCGAGCTGCATGTAGAGCCGTTCGGCCGCATCGTCGAGCTCGGGAAAGTGATTGTTGCGGCTGTTGATGAAGTCGCGCACCTCTTCCAGCGGCAGGCCCGGGGCCTCGGCGCCGTCGGACAAATCGCGGTCCGCCAGGCGCTCGGCCAGCATCGAGCCGTTGGTAACGCTCTCCTGATAGGCCCGGTAGAGGCGCGCCACAGCGTCGGCGGCCACAGGGCTTGCGCCGGCCATGTCCTGCAGGTCCTGCGCGCCGAGACCGGCGTCGCGAAACAGGGGATCGGCAAAGACCTCGCGCAGCGCCGTCAGGGCGCGTGCCTCGTCGTCGCCGCCCAGCGTCCGGAGCTCGACATCGTAGACTTCGGCCAGTTTCAGCAGGATCTGCACCGAGACCGGGCGCTGGTCGCGCTCGATCAGATTGAGATAGCTGGCCGAAATGCCGAGATCGGCCGCCATGCGGGCCTGGGTCAGGCCGCGCTCGCGCCTTAACCGCCTAATGCGCGGGCCGGCAAAGACTTTTTTGTCCGATGCCATGATCGAAATCTCCCGATTTCCTGGCAGCATAATTTACAAGATTTACATATTCAACAGAATCGACACTGAATCTTGTGAAGTTCTTTACTTCAATAATTTCAATAGCTTAGGAAAGATTGGACAAGTGCGTGTCGAGATTGTATGACCGCGCGCATCAGAACACCCTCACGACCGGCCAAGGGAGGCGAGCGAGCATGAGCAACAGCGCAGCCACGACAATTGCCGACGGCATTGCCGTCAAGGGCGCGATGAAGCCGGGTTACGAGCGCGTGCTGACGCCCGAGGCGCTGACCTTTGTCGCCGAAATCGAACGCATGTTCGGCGCGCGCCGCCGCGAATTGCTTGACGCGCGTGCCGAGCGGCAGAAGACTTTCGACGCCGGCGCGCTGCCCGATTTCCTGCCCGAGACCAAATCGATCCGCGAGGGCGACTGGAAGGTCGCGCCGATCCCGAAGGACCTGCTCGACCGCCGCGTCGAGATCACCGGCCCCGTCGACAACCGCAAGATGGTCATCAACGCGCTCAATTCCGGCGCACAGTCCTACATGACCGACTTCGAAGACGCCGCGGCGCCGACCTGGGACAACATGATCGGCGGCCAGATCAACATGATGGCCTATTGGGATCGCCAGATCGGCTTCACCGACGAGACCAGCGGCAAGCGCTACGACGTGATCGAAAAGCCGGCGACGCTGATCGTCCGGCCGCGCGGCTGGCACCTGGAAGAGGCGCATGTCGAGATCGACGGCAAGCCGATGTCGGGCGGCCTTTTCGATTTCGGTCTCTACTTCTTCCACAATGCCAAGCGCCAGATCGCGTCCGGCTCCGGCCCCTATTTCTATCTGCCGAAGATGGAGAGCCACAAGGAAGCCCGGCTCTGGAACGACGTTTTCGTCCATGCGCAGAAGAAGCTCGGCATTGCGAACGGCACCATCAAGGTGACGGTGCTGATCGAGACGCTGCCCGCCGCCTTCGAGATGCACGAAATCCTCTACGAGCTGAAGGACCACATTGTCGGTCTCAATTGCGGCCGCTGGGACTACATTTTCAGCTACATCAAGCGACTGGGAAAGAACCCCAACTTCATCCTGCCCGACCGCGCCCAGGTGGTGATGGGCGATGCCTTCCTCAACGCCTATTCGCTGCTGCTGGTCAAGACCTGCCACGAGCGCGGCGCCTTTGCGATGGGCGGCATGGCGGCGCAGATCCCCGTGAAAGGCGACGAGGCGGCCAACGAAGCGGCTTTCAACAAGGTTCGCGCCGACAAGGAGCGTGAAGCCGCCAACGGCCATGACGGCACCTGGGTCGCGCATCCCGATCTCGTGAAGGTCGCGATGGAGATTTTCGGCAAACTCGAAGGGCCGAACCAGCTCGCCCGCCAGCGCCAGGACGTCAATGTCGGCCAGAAGGAGCTACTGCAGCCCCACAAGGGCGAGCGCACGGAACACGGCATGCGCGAATGCTGCCGCGTCGGCGTTCAATATATCGAAGCCTGGATCGGCGGCCGCGGCGCGGTGCCGCTCTACAATCTGATGGAAGACGCCGCCACGGCCGAAATCAGCCGCACGCAGATCTGGCAGTGGATCTATCACGGCGCGGCGCTTTCGGACGGCCGCAAGGTCACGCCCGAACTTTTCGACGAGATTCTCGCCGATGAAATGAAGAACTTGCGCGAAACGCTGGGCGACGCGCGCTGGAACGAAGGTCACTTCGAGGAGGCGATCCGTCTCTTTGCAGATATGACCAAGGCGCAGGATTGCGAGGAATTCCTGACGCTGCCCGCCTACCGCCTCATTCTCGAAAACGAAACCCGAGCCTGAATCCAACCATCCTGACCCCGTCTTGAGGACAGTCCCATGAGCAAGAAGACCTTCTACGATCTCGTTCCCGGCGCGCCCAAGGGCCGCTTCGACAATGTGAAGCGCAACTACTCGGTCGAAGACGTCGAGAAGCTGCGCGGCTCCTTCCCCATCGACTACACGCTGGCCACCCGCGGCGCCAACAAGCTCTGGGAATTGCTGCACACGACCGACTATGTGCATTCGCTGGGCGCGCTTTCGGGCAACCAGGCGATGCAGATGGCGCGTGCGGGCCTCAAGGCCATCTACCTCTCGGGCTGGCAGGTTGCCGCCGACGCCAACACGGCCGGCGCCATGTATCCCGACCAGTCGCTGTACCCGGCGAACGCGGGCCCCGAGCTTGCGAAGAAGATCAACCGCGCCCTGAAGCGCGCCGACGAGATCGAGCATTCGGAAGGCGGCGCCAAGCGCGACTGGTTCCTGCCGATCGTTGCCGACGCGGAAGCCGGCTTCGGCGGCCCGCTCAACTGCTTCGAGATCATGAAGGCCTATATCGAAGCGGGCGCCGCCGGCGTCCACTACGAAGACCAGCTGGCGTCTGAAAAGAAGTGCGGCCATCTGGGCGGCAAGGTTCTGATCCCGAGCCGCGCGCATGAGCGCAACCTCAACGCCGCGCGTCTCGCCGCCGACGTTTCGGGCACGCCGACCCTCATCATGGCGCGCACCGACGCCGAAAGCGCCAACCTGATCACCTCGGACATCGACGAGCGCGATCACGAGTTCATCGACTTCGACAAGGGCCGCACCATCGAAGGCTTCTACCGGTTGAAGCCGGGCACGGGCGTCGATCACTGCATCAAGCGCGGCCTCTCCTTCGCGCCTTATGCCGACCTCTTGTGGTGGGAAACCTCGAAGCCGAATCTCGACGACGCCAAGCGTTTCGCCGAAGCGATCAAGAAGGAATATCCCGACCAGCTTCTGGCCTATAACTGCTCGCCGTCGTTCAACTGGGAAGCCAATCTCGACAAGGCGACGATTGCGAAGTTCCAGAAGGAAATCGCGGCGATGGGCTACAAGTACCAGTTCGTCACGCTGGCCGGTTTCCACCAGCTCAACCACGGCATGTTCGAGCTGGCGTCGGGCTATCGCGACCGCGGCATGGCGGCTTACTCCGAGCTCCAGCAGGCCGAGTTCGCCTCGGAAGCCAAGGGCTACACGGCGACGCGCCACCAGCGCGAAGTCGGCACCGGCTATTTCGACCTCGTGTCGATCGCAGCCGCCGGCGGCGAAAGCTCGACCACTGCACTCGGCGACTCGACCGAAGCCGACCAGTTCAAGAAGGCCGGCGCGCACTAAGCGGCTTCTTCTACGGACGAACGATCAAAGCCGCCGGGGCAACCCGGCGGCATTTTTGTTTGCCGCGATCTTTCTTCCCACCCTCCCCTTGGGGGCGGGTCGACAAAATTCGAGCGCAGCGAAGAGTTTTTCGGGGAGGGGTAAGCGGAGAATCTCGACGCACAATCGAAATTCCTGCATCCGCCGACAACGGAGAACCCCTCCCCAAACGGTTTCCGACCGTTTGACCCTCCCTCAGGGGATTCCTCTGCAAAAGAGAGTGGCATTTGGATTGTAGTGATG
This sequence comes from uncultured Parvibaculum sp., assembly GCF_963975745.1. Classification (NCBI taxonomy): domain Bacteria; kingdom Pseudomonadati; phylum Pseudomonadota; class Alphaproteobacteria; order Hyphomicrobiales; family Parvibaculaceae; genus Parvibaculum; species uncultured Parvibaculum sp. The sequence continues at coordinate 10 of NZ_CAXBIB010000027.1, read as the reverse complement.
ATTCCCTGTT
>NZ_CAXBIB010000026.1:0-38498 GCF_963975745.1 uncultured Parvibaculum sp. | reverse complement strand
CGATCCGCCCCCCCTCTGACGACCAAAGCACACTGTGTTTTGCAGAGGAATCCCTGAGGGAGGGTCGAAAAATTCGAACGTAGTGAGGATTTTTCGGGGAGGGGCAAGCGTGGAACTGCGGCGCATAATCGGGAACGCGCAATATGCCGTGAACGGAGCACCCCTCCCCAAACGGGCTGCGCCCGTTTGACCCTCCCTCAGGGGGAGGGTGGGAGACTCATTCGCGCCGTGCTCCACGCCCTACCCCCTCACCCCCGCGATCCTGGCCGCTTCGGCAAAGCCGATGCGTGGGGACGAGAGCAGCGGGACCGGCAACGCGCCGCAGAGATCGGCGGCGGGCGCCATCGAGGCCTGCGCCAGCACCAGCACATCGACCTCGCGCGCCGCATCGGCCAGCCGCGCGGCGATGCCGCCGTAATAATCGTCGAGACGGCCCGCGCGGAACGCCGCCCAGACATCGTCGAACAGGAATTCACGGATCTCGACATCGCGCCCTGCCCGCGCCGCCGAATTTTCGATCAGCGCACGGGTGGGCTGAAGCGTCGGCGCCAGCGCCGCGCAGACGCCGATGACGCGGCCGGCGTGCACCGCCGCGTCGGCCATCGGCCGATCAATGCGCATGACCGGGATTTCGGCCTCATGCGCCGCCTCCTCGGCTGCGGGCCCGAGCGTCGAGCAGGTGCAGACGACGACGCGGGCGCCGCCTTCGGCCAGCGCCAGCAGCGCCTCCTGCGTGCGCAAGGAAACGACCGCCGTCAGGCCGCCGGCCTTTTCGGTCGCGCAGAGCAGGTCCTCGCGCACCGCATGGGTGAGCGCGAGGCCCGGCGCAAGTTCATCGCGCAATGCATCGAAAGTGTCGATATGGACGGCAGCCGTGTGCAGAAAGGCGATGGCGGCGCCGTGATGTCGGTGCGATGGAGGCATGATTCAATCTCCCAACAACCAATCGTCATGACCCGCTTTATGCGGGTCATCCACGTCTTCCTTGCTGAGCGAGTCAAAAAGGAAAGACGTGGATGGCCCGGACAAGCCGGGCCATGACGTTTTGATATTTGTGCCGTTCATCTATCCAGTCCTGCATTCATCCCGCACCCCGGCAAAGAAAAAGGCCCTCCGCGATCTTCGCGGAGGGCCCATGTCGTTCGGGCTGATGCGAGATCGCGTCAGTTCTTGTCCTTGTCTACGAGTTTGTTGGCCGAAATCCACGGCATCATCTCGCGCAGACGGGCGCCCACTTCCTCGATCGGATGCGCGGCGGCATGCGCGCGCGTCGCCTTGAAGCTGGTCTGGTTGACCTTGTTCTCGAGCATCCAGTCGCGCGTGAACTTGCCCGACTGAATGTCGTTCAACACGCGCTTCATTTCGGCCTTGGTCTCGGCCGTGATGATGCGCGGACCGGTGACATATTCGCCGTATTCGGCCGTGTTGGAGATCGAGTAGTTCATGTTGGCGATGCCGCCTTCATAGATCAGGTCGACGATCAGCTTCACTTCATGCAGGCATTCGAAATAGGCCATTTCCGGCGCATAGCCGGCTTCGGTCAGGGTTTCGAAACCGGCGCGGATGAGCTCCACCAGACCGCCGCAGAGCACGACCTGCTCGCCGAAAAGATCGGTCTCGCATTCCTCGCGGAACGTCGTCTCGATGATGCCGGCGCGGCCGCCGCCATTGGCCGACGCATAGGAAAGGCCGACGTCGTGGGCGTTGCCGGTCGCGTCCTGGTGGACGGCAATGAGGGACGGCACGCCGCCGCCGCGCTTGTATTCCGAACGCACCGTGTGGCCCGGGCCCTTCGGCGCGACCATCAGCACGTCGATGTCCTTGCGCGGCTCGATCAGGTTGAAATGGATGTTGAGGCCATGCGCGAAGAGAAGCGCCGAACCCGGCTTCATGTTCTCGTGCAGGTCCGCATAATAGATGTCGGCCTGCAACTCGTCCGGCGTCAGCATCATCAGCACGTCGGCCCATTTGGCGGCGTCGGCAACCGTCACCACCTTCAGGCCCTCGCCTTCGGCCTTTTTCGCGGTGGCCGAGCCGGCGCGCAGCGCGACGGCGACTTCCTTGACGCCGCTATCGCGCAGGTTCAGCGCATGGGCATGGCCCTGGCTGCCATAGCCGATGATGGCGACTTTCTTGCCCTTGATCAGATTGACGTCCGCGTCGCGGTCGTAATAAACGCGCATGACTCTCGTCCTTCCTTTAGCTGCCAAATCCATTCCATGCGATAGCAGCGCCGATGGTCCCAATCAGTATATGTAGTCCTGACCACAGCCAATTCGCTCGGACTCGCGTCAGTAACATCTTCGAATGTTCTTTGTGCGCCAAACGCCGCGCTTCCTCGGCGTTCTGCAGTTCGTTTGAAATCATCTCCGAAACCACAGCTCGGTATCGTGAGGCAACATCAACGTGCAAACGACTCCGCTCATAGTGCTTCAAACTCATCAACCAACCGTAGAGGTTGACAATTACGATGAACAAACCAACCGCAAACGAGGCTGACGACGGCAGGTTGGATTTTTCAAAGTCTGAAGCAACGAATGCGAGCATCGCCGCCGAAATCACGACGACAACATTCGTCGCCTGCGATCTCATATTCTCGTGATGACGGGCGTGCTCTATCTGCCCCTCATAAAGCCTTAGCCAACCTTCCAATCTCTCCGCCGACGAGGGCGTTTCCATTCTCTAATCCCCTGAGGGGTGTTGTCACATCGCTTCGGGGCCGCGGGCGATCGCCACCACGCCGGTCCGCGACACATCCACAAGGCCCAAGGGCCTCATCAATCCGATAAAGGCGTCGATCTTCGACGGCGCGCCCGTCACCTCGAAGATGAAAGAGGTGTGGGTGGTGTCGATGACGCGGGCGCGGAAGGCATCGGCCAGCCGCAGCGCCTCGACGCGGCGCTCGCCGGTGCCGGCGACCTTGACCAGCGCCATTTCGCGCTCGACCGAATTGGCCTCGACGGTGAGGTCCATCACGCGGTGAACCGGCACCAGCCGGTCGAGCTGCGCCTTGATCTGTTCGATGACCATCGGCGTGCCGGCCGTGACGATGGTGATGCGCGAGGTGTGCTCGGCCTGGTCGACCTCAGCCACCGTCAGGCTTTCGATATTGTAGCCCCGGCCCGAAAACAGCCCGATGACGCGCGCCAGCACCCCCGCCTCGTTGTCCACGAGGACGGCGATGGTGTGCCGTTCGATGGTCTCGTCCTTCTTCATGCGCGTCTCTGTATTGTGTATGGCCCCGTTGGGGAAGCTTATTCTGGCCGGAATCCCCGTCAGACCAGCATTTTTCCCTCTTCCGAGACGCTGGCGGCCTCCGGATCGTCGCCCAGGATCATCTCGTTATGGGCCGCGCCCGAGGGGATCATCGGGTAGCAGTTCTCGAACTTGTCGACCATGCAGTCGAAAACGACCGGGCCCGGCACGTCGATCATCCGCTTGATGGCGTCGTCGAGCTCGGCCGGTTTCGAGGCCCGGATGCCGGTCGCGCCATAGGCCTCGGCCAGCTTGACGAAATCGGGCAGCGAGTCCGAATAGGAATGCGAATAGCGGCCCTCATGCAGCAGCTCCTGCCACTGCCGGACCATGCCCATGTACTCGTTGTTCAGGATGAAGATCTTGACCGGCAACATGAACTGCACCGCCGTCGAGAGTTCCTGGATGCACATCTGGATCGAGGCCTCGCCGGCAATGTCGATGACCAGCGCATCCGGGTGTGCGATCTGGACGCCGATGGCAGCCGGAAAACCATAGCCCATCGTGCCGAGGCCGCCCGACGTCATCCAGCGATTGGGCTGCTCGAAGGGGAAGTGCTGTGCCGCCCACATCTGGTGCTGGCCGACTTCGGTCGTGATGTAGGTTTCGCGATGCTTTGTCAGCTCGTAGAGGCGCTGGATCGCCTGTTGCGGCTTGATGATCTCGTCATTGGTCTTGAAGCTGAGCGACTTGCGCGCGCGCCATTCCTCGATCTGCTGCCACCACTGGCCGAGCGCCTCCTTGTCGGGCCGGCGCGCCTTCGACTTCCAGATGCGCAGCATGTCTTCGAGCACATGGGCGCAATCGCCGATGATGCCGATATCGACACGGACATTCTTGTTGATCGACGAGGCGTCGATATCGACATGGATCTTCTTCGAGTTGGGCGCAAAGGCATCGAGACGTCCGGTGACGCGGTCGTCGAAGCGCGCGCCGATATTGATCAGCACGTCGCAGTCATGCATCGCATTGTTGGCCTCGAAGGTGCCGTGCATGCCGAGCATGCCGAGCCACTGCTTGTCGGAGGCCGGATAGGCGCCGAGCCCCATCAGCGTCGAGGTGATCGGATAGCCGGTCAGGCGCACGAATTCGCGCAGCAGCTGGCTGGCGACCGTGCCCGAATTGATGACACCGCCGCCGGTATAGAAGACGGGCTTCTTCGCATTGGCGATCAGGTCGACCGCCTGCTTGATCTTCTCGATATCGCCCTTGACCTTCGGACGATAGGTGCGGTGAACGACATTCTGCGGACCGGCATATTCGGCCTTCTGAAACTGGACGTCCTTCGGGATGTCGATGACGACCGGGCCCGGACGGCCATGCGTGGCGACATAGAAGGCCTCGTGCATGACGCGCGTCAGCTCCTGCGGCGACTTCACCAGCCAGTTGTGCTTGGTGCAGTGGCGCGTGATGCCGACCGTGTCGCATTCCTGGAAGGCGTCGGAGCCGATCAGATGCGTCGCGACCTGACCTGTCAGGCAGACCAGCGGGATCGAATCCATCAAGGCATCCGTCAGCCCGGTGACGGCATTGGTGGCGCCGGGACCGGAGGTGACGAGGACGACGCCGGGCTTGCCGGTCGAGCGCGCATAGCCTTCGGCGGCATGAACCGCGCCCTGCTCGTGGCGGACCAGGATGTGGCGGATCTTGTTCTGCTGGAACAGCGCGTCGTAGATCGGCAGCACGGCACCGCCGGGATAGCCGAAAATCGTGTCCACGCCCTGATCGACCAGCGCCTTGATGACGATTTCCGCGCCTGTCAGTTCCTGAGCCGCCATGACCCGTCTCTCCGTTCTCTGAAACGTCATGGCCCGCTTTATGCGGGCCATCCACGTCTTCCCTTCCTTGCCGCCAAGACGTGGATGGCCCGGACGAGCCGGGCCATGACGGACGGAAGGGGTCTAAAAGCGCGGGCAACCTAACCGCGCCTCAGGACCGGGTCAACCCCAAATCGTCAATAAATGAAAAGATTTTTGCTTTAACGCTTTCCGAATCTTGCGTGAAAAATGACTTCCACGCAATCATCTGAGTGCGCATCCAGGTTTCCTGCCGCTTGGCATAGGCCCGGGTTTCGGCCTGTCCGGCCGCAACGGCCGCCTCAAGCGTCGTCTCGCCCGCAAGGTGCCGGATCAACGGCCGGAGCCCCAGCACCTTCATGGCCGGCAGCGCCGGATCGAGATCGCGCGCGGCCATGGCGGCGGCCTCCGCAAGTGCGCCCTCTTCCACCATGCGCGCGAAGCGCGCGTCGCAGCGCGCCCGGAGCCAGTCGCGATCGGGCATCAGCACGATTTTGGCGAAGCGCCCGGCGATCAGCGGCACCGGCGGCACCTGCTGCCATTCGCTCAAGCGACGGCCGGTGGCGCGCGCGACCTCGATGCCCCGGGCGATGCGCTGACGGTCGGCGGGACGGATCATCGCGGCCAGCGCCGGATCGGCTTCGGCGAGCAGTGCATGCGCCCCCTCGCCCGCCGCCGCGACCTCATCCCGCACCGCCTGGCGAAGTTCGGGCGGGATCGCCGGGATCGGCGCCAGCCCCTCGACCAGCGCCCGGAAATAGAGCCCCGTGCCGCCGACAACGATCGGCACGCGGCCGCGGCCGGCGATCGCGGCCATGATTTCGGCCGCGCGGACCGCCCAGCGTCCGGCCGAGAGCGGTTCGTCGGCGCCCTGAACGCCATAAAGATGGTGGGAGAAAAGCGCCTCCTCGGCGGCGGAGGGCCGCGCCGTCAGCACCCGCATTTCGCGGTAGAGCTGCATCGAATCGGCATTGACGATCTCGGCCCCCAGCCTCTCGGCCAGCCGCAGCGCCAGCGCGGACTTGCCGCTGGCGGTCGGCCCTGCAATAAGGACGGCGCGATCGACTTCGAGACTCAAGAGACGGGTTCCTTTCCGGTTTTTGCGATGAAATACGTCCTGACCCTGATAGGCAACAAGGAGACGCCGCTGGCAAGCGCCCATCTGGAGGCCGCGCTCGGCCTGCTGCCCGCGCCGGCCGCGCCGGACTGGCTGGCCGACGGCGTTGCCTGCGACATCGCCTTCGAAACGCCGAACGTCCATGCCGCCGAGGTGGCGCTGCGCAACCGGCTTGCCGGCGCCAGGATCGATCTTTCGGTGCAGGCCGCCGAAGGCCGGCGCAAGAAGCTGCTGGTCGCCGACATGGATTCAACCATCATCCAGCAGGAATGCATCGACGAGCTGGCCGCCGAACTCGGGATCAAGCCGCAGATCGCCGCCATCACCGAACGCGCCATGAAGGGCGAGATCGAATTCGAGCCGGCGCTGCGGGAGCGCGTGGCCCTGCTGAAGGGGCTCGAGATCGCGGCGCTCGAAAAGGTCTATCGCACCCGCATCGCCGAAACGCCGGGCGGGCGGATTCTGACCGCCACCATGCGCGCCCATGGCGCGACCTGCGCACTTGTGTCGGGCGGCTTCAGCTTTTTCACCGCGCGCGTGGCCGATGCCGTCGGCTTCGACGTCAACCAGGCCAATGAACTGCTGTTCGAGAACGGCCGGCTGACCGGCGCGGTGCAGGAACCGATCCTCGGCCGTCAGGCCAAGATCGAGGCGCTGGTGCGCCTGCGCGGCGAAATGAACCTCGCAAACCACGAAACCATGGCGGTCGGCGACGGTGCCAACGATCTCGGCATGATCGGCGAGGCCGGGCTCGGCGTCGCCTTTCACGCCAAGCCGGTGGTGGCCGACGCAGCCGATGCGCGCATCGATCATGGCGACCTGACGGCGCTGCTCTATCTGCAGGGCTACCGCCAGACCGAGATCCGGCAGGGCTGAGACCGGCCTAGAGCCCGCCGAGCCGCAGCGCGACGAAGCGCAGATCGCCGCCGCTCGACAGGCGCAGCAGCACCGTGTTGCGCCCGGCCTTTTCCTCCGCCGCGACGATCCGCTCGACATCGGCCGGCGTTGCCACATCGCGCTGTGCGATCTGCACGATGACGTCGCCGGGGCGGACGCCCTTTTCGGCCGCACCGCTCAGCGGATCGACATCGGTGACCAGCACGCCCCGGGTCTCGGGATCGATATCGAAGCCCTCGCGCGTGGTGGCGGTGAGTTCGGCCAGGCTGAGGCCGAGCACCACCATGCGGGCAGGCGCCGGCGCGGTATCGGCCGGCGGCGCGGCCGCTGCGGCCTCGCTCTCGTCGAGCCGCGCCACCGTGACCTTGACGCCGATGGTGCGGCCGCCGCGATAGATTTCGACATCGACCGTCCGGCCGATTCCGGTTTCGGCGACGATGCGCGGCAGGTCGCGCATGGCCGCAATGTTGCGCCCGTCGAAGCTGAGCACGATATCGCCGGGCTCGATGCCGGCCGCCGCCGCGGGGCCGTCATCGCTGAGGCCGGCGATCAGGGCGCCGCGCGCCGGCGCAAGACCCAGACTGTCGGCGATTTCGGGCGTCACGGTCTGGATGCGCACGCCGATCCAGCCGCGCCGCGTCTCGCCATGTTCGAGAATCTGTTCGACGATCGGCCGCACCGTCGAGGTCGGCACCGCAAAGCCGATGCCGACGGAAGCGCCCGAGGGCGAAATGATCGCCGAATTGACGCCGACGACGCGGCCCTGCATGTCGAACAGCGGACCGCCGGAATTGCCGCGGTTGATCGAGGCGTCGGTCTGGATGAAATCGTCGTAATTGCCGGCGTGAATGTCGCGGTTGAGCGCCGAGATGATGCCGGCCGTCACCGTGCCGCCGAGGCCGAAGGGATTGCCGATCGCGATCACCCAGTCGCCGACCCGCGCCCTGGAGCTGTCGCCGAGTTCGACATGCGGCAGCGGCGTCTGGCTCTCGACCTTCAGCACCGCGATGTCGGTCTTCGGGTCGCGGCCGGTCAGCGTCGCCGGCAGCGTGGTCCCGTCCATGAAGACGACCTCGATCCGGTCAGCGCCGTCGATGACGTGATTGTTGGTGATGATGACGCCGGCGGGATCGATCACGAAACCCGAGCCCAGCGACTGCACGCGCTGCGGGCGCTGGCCCTGCTGCTCCATGAAATCCTTGAAGAAGTCGTTGAGCGGCGAATCCTCCGGTACGCCCGGAATGGCCTGTCTTTCGCTGCCCAGCACCTGCGAGGTCGAGATGTTGACGACGGCCGGCGACAGGCGCTCGGCCAGGTCGGCGAAACTGTCGGGTGCGCCTTGCGCCTGCGCCGTGGCCGCGAAGACGGTCAGAAACGCCGCGGCGAGGCTGATAACGACGCCGCGCCGCGCCTGCCCGATCCTGCCTGTCCTCATCGAAACGCCACTCCCTCGGCCGGTTGGCCGCATTCGCACGAAGCGGCACCGGCCTTATTGTGCGGCGGATTATGGACGAATTGAGGCGCCCTCAGCCGCGCACCAGCCAGACGATGAAGACCCCGATGGCCAGCGCGAGCAACCCGGCCATCCGCAGCGCCTGTTCGGGCTGCACGGAAAGCGCCGCCAGCGCCCGGCGCATCGGCCCCGGAAAGGCCGCATAGGCAAGCCCCTCCAGCGCGATCGCGAGCCCCAGCGCCGTGACGAGATCGGTCCAGACCACGGCTCAGCGCCGGACCCGACCGGCCTCCGCACCGAAATAGCGGAAGAACTCGCCCTCCGGCGTCACGATCATCGTCGTGTTCTCGCCCTTGAGGCCTTCGCGATAGGCCTGCATTGAACGGTAGAAGGCGAAGAACTCGGCATCGCGCGAATAGGCCTCGGCATAGATGTTGTTGCGCGTCGCATCGCCCTCGCCGCGGGCGAGCTGGCCGTCGCGCTCGGCCTCGGCGATGATGACGGTCGCCTCGCGATCGGCGCGGGCCCGGATGCGCTGGGCCTCTTCATTGCCCTGGGCGCGGATTTCGGCCGCTTCACGCTCGCGTTCGGTCTGCATGCGCTGATAGATCGCCATGCTGTTCTGTTCCGGCAGGTCGGCGCGGCGGATGCGGACATCGACCACCTCGATGCCGAATTGCTGCGTGGCGCTGTTGAAGGCATTCTGGATGTTGCGCATCAGGCCGGCACGGTTGTCGCGCACCAGCTCTTCCAGCGTGTGATCGCCGAGCACGTTGCGGAGCGACGAGATGAAGTTCGGCTGCAGTCGCTGCGTCACGTTGCGCGGATCGCCGACCGACTGGTAGAAACGCAGCGAATCGACGATGCGGTAGCGCGCAAAGGCATCGACCACCAGACGCTTGCGGTCCTTGGCGATGATTTCCTCGGCCGGCGAGTCGAGATTGAGAATGCGCTTGTCGATATAGACGACATTCTGGATGACCGGCAGCTTCCAGTGCAGGCCGGGTTCGGTGATCACCTGACGCGGATCGCCGAACTGCAGCACGATCGCCTGCTGGGTCATGCTGACCGTGAAGGCGGAGAGATAGAGCACGACCGCGATGACAAGCGCGGTGATGCCCGCCCCGATGGCGATGGACCGGTTCATCGGTTGCCTCCCGTCGTCGTACCCGAGGCCGCGGCGGGTGCCGCCGGCTTCAGCTCATTGAGCGGCAGATAGGGCAGCACGCTTTGCGCGCCCTGCGCCCCGTCCATCAACACCTTGTTCATGCCACCGAGCACTTCCTGCATGGTTTCGATATAGATGCGGCGGCGCGTGACATCCGTCGCCTTGCGGTATTCCTCGTAGATCGAGACGAAACGGCCGGCCTCACCCTGCGCTTCGGCAACGATCTGCTCGCGATAGGCTTCGGCCGCCTGCGTGATCTGCGCCGCGTCGCCGCGGGCGCGCGGGATGACCGTGTTGGCATAGGTCTCGGCCTGGTTGCGCAACCGCTCCTGGTCGGCGCGGGCGGCCTGCACATCGCGGAACGCGTCCAGCACCTGGGCCGGCGGATCGACTTTCTGCAGCCGGACTTCGGTGATCTCGATGCCGGCGCCATAGCTGTCGAGCGTCGTCTGGAGACCGGCGCGCACCTGGTCCTGCACCTCGCGGCGCCCGGTCGTCTGCAGCACTTCGATCTTCGACTGGCCCACGGCCTCGCGCATCATGCTCTCGGCAACTGCCTTTACCGCCCGGTCGGGATCCTCGACGTTGAAGAGGAAGGAATGCGCGCTGTTGATTCGCCACTGCACCGAAAAGCCGATATCGACGATGTTCTCGTCGCCCGTCAGCATCAGGCTCTCTTCAGGCACGGCAATGGCCGAACTGCCGGCGGTGCGGATGCCGATATCGACGGTGGTGATGTTGGTGACCGCCGGCGTGTAGACCGTTTCGATCGGGAACGGGAATTTCATGTGCAGGCCGGGCTCGACCGTTCGCGCCAGCTTGCCGAAACGCAGCACAATGCCCTGTTCGTTGACATTGACGCGAAAGAACGAGCTATAGGCGATCAGGCCGAGAATGATCAGGCCGATCAGGAAGAACGGCCCGGAACCACCGCCCGTTCTGACGCCCGTGCCGCCGCTGCCGCCACCGCCGCCCGGGAATATCTGCCGGATCTTCTCCTGCGCGCGGCGGATCAACTCATCGAGATCGGGCGGCTGATTGCCACCGCCGGAAGGCCCCTGCCCCCACGGACCGCGATTGTTGCCGCCGCCACCGCCGCCGCCCTGCCAGCCGCCGCCGCCGTTCTGATTGCTCCAGGGCATCGATAATCCTTCGATTGCGTCGTGAGAGACGGTTGGAAACGTTCGTACCGGGGTTTATATGACAGTCACCATGCACACGCAACGCGAACCGGACGCGATGCAGCCGGAAACCGTCGGTTCTCGCCCATTCACCGCCACGCAGTTCGATATCCGTCAGATACAGGCCATTCAGACATGAGCAGCGTTACCCGAGACGACGTCACCGCCGCATTGTCAGCCGTCATGGACGACGAGACGGGCAAGGATGTCGTCACCGCCGGTATCCTGCAGGGCCTGGTGGTCCGCGAGGGCCATGTCGGCTTCTCGCTCGAAGTCGATCCGGCCAAGGGCGCGGCCAAGGAACCGCTGCGCAAGGCCTGCGAAGCGGCCGTCAGGCAAGTGCCGGGCGTCTTGAGTGTGACAGCGGTGCTGACGGCGCATCGCGGCGATGCGGGTGCGCCGCGTCCGGCACATGGCCATGCGCATGACGACCGCAAGCAACAGCCGCGCACGGCGCAGCAGGGTCCGCTGCGTATCCCGGGTGTCAGGGCGATCGTCGCGGTAGCCAGCGGCAAGGGCGGCGTCGGCAAGTCGACGGTCGCGATCAATCTCGCCTTGGCGTTGTCGAAACTCGGCCGCCGCGTCGGCCTGCTCGACGCTGATATCTACGGCCCTTCGATCCCCCGCATGATGGGCATCAGCGGCAAGCCCGACACGCGCGATGGCAAGAAGCTGCTGCCGATGGAGAAATTCGGCCTGAAAACCATGTCGATCGGCTATCTCGTCGCCGAGGACACGCCGATGATCTGGCGCGGCCCGATGGTGCAATCGGCACTGACTCAGATGATGATGGATGTCGAATGGGGCGAACTCGACGTGCTGATCGTCGACATGCCGCCCGGCACCGGAGACGCCCAGCTGACCATGGCGCAGCGTGTGCCGCTGACCGGCGCCGTTGTCGTTTCGACGCCGCAGGAGATCGCCCTGATCGACGCGCGCAAGGGCTATGCGATGTTCGAGAAGACGCATGTGCCGGTCTTCGGCATCGTCGAGAACATGGCCTATTTCATCAGCCCGGGATCGGGCGAGAAATCCTACATCTTCGGTGAAGGCGGCGCCCGGCGCATGGCCGAGAAACTCGGCTGCGACTTTCTCGGCGAGGTGCCGCTTCACATGACGATCCGCGAAACATCCGACAGGGGCGAGCCTGTGGTCGCCACCGCACCCGACAGCGCAGAAGCGAAGCCCTTCATCGATATCGCCGCCCGCGTCGCGGCCCATATCGATCGCGCACTTGCCGATACGGCCCGGAAAGCACCGGTGATTTCGGTCGAGGACTGAAACGAAAATGGCCGGCCCCTTGCGGCGCCGGCCATTCCGTTGGATCGCTTGTCGGCCTAGCGGCCCGCGACCAGCGTCGCGGTTTCGGTCGTGCCGTCGGGCGCCGTCAGTTCCCAAGTCTCGCCGATATCGCGCGACTGTGCGGCCACGCAATAGGGCTCGTCACCACCGAGGAAACAGGCCGTGTCGCCGTCGATCTCGTAGGTGCCTTCCGCCGTGCTGCCGTCCGGCAGTTTCTGCGAATAGGCACCGCCCGCATCGATGAAGACCGAGCGCTCGCCGGCCGCGCCGACGACCTTGACGGTATTGCCGTAGAAATTGGCAAACGGATCGGCTAGCGCCGCTCCGCTGAACGCAAACAACGCAACGAGTACACTTACAAATAGGCGCATCTTGTCCTCCCTGAATTCAGATCGCCGTGTACCCCAAAGGCGGCGCATGTTTGCACGGCCCTTGGCATGCGGAAAGACATGTTCCGGAACCGGAACATGTCTTTCCGTCATTCCATATCTACTTGTTGAGAAAGTTGAGCGGCAGACCGGCCACGGGCCAGTCCATCGACACGAGCCTTCCACTCGACGACAGCGTGATATAGGCCGTCTTCAGATCCTTGCCCCCGAAACAGATATTGGTGGTGATGAAGTCGTCGGTCGGCGTATGCGTGACCTTCGATCCGTCGGGTGAAATGGTGGTTATGCCCGCATTGAAAATCGTCGCCACACAGATATTGCCTTCTGCATCGACCGCCAGACTGTCGAAGAAGCAGAGTTGCGGCCCCGAGGCCACGAACCGGCCCGGCAGCGGCCCCGGCTGCGGCACAACCTCGCCCGGCGCCTTGATATCGAACGCCCAGAGCCGGCCGGGAATCGTGTCCGCGACATAGACCGTCTTCTCGTCGGGCGACAGGCCGACACCGTTCGGCGAGGTGATCGGGAAAACGACTTCCTTGATCATCGATCCGTCGATCTTCGCATAATAGAGTCCACCGCGATCCTGCGTGCGGCCGCGACCCTTGCCGAGATCGGTGAACCAGAAGCCGCCTTCGCGGTCGAAAACGATGTCGTTGGGGCCGTTAAGCGGGATGCCGTTGCATTCCTTGTAGAGAACCTTGAATGCACCGGTCTTCATATCGACGCGCTCGATGCGTCCGCCGGAATAGTCCGCAGGCGCATCGCCCGGCACCAGCCGGCCGTCGACCTCGTGAAACTCGAAACCGCCATCGTTGCAGACGTAGCAGGCGCCGTCGGGTCCGATCGCCGCACCGTTCGGCCCGCCGCCAAGCTCGGCAATGACCTCGACCTTGCCGGCGGCCGTAACCCGCGTCAGCGTGCCGCGCGCGATCTCGACCAGCACAATGCTGCCATCCGGCATGGCAATCGGGCCTTCCGGAAATCGCAATCCCTCGGCGATGAGTTTCATCGCGGTCATGAATATCCTCCCTGATGTTCCGTCTGATGCGGATTTCTTGTGGACGGCATTCTGGCAACGCAATGCGTGTTCCGCAATGGCAGGAAGCAGAAAAGCCCTGAATTCAGTCAAGCCTCTCGCGCTGAAACGCCAGATGGTCGCCAATGAACGTCTGGATGAAATAGTAGGAATGATCATGGTCGGGCTGACGCCGCAGCGTCAGCTTCTGATTTGCGGTAGCGCATGCCGCTTCGAACAGTTCCGGCTTCAGTTCCTTCTCGAGAAAATCGTCGGCGAGGCCCTGATCGATCAGGATATCGTCATAGCGCCCCAGCCCCGCCCCGCTTTCCATCAGCAGCGACGCATCATGCGCGGCCCATTGCGCGCGATCCGGGCCGAGATAGGCGCTGAACGCCTTCTCGCCCCAGGGACAACGCGTCGGCGACACGATCGGCGCGAAGGCCGAGATCGAGCGAAAGATATCCGGATGCTTCAACGCAAGCGTCAGGGCTCCGTGTCCGCCCATCGAATGACCGCAAATCCCCTGCCGCGCCGGATCGATCAGGAAGTTTTCGCACAGCACGGTTTGCAGATCGCGGACGATGTAGCTCTCCATGCTGAAATGCGGCGCCCAGGGCGCTTCCGTCGCGTCGATATAGAAGCCGGCGCCCTGGCCGAGATCGTAAGCCGCATCGTCGGCGACGCCAGCGCCCCGCGGGCTGGTGTCGGGCGCGGCGACCGCCAGTCCGAGCTTCGAAGCATGCGCATAGGCGCCGGCCTTCACGGTGAAGTTCTCTTCTGTGCAGGTGAGGCCCGCAAGAAAGATCACCGCCGGAAAGGGCCCCTTCCCGTCCGGCACATAGACCGAAAAGCGCATCGGCGTGCCCGTCGCCGCCGAGACATGACGATAGATGCCGAGCGTGCCGGCAAAACAGCGATGCGTTTCGAGCGTCTCGAGGGCCATCAATAAACCACGACGGAGCGGATCGACTTGCCTTCATGCATCAGGTCGAAGCCCTTGTTGATGTCTTCGAGCGGCATCGTGTGGGTGACGAGATTGTCGATATCGATCTTGCCGTCCATGTACCAGTCGACGATGCGCGGCACATCGGTGCGCCCGCGCGCGCCGCCAAATGCCGTGCCCTTCCAGACGCGGCCCGTGACGAGCTGGAACGGCCGTGTCGAGATTTCCTGTCCGGCGCCGGCAACGCCGATGATGATGCTCTCGCCCCAGCCGCGATGGCAGCATTCGAGCGCCTGCCGCATCGTGTTGACATTGCCGATGCATTCGAAGCTGTAATCGGCGCCGCCGCCGGTCAGTTCGACGATATGCCCGACAATGTCGCCCTTGATCTCCTTCGGATTGACGAAATGCGTCATGCCGAACTGCCGCGCCAACGCCTCGCGCTCGGGATTGATGTCGACGCCGACGATCATGTTGGCACCCACCATCCGCGCGCCTTGAATGACGTTGAGGCCGATGCCGCCAAGGCCGAACACAACGACATTGGCGCCCGCCTCGACCTTCGCCGTGAAGATCACCGCGCCGATGCCGGTCGTCACGCCGCAGCCGATGTAGCAGATCTTGTCGAAAGGTGCGTCCTTGCGAACCTTGGCGAGCGCGATTTCGGGCAGCACCGTGTAGTTGGCGAAGGTCGAGCAACCCATGTAGTGCAGCACCGGCTTGCCCTTGTACGAAAAACGGCTGGTGCCGTCCGGCATCACGCCCTTGCCCTGCGTCGCGCGGATCGAGGTGCAGAGATTGGTCTTGTGGCTGGTGCAGCTCTTGCACTCGCGGCATTCGGGCGTGTAGAGCGGGATCACATGGTCGCCGACGGCGAGCGACCTGACGCCCGGGCCGACCTCGACGACGACGCCGGCACCCTCATGGCCGAGGATCGCCGGAAAGGCGCCTTCGGGATCTTCGCCCGACAGCGTGAAGGCATCGGTGTGGCAGATGCCTGTGGCCTTCACCTCGACAAGGACCTCGCCCGCCTTCGGCCCGTCAAGCTGCACCATTTCGATTTCGAGAGGGCGTCCCGCCTCGAATGCCACCGCCGCACGCACATCCATCTGTCGTCTCCGTTGGAAAGTCTGCTTGTGAATTGCAGAGCGACATTGTGAGCCGGCCAGCCCGATGACGCAATCGCTCAGGCCCGCTCCAGCACGACGAAGGAATAATCCGCACTGTCCTTCTCGCCCGCCTTGTGGCGCTCGCGCGAAACCTCGCGCCATTGCCGCCGGTCAAAGGCGGGGAAATCGACATCGCCCTCGGGCTGCGCATGCACCTCGGTAATGTAGAGCCGGTCGGCATGGTCGAACATCTCGGCATAAAGCTGCGCACCGCCGATCACCATGATTTCGTCGACACCCGCCTCCGCGGCGAGCGCCCGCCCGCGCGCAAGTGCTGCCGTCGCAGATGTCGCCACTTCCGCGCCTGCCGCCGCATAGCCCGCGTCACGCGTCACGACAATGTTCGGGCGGCCGGGCAATGGCTTCTTCGGCAGCGATTCCCATGTCTTGCGGCCCATGATGACAGGCTTGCCCATCGTCACGCGTTTGAAAAACGCCATGTCGCTCGAAAGTTTCCAGGGCAGGTCATTGTCGCGGCCAATCACACCATTGTCGGCGATGGCGACGACGAAGCTGACATGAACGTCCATCACGCCACTCCGCTCTCAAAAAGCGCCGAGAAACCCGGTGTGCGCAGCGCTTCCGGATCGAGCGGCCGGAGGCTGACCAGAATGGCAAACATCGCGAAGGCGGCGAGCAGCAGCACGGCAAGCGTCAGTGCGAAAAGCAGAAAGCGTTGGCGCGTGCGCATCAGACAGCGACAGGCGCCGCGATATGCGGATGCGCCTCATAGCCTTCGAGCCGAAAATCGTCATAGGTGAAATCGAAAAGGCTCGTCACATCCGGATTGATGTGCATGACGGGCAGATTCTTCGGCTCTCGGAGAAGCTGTTTCTCGGCCTGCTCCAGATGATTTAGATAGAGATGCGCGTCGCCGAATGTGTGGATGAATTCGCCGGGCTTCAGGCCCGTCACCTGCGCCACCATCATTGTCAGCAGCGCATAGGAGGCGATGTTGAACGGTACACCAAGAAAGATGTCGGCCGAGCGCTGGTAGAGCTGACAGGAGAGCTTGCCGTCCGCGACATAGAACTGGAACAGGCAATGGCAGGGCGGCAGCGCCATGTGGTCGACATCGGCGACGTTCCAGGCCGAAACGATCAGCCGCCGCGAATCCGGATTGCTGCGTATCTGCTCCAGAAGATTCCTGATCTGGTCAATCTTCGTGCCGTCCGGCGCCGGCCAGGAGCGCCACTGATGTCCGTAGACGGGGCCGAGATCCCCATTCGCGTCTGCCCAGTCGTCCCAGATGCTGACGCCATTGGCTTTCAGATAGGCGATGTTGGTGTCGCCGGCGAGAAACCAGAGCAGCTCATGAACGATCGATTTCAGATGCAGCTTCTTGGTTGTCACCAGCGGAAAACCTTGCGCCAGGTCGAAGCGCATCTGATGGCCGAATATGCTGCGCGTGCCGGTACCGGTCCGGTCGGTCTTGGTCACGCCCGTGTCGCGCGCGAGACGCATGAGGTCGAGATACTGTTTCATCGGCAGGTCCTGAGATTCGGCTCCTCAGTCTAGCGCGAAGCGCCGACCCTTCGCCACCGCAGCGCAAATCACAGTCACATCCCTGTGAATAACTGTGGAAATCGTGGCGGCACGACTTGCCCCGGGCCAGAATGCCGGGAACAACCGCATATGTCAGAAGGAAATTCCGATGAAACGCATTCTCCTCGGCATCGGCGTAGCGGTCGCCGTCATCCTCGTTGCGGTCCTGGCCGCCCTGCCCGGCGTTCTGGAGGGCCAGATCAACCGTCTTGTCGATGTCGGCCCCCTGGAAGTGACCGAAGAAGCCACCCGCCACCACAAGCGGCTGAACGTGGTCGATCTTCATGCCGACACACTGCTCTGGGCCCGCGACCCGTTGCAGCGCGCGGAGCGCGGCCATGTCGATCTGCCGCGCCTTGTCGACGGCAATGTGACGCTGCAGGTCTTTTCGGTGGTGACCAAGGTCCCGCGCAGCCAGCGCCACACCGGAACCGACGCGGAATCCGACGTCATCACCTTGCTGGCCATGGTCCAGCGCTGGCCGGCCCGCACCTGGGACAGCCTCTTCGAGCGCGCGCTCTACCAGGCCGAACGGCTCCACCGCGCCGAGGCCGCGGCGCCGGGCGAATTGCGGATCATCCGCACCGCCACCGACATCGACGCCCTGCTGGCGGCGCGCAACGGCAGCCGCCCGGTCGGCGGCCTGCTGGCCACCGAAGGCTCGCACCCGCTCGAAGGAAAACTCGGAAACATCGAGGCGCTCTACGATGCCGGCTACCGGATGATGGGCCTGCAGCATTTTTTCGACAATGAACTCGGCGGCTCGCTGCACGGGCTTTCCTCGGGCGGTCTCACCGAATTCGGCAAGCAGGCCGTGCGCGAAATGGAACGCCTCGGCATCATTGTCGACGTCGCCCATTCTTCCCATGCCGTGGTCGAGGACGTGCTCGACATCGCGACACGGCCCATCGTCATCTCGCATACCGGCATCAAGGGCGCCTGCGACAGTCCGCGCAACATCGAGGACGCACTGATGAAGCGCGTCGCCGAAGCCGGCGGCCTTGTCGGCATGGGCTACTGGAAGAGCGCCATTTGCGATCCGGCGCCCGAAGGCATCGTCCGCGCCATCCGCCATGCGATCGATTATCTGGGCGTCGATCATGTGGCGCTCGGCTCGGACTATGACGGCGCCGTACCGGTCGCCTTCGACACCTCGGAACTCGCCCTGCTGACCGGCGCGATGCGCGCAGCAGATTTCACCGAGGAGGAAATCGGGAAGGTGATGGGCGGCAATGCGCTCCGCCTCTTCCGCGAACTGCTGCCGGCGGAATAGGCCTCACACCGGCAGGTAGCGAAAGCGCCCATTGACAGGGAAACGCGTCAGGATGTCGGCATATTCGGCGCCACTGCCGATATTGTGGATGACGAAGGGGCGCGCCGCACCACGCACCTGCCTGTCCGACACGACCGATATGTGCGGCAGCCGCCCACCGATCGTCTGCGTCACCAGATCGCCGGGCGCGAGTGCTTCGTCCGCCGCCAGTTCCGCCCCCTGCCGCCGGAGAAAAGTCGCGAGGTTCGGCACGCGCCGGTGGTCGATATTGCGGTCGGGCCGTGTCAGGCCCCAATCGGCCGGATAGGCCGTGAAATCGGCCGTCATGTCCTCATGCACCAGCTGCTGCAGGTCGAGCGCCAGCCCTTGGCGATAGGCGCGGATGACGACATCGGTACAGACCCCGCGTTCCGGTTCGACGTCGCCGCCCGGATAGGCGATGCGGCGATAGGCGCCGTCATAGACCCTTGTAACTCCGATCTGCGCCCGCGCCGCTTCGACAAGCCTCAAAGCCGGATTGGCCGGCCGGGCCGCCAGACGCGCTGCAGGCAGCGAAAGGAACGGCAGGGCGGCAAGCCCGAGAACGGCAGTACGGCGCGAGATCATGCGTTTCTCCCGGTTTCGGCACCCTTCGAGCTTTATTGACGCATCCCGGCGGAATTGAGGTTCAAATAAGGAATTTGACGCCTATATTAGTAATGCCGGACGGGTTCGCCCGCGCGGCTATGGTGATAAACGGACTGTGGAATAAGCCATTCGGACCCGGGGGCAGTACCCGGCGCCTCCACCAGATTTCTCCCTGTCGCGGCAGGGTTCCTGGGGGCGAAACAGGATCGACGAGGGTGTAAAGACAGTTTTTTTGCCCGGCATGGTTCCGCCGTCATCGGGCCGTTTTATAGTTGCCAACGACAACTATGCTGAGGCGCGTCTCGCTGCTTAATGCAGTGCGATAGCTTCAAATCAAGTCCCTGGCTTTAGCCGGTCAGGGCGGGGTTCGGGGGCACCTGGCAACAGAAGCCCCCACTTTTTTTATCCACAGCCGAACGGCCCATCCGAAACCGCGGTGTCGCGCGCGCCACACTTGCGAAATCTCGCAACGCGATGTCGCCCGAAGCACCGCTTCGTCTGGATTTCACCGCCGATCGCTGCTTGAATCATCCTCAACAAGAAAACGCGACTCACCCGCGACCGGGAGCTGACCTTGGCCGAAGATCTGATGCGATACGATATGCTGGCCCAGGAGGCGCTGAAAGGCGTTGTCCGCCGCGCGCTCAGGATTGCGCGCGACCAGGGCCTGCCGGGCGAGCACCATTTCTACATCTCCTTCCGCACCGGCGCGCCGGGCGTCGAGATTTCACCCAAGCTCAAGGCGCAATATCCGGAGGAGATGACCATCGTCCTCCAGCACCAGTTCTGGAATCTCGAAGTCAGCGAGGAACGTTTCTCGGTCGACCTCACATTCAACAAGATTCCCGAAAAGCTGGTCGTGCCCTTCTCGGCCGTGCAGGGCTTCTTCGATCCAAGCGTCCAGTTCGGTCTGCAGTTCCATGTCGACGGTGCCAGCGCGACGGGGCCGGCTGCCGCCGAAGCCTCGACACCGGTCGAGCCCGAAGCGAAGCCGGCCGAAGGTGAAGTCGTGAGCCTCGACGCCTTCCGGAAGAAATGAAATGAGCGGCCTGCTCTATCCGATCGTCAAGGCAGCGCTTTCCGGCATCATCATCATGGCTGTGTCCGAAATTGCCCGGCGCTATGCGGCGCTGGGCGCCTTGATCGCGTCGCTGCCGCTGATCTCGCTTCTGGCCATCATCTGGCTCTGGAACGACACCGCCGATGCCGAGCGTATCGCCGCCCATGCCGAAGCGACCTTCTGGTATGTGCTGCCGACCTTGCCGATGTTTCTGGCGCTGCCCTTGATGCTGCGAAGCGGCATGGATTTCTGGGTCGCACTGGGCCTCGCCTGTGCGCTGACCGTCGCGCTCTATCTGGCCGCCATCTGGATCGCATCCACCTATTTCGGCGTGAAGCTCTAGCGCGCGCCCGCCTTGGCGCCCCCTGCCCGCCATGCTAAACCGGCGCCCATCCCAATTTCCCTGCCTGCTGGAGCCGCGCCCGCCATGGCCAATACACCCAAGACCCGCACCGAAACCGACACATTCGGCCCCATCGAAGTGGCGGCCGACCGCTATTGGGGCGCCCAGGCCCAACGCAGCCTCGGCAACTTCAGGATCGGCTGGGAAAAGCAGCCCCTCCCCGTGGTCCGGGCACTCGGCATCGTCAAGCGCGCCGCCGCCGAAGCCAATATGGAACTCGGCCGCCTCGACGCCGCCGTCGGCAAGGCTGTGGTGCAAGCCGCGCAGGAGGTGATCGAAGGCAAGCTCGACGAGCATTTCCCGCTCGTCGTCTGGCAAACGGGCTCCGGCACCCAGTCCAACATGAACGCCAATGAGGTGATCTCGAACCGCGCCATCGAGATTCTCGGCGGCGAGATGGGTTCGAAGAAGCCGGTACACCCGAACGACCACGTCAACATGAGCCAGTCGTCGAACGACACCTATCCGACGGCCATGCATGTCGCCTGCGCGGAGGAGATTCATCACCGCTTGCTCCCGGCACTGCAGAAGCTGCGCAACGCGCTCAACGACAAGGCGCAGGCCTGGAACCATATCGTCAAGATCGGCCGCACCCACACGCAGGACGCGACGCCGCTGACGCTTGGCCAGGAATTTTCCGGCTACACCGCACAGGTCGAGAATGGCATCGCCCGCATCGAACAGACGCTGCCGAAGCTGATGGAGCTGGCACAGGGCGGCACCGCCGTCGGCACCGGTCTCAATGCGCCCATCGGCTTTGCCGAAAAGGTTGCCGAAAAGATCGCCGCCATCACGCATCTGCCCTTCAAGACCGCCCCCAACAAGTTCGAGGCGCTGGCGGCCCACGACGCGATGGTCTTCAGCCATGGCGCGGTCAACACGGTCGCCGCCTCGCTCTTCAAGATCGCCAACGACATTCGTCTGCTCGGCTCCGGACCGCGTTCGGGCCTCGGTGAGTTGTCGTTGCCGGAAAACGAACCCGGCTCGTCGATCATGCCGGGCAAGGTCAATCCGACCCAGTGCGAGGCGCTGACGCAGGTCTGCGTGCAGATTTTCGGCAACCACGCCGCGCTCACCTTTGCGGGCAGTCAGGGTCATTTCGAGCTCAACGTCTACAATCCGGTGATGGCCTACAACTTCCTGCAGTCGGTGCGCCTGATGGCCGACGCGGCGGTCAGCTTCACCGACAATTGCGTTGTCGGCATCGAGCCGCGCGAGGACAACATCAAGGCGGCGCTCCAACGCTCGCTGATGCTGGTCACCGCGCTCGCCCCGAAGATCGGCTACGACAATGCGGCCAAGATCGCCAAGACCGCGCACAAGAACGGCACCACACTGCGCGAGGAAGCGGTCGGCGGCGGCTACGTGAGCGAAGCCGAATTCGACGCCATCGTCCGCCCGGAAAAGATGATCGCCCCCGAATAGGCAACCGCAGCAGCGCCATGACCGACGAGATCAAACGCTCCGTCACCATCGCCGGTCACCGCACCAGCATTTCGCTGGAACGGCCCTTCTGGGATGCCCTGAAGGAACTTGCTTGTTCCGAAAAGACCTCGGTCAACGATCTGGTGCGCCGGATCGATGCCGACCGGGGTGGCAAGGGAACGCTCTCCGCCGCAGTGCGCATCTATGTGCTGGAAGGCATGCGCCGTCGCAGCAGCGGCGGCAAGTGTCAGACCTGATCAGGGCGTGACGGCCGGGCGCGGCAACGGCCGCGGCGCAGAGCCGCCGCGAATATCGGCCGGAAGGTCCATCAGTTCGCGCAAGTCGCCGGGAACGCCGCCTGCATCCTTCAGACTTTCGGCCAGCAGCCGCGCCGCAATGAAGCCCTGCAACTCAAGCGTCTGCATCTTGACCTCGACCTGCCGGCCGCGCCCCATGGTCACGATCGAATAGACCGGCGCACCTTCCGGTCGTTCCGGTGTGATGACCAGCTTGGCATCGGAGGCAAGCCGCGGCAGGTCGTAGACGGCATCGAGCCGCGCCGTACCGCCCTCAAGCGAAAGACCGTCTTCGGAAAGCCGCAATACGCCCTCCTCGACCGCCAAGGCCCCATCCAGCCCGCGCACCGCCGTCTCGCCGGTTGCCAGCTTGTCGCGCAGGAGCACCGGAAATTCCTCGATGTCAGTCAGCGCAACGAGTTCGGCGCCGAAGCCCGCAACATCAAGCGGCGCGAATGCCATGTTGTCGACCCGGATCGTTCCGGTGCCGGCTGCCGACGCGACCAGCGCCAACCAGCTGCGCCCCTGGGCCTGAAGCTGCGCACTGAGAGTGACGCGCCCCTTGCCGGGACTTTCGCCGAACGCTTCGCGGAAAACCCGCCCGAGTTCCGCTTCCTCGACCAGCACCGTCAGGCCGATGCCCGGACTGCCGTCTCCGCCTTCGATCCGCGCCCCCAGCGAGACCCGCCCGCCGGCAAACTGGCCGATGAAGGGCGATGCCGAAAGAACGCCATGCGACAGCGACAGATGCGTTGTCACATCGCCAAAGGCGAGCGAACCAAGCCGGACCGTCCCGGCCTTGAGATCGATCTCCCCGTCGAGCGCCGCCAGCATCGACCAGTCAAGCGCCGCGGCCGGCCAGACTTCGTCCGCGGTGCTGGCGAGCGATGTCAGTTCAAACGCATTGGCGTCCAGCCGACCGGCAAGCGACGGGCGCTTGTCCCCGTCCCCTGCCCGCCAGGTAACATCGCCCGAAAGCCGGAAATTACCGGCGACACTCTCCATGTTGGAAAGCGCAAGACTTTGCTTGTCCCAGACAACCGCCGAGGAAAATACAAAACCGGGTCCGGCGGCCTGATCTTCGATCCAGCGCGACAGCGGCGCCGGCGCACCGAAGGCGGCAAAGGCCGGAAGAACGCCCGGCGCCGCAATATCGGCGCGGCCCTCGAAATGCAGCGCCTCGAATGGATCGGCGGCCTGGCCGCGCGCAGTCAGCGTCATGCTGCCGACATTGGCCCGGAAATTGACCTGATAGGGCTTGTCGACCGTGCTTTCGAGTTGCAGCGAGACCGATCCGGGCGCCGTCACGCTGTCATCCGGGTCGAGCCCCAGTTGCTGCAAAAGCACGCGCCCCTCATCATTGGCCGCATTGGCGATGATATCGAGCCCTTCGAGACCATCCTCGCCGTGCCGCCGCTTCAGCACCGCATCGACGCGGCTGCCGCGCACAGCGCCCTTGAGCGTCAGCGTGTCGACGCGCAATGCGCTGTCCGGCGCCGCGCCCGAAGTACCGGCAATCTCCAGCGAAACCGGCCCGCTCGCATCGGGCACGGCAAAGCCGCCCAGCGCCAGCAATCCGCCAAAGCGCTCGCCTTCGACATGACTGACAAAATTGCCCTTCACATCGTCCCGACGCCCGGTCGTGACGTCCGTCAATTGCCCGGAGAAGGAAAAGCGCGCACCAGCCACATCTTTCACTTCCAGACGTGGGACGTCGAGCCTGCCACTGATCAGCGTCGCCTCCATGTCGAGGCCGCTGACATCCTGATCCCAGATCCGCAGCCGTCCCGCGCGAAGGCGCAGGCCGACGTCATGTGCCGCCAGAAATTCGAGCCACTCGCGTTCGCCGGACAGCAGGGCCCGCAACCGGTCGGCATCGAAGGCGGTGGCGTCCAGATCGGCGTCAAGGTGCAGCCGGTCGTCGACCTGCCGGTAACTGATATCGCCGCGCAGCGACGGCGATGCGAGATCGGCCGCGTAATCGGCCTCCAGATTCGAAAGACCGATCGCATCGGGAGCGACCCGCAGCCGGCCCCGCGCCGAGAAAGGCGCATCGCCGCGTGCCGCATTCCGGGTGGCCGCCTCGTTCCCGTTCTCGCTGGCGGCCAACCACTGGGCCAGCCCCGCAAGACTGCCGCTCCGCGCCTCGATGCGTCCGGTAAAAATCGGGACTCCTTCGAGATCGCCAAGTTCTCCGGTAACCGAGATCTCGGTCCGCCCGCCAAGTTCCCCGCGCGCCGTTTCGACGCTCAGAACGCCGTCGGCCAGCGCGAGCTTCAATTCAGCATTGCGGACAATGGAGTCGGGCAATGCGAGTGTCGCAACCGATATTCCGATGGTACCGTCGATCCAGTCCGGACGCGGCACAACGAGCAGATTGGCGAAGGGAATGTCGCTCGCCGCCGGCCCCGCTGCAAGCCGGCTGAGCAACGGCGCGGCCGTGAAGTTCTCGGATGCAAGATCGAGAGAAAAGACGGGCCGCTCGTCCCAGCGAGCCTGCGCCGAACCGTTGAGCGCGGTGCCGCCGGCTACCAGCACGAGATTCCGGAATGTCGCCGATTGCGCGGTCGCCACGACCCCGCCATCGATGCGCAGCGGACCGTTATCACCATTGGTGCCGAGCTCCAGCCGGCTGTTGCCGTCGAGCCGCGCTGCCGCCGAAAACTCTGTCGCAACGCCCGAGAACAGGAACTTGGCCGGCCGGTCGCGCAACTGCAGATCCGCCGTGACCTGAAACGCCTTGCGGCCGGAGAACTCGCCGAGACCGAGCCGCAGTCCAACCGGCACGCCGTCCACGATCGCCTCGATCTCGGCACGCAGCGGCCCGACCAGCGATGTCGCAATCACCTCGCCACTGACTTCCTCCGCGCGCCAGCGTCGGCCGTTCTCACGATTCTCGTAGACCACCACACCATTCTCGAATGTCGCCTTTTCGAGACTGACAGAGGCAAGCGAAAACATGCCGCCCTCCGGCTCGGCATCCGGCAGTTCGAACGCACTCCAGTTGGTCGTGCCGTCGGGCAGGACTTCGAGATTGATCTGTGGCCGAACGATACGGACGCTGGTGACCCTGATGTCGCCGGCGATCAGTGGCGTCAAGGCCACCTCCGCATCGATTTCCGCAAACAGGGCCATGTTCGGCGACAAGCCCTGCGGCGCTGTCGCCACGATCCGAACCGCCCCGAGAGTCATGTGCGGGGCCGGCAGGATACGCAGATGAATATCGCCATCGATGCGCACAGGCGCACCGGCAACCTTCGAGGCCTGCGCCTCGATCTCGCCACGGAACTTGTTCCAGTCGATCAGATTGGGCCCGACGAGAGCCGCGAACAGAAGCGCGACGATCAGCCCTGCAATATAGGTCAGGATCGAATTCAAAACTGTCTCCAGCCGCGCACGGCTGAGGCGCCGCCCCCGGGAGGTTTTCACACCGGCCGCTCTTGGCCTAAGCTCGACAGATTGGCGGCGGCCAGACCGCGAGATGCAACCCAGTTGCGGGCAACCTATGGATTCGGACGACGGAAATATAGTCAAAATCGCCGGGTTCCGGAAAATGTCGCGCGACGCAGCCAAGCGGGCGGCGAAATCCGAAAAGGAAGCCCGCGCAGCCGCCAATCGCATACGCTTCGGCCGCACGGGCGCCGAAAAGAAGCGCGACAAGCTGGAACGGGCCCGCATGGAGAAGACGCTGGACGGCAGCCGGCGCGAGACGCCCTCCAAAGAACCGGATAAGCCTGACTGAGCGCGACACCTGCAAATCAAAAACTCAGAACGATTTCATACAGTTAGAAAAATATCCGGGCGCGTGTTGACAATTCGCCCCGCCCAAATTACTTACTGACTAGTCAGTTATTACACTAGAGATGTTCGGAGAGACGGCATGATGGCCGCAACGCCCAAGCGTCAACGTCGAAAGGAAGCCCGGCCCGCCGAGATCATGGCGGCCGCGCTGGACCTGTTCTCGGAAAAGGGATTCGCGGCAACGCGGCTTGACGACGTGGCCGACGCCGCCGGCGTCAGCAAGGCCACGATCTATCTCTATTTCGAGAACAAGGAACAACTCTTCACCGCCCTCGTTCGCGAACTGGTGACACCGCGTTTCGACGAGATCGAAAACATGATCGAAACCCATGAGGGCCCGAGCGCCGACCTGCTCACCTTCATGATCGGCCGGATCGGGGAAGTCGCCACCACGACGCGCATCCCCGCGCTGGTGAAGATCGTGCTCGCCGAAAGCGGCAACTTTCCCGAAATCCGCAACTACTACCGCGACAACATCGTCAAGCGCGGGCTGAAGAATTTCGCGCGCATCGTCGAACGCGGTATCGCACGCGGCGAGTTCCGCAAATGCGACCCGCAGGCGGCCGCGCAGAGCATCATCTTTCCGATCATCCTCAATACGCTGGCCCGCGAAACCTTCGGTGCAATCGAAGGCCTCGACCCGAAAAGCTTCCTTACAGCCCATGCAGACTTTGTCACGCGCGGCCTCGCCGCGGACAGGGAGGCGTAGATGGTGCGCCTCCATTCCCTCCTGTTCGCGAGCGTGGCCGCGCTCCTTCTTACCGGCTGCGATGAACTGCCTGACGGCAGCTGGGCCGGTTACGCCGAGGGCGAATATGTGCGTGTAGGTCCGATCGATGGCGGACGGATCGAAACCATTGCAGTCGATCGCGGCGATCGCGTCGAGAAGGGCGCCCTGCTCTTCCGCCTCGACATAACCGCCGAAACCGCCGCCGAGAAGCAGGCCGCCGCACAACTCGCCGAGGCCAGAACCACGCTCGACGACACGCAGCGCGAATTGAAGCGCATGGAGGCGCTGCGCGCCGGCGGCAATGTCGCACAGGCAGCACTCGACACCTCGCGCGCCCGCCGCGATCGCGCCGGCGCGCAGATGCTGGCGGCGGCCGCCGCACATGATCAGGCCAAATGGCGCCTGGCGCGGCGCGCGGGCCATGCGCCGACCGCCGCCATCGTCCAGGACGTACTCTTCCGCGAGGGCGAGTTCGCGACCGCCAGCCAGCCGATCGTGTCGCTGCTGCCACCGGAGAACATCAAGGTCCGCTTCTTCGTGCCGGAAGCCGAACTCGGCCGCCTCCGTATCGGCGACAAGCTCGACTTCGCCTGCAGCGGCTGCCCCGCAGACCTCACCGGCACCATCCGCTTCGTCTCGACACAGGCCGAGTTCACGCCACCCGTCATCTACAGCGAGCAGTCGAAGGAAAAGCTCGTCTACATGGTCGAAGCCGTGCCGGACGCCGATCCGGAGGCCCTGCATCCCGGACAGCCGGTCACGGTACGTCTCACCGGCGGGACGCTGGAAGGAAGCTGAGCCATGAGCGCCCCTCTTGCGATCGACGTCCGCAGGCTGACGAAAAGTTTCGGCGGAACGAAGGTCGTCGACGGCTTCGACATGCAGGTTGCGCAGGGCGAGATCTACGGCTTTCTCGGTCCCAATGGCAGCGGCAAGACGACGACGATCCGCCTGCTCTGCGGCTTGCTGACGCCCGACAGCGGTCAGGGCACCTGCCTCGGCTACGACATTCTGACCGAGAGCGACAGGATCAAGCGCGAAACCGGCTACATGACGCAGCGCTTCAGCCTTTATGAGGATCTGTCGATCCGCGAGAACCTCGAATTCGTCGCCTCGATCTACGGCATCCGCGATGCAAAAAGGGTCGTCAGGGAAACGCTCGGGAAACTCAATCTCGCCGACCGCGCAAATCAACTCGCCGGAAATCTCTCGGGCGGATGGAAGCAGCGCCTGGCGCTGGCCGCGGCGATCATGCACAAGCCGAAACTGCTGCTGCTCGACGAGCCGACGGCCGGCGTCGATCCGAAAGCGCGCCGCGAATTCTGGGATGAAATTCACGACCTGGCGGCCGCCGGCCTGACCGTCCTCGTCAGCACGCACTACATGGACGAAGCCGAGCGCTGCCACAAGATCTGTTATCTCGCCTATGGCAAGCTGCTGGCACGCGGCACAGTGGACGAGGTGATCGATCAGTCGGGGCTGCGCAAGCTCAAGGCGGCGCCGACCCTCGAAGACGTCTTCGTGTATCTGATGCGCGACGTCACCGACAATTTCGCGACCAGAAAGGCCGGGTGACACGATGGCCGGCAGCTTCTCGTTCAGACGGCTCGGCGCAATGATCCGCAAGGAATTCATCCAGATGCGACGCGACCGGCTGACCTTCGCGATGATGCTGGGGGTGCCGGTGATGCAGCTGGTGCTGTTCGGCTATGCGATCAATTCCGATCCGCGCCATCTGGCAACCGCAATCCTCGCGCAGGACCATTCGGTTTTCACACGCAGCCTTGTCGCCGGTATCGAGAACTCGACCTATTTCGATGTCGTCGCCAAGCCCGCTACGCCCGCCGAGGCCGACCGATTGCTGCGCAGCGGCGCCGTGCAGTTCGTGATCGAGATACCGCCGGACTTCACCCGCGATCTCGAACGCGGCGTGCGGCCGCAACTTCTGCTCGATGCCGACGCCACCGATCCGTCGGCCACCGGCAACGCCGTCACCGGACTTCAGCTTCTGGCTGCAACCGTGTTCGATCGCGACCTCGCCGGACCGCTGATGCAATTGAAGCAGGACCCGCCGCCGGTCGATCTCGTCATTCATCGCCGTTACAATGCCGAAGGGCGTTCGCAGATCAACATCGTGCCGGGATTGATCGGCGTGATCCTGACCATGACGATGATCATCTTCACCGCGCTTGCGATGACGCGCGAAGTCGAGCGCGGCACGATGGAAAACCTGCTGACCATGCCGGTACGTCCGGTAGAGGTGATGGTTGGAAAGATCCTGCCCTATATCGCCGTCGGCTATGTCCAGACCGCCGTCATTCTGGCCGCCGCCTACTGGTTGTTCAGTGTACCAATGAGCGGCAGCCTCTGGCTTCTGTCGACCGTGCTGCTGGTTTTCATTGCCGCCAATCTCGCCGTCGGCTTCACTTTCTCGACGCCGGCGCGCAATCAGTTGCAGGCGGTGCAGATGACGATCTTCTTTTTCCTGCCATCGATCCTGCTGTCGGGTTTCATGTTTCCCTTTCGCGGCATGCCGCAATGGGCGCAATGGATCGGCGAGGTGCTGCCGATCACGCATTTCCTGCGCATCGTGCGCGGCATCCTGTTGAAGGGAAACGGTTTTGCCGAGATTGCCGTCGACTTCGCGGCGCTGACGGCCTTCCTCGTCGCGGTGTCGCTTGTGGCACTCAACCGCTATCGCCAGACGCTCGATTGACAGCCCTTACCCCCCCTCTGTCATCGAACTGTCAAAAAACTGTCACAAAAGGTCCGGGAAGAAACTTGTCCCCGGGTTTATGCGCGGGTTTGTCCCCGCTTCGGTGACAAATGAAAAAAACTTGTCCCCACCCCTGCCGCGGACCCCCAAACCGAATCGAACCGGCGTTCTGAAACGGAGCGGGGCCGCCTCCCGGAGGAGACGGCCCCACGCTCACGCGGCAGACGAAAATCAGTTGCCGCTGACGGCGTCGCGCGCCTTGTCCTTGACCTCGCTGGCCTTGTCCTTGACGTCGCTGACGGCATCGCGCGCCTTGTCCTTCGCGTCGCCATAGGTGCTCTGCACCTTGCCTTCGGCCTTGTCGACCTTGCCTTCGGCGGCGAGCTTCTCGTCGCCGACCAGCTTGCCGACCGCTTCCTTGACGGCGCCGGTTGCCTGTTTCGCGGTTCCCTTGATGCGGTCCTTGTCCATGTCGTTTCTCCGTGGTGAGAGGAATGGAACGGGACGGCAGAACGCCGCACCGCATTTCGTGAGTGTCACCAGACAGCAGAACCTTGCCGTGAGCGCGGCAGGAATGAGGCAATCTCGTCACATTTCGGCAAGATGGCCGGAAAAAAGCGTATTTTCGTCCCTATACGGAAAATATCTTCCCCGGATTGAGGATGTTCTGCGGGTCGAGCGCCTGTTTGATGGCGCGCATGACGGCGACGCCAGCCCCGTGCTCCGCTTCGAGGAACTTGATCTTGCCTTCGCCGATGCCGTGTTCGCCGGTCGAGGTGCCGCCCAGCGCCAGCGCGCGGGCGACCATCCGGTCGTGGATGCGCGTCGCCTCGGCGAGATCGCGCGGATCGGAAGGGTCCATCATCAGCAGCATGTGGAAATTGCCGTCGCCGACATGGCCGACAATGGGCGCCTTGAGGAACGAGGTTTCGAGATCGGCCAGCGTTCCGGAAATCGCTTCGGCGAGACGCGAGATCGGCACGCAGACATCGCTCACCATGCCCTTCTTGCCCGGCACATAGGCCAGCGCCGCGTAGTAGGCGTTGTGCCGCGCTTCCCAGAGCCTGGTGCGCTCTTCCGGCTTCGAGGCCCATGCGGCTGCGCCGCCGCCATGCTCGGCGGCGATGGCGGCGAAGCGTTCGGCCTGTTCGGCGACGGCGGCTTCAGTGCCGTGAAACTCGACAAAGAGCGTCGGCACTTCGGCAAGCGAAAGTTTCGAATAGGCGTTGCAGGCGCGGATCGACAAGGGATCGAGAATCTCGATGCGCGCAATCGGAAGCCCGGACTGGATCGTCTCGATGACGGCGTCAACCGCACCTTCGATGCTCTCGAACGGCACGACGCCGGAGCGCACGGCTTCCGGGATGCCGTAGAGGCGGAGCGTCACCTCGGTGACGATGCCGAGCGTCCCTTCCGAACCGACGAGAAGCCGCGTCAGGTCGTAGCCCGCCGAGGATTTGCGCGCCCGGCCGCCGGTGCGGACAATCGCGCCATCGGCCATCACCGCGGTGAGGCCGAGCACGTTTTCGCGCATCGTGCCGTAGCGCACCGCATTGGTGCCCGACGCCCGCGTCGCCACCATGCCGCCGATGGTCGCGTCGGCGCCGGGGTCGATCGGGAAGAAGAGACCTGTATCGCGCAGATATTCGTTGAGCGCCTTGCGCGTGACGCCGGCCTCGACGCGGACATCGAGATCGCTGGCGTTGACTTCGAGGATGCGGTTCATCTGCGTGAGATCGAGCGAAAGGCCACCCTGCACCGCCGAGACATGACCTTCGAGCGAGGTGCCGGCGCCGAAGGCAATGACCGGAAGCGCGTGCGCCGCGCAGATGCGGACGATCGCGGCGACTTCATCCGTCGTTTGCGCGAAGGCGACGGCATCGGGCGCAGCGACCGGATGCCAGCTCTCGTCACGGCCATGCGCCTCGCGCACCGCCGGTGCGGTGGTGAAACGGTCGCCCAGCAATGCAGCGAGTTCGGCGAGTGCCGCCGCCTTGCCGTCCGCGTTTTCCACCGCTCTGCTCATGGAGCTGTCCTTGATCATGCTTGCGGATAGGCTAGCATGAAATCACGTCGTCACGCCGCCTCACCCCACCCGCCCCTGGGGGGCGGGTCGAAAAATTCAAACGGAGTGCAGAATTTTTCGGGGCGGGGGCTGGGCATCGACGGCGACCCCGCCCCGAAATTTGTTTCGCTGTCGCTCCACAAATTTCGACCCTCCCCCAAAGGGGAGGGTAGTCCCGAACGCCGACACACAACCAGCCACCAAGAAACACAAGAAAAGGAACCCCCAATGACCGGACAGCCGCTGGAATGCCCGATCCGCAAGGTCGAGAAGCAATGGGTCGATCTCAATGGCCACATGAACATGGCCTATTACCATCTGGTCTTCGACGAGTCGCTGGATGTGGCCTTTTCGGCGCTGGGCATCGGCTGGGACTATACGCAGAAGGGCGAGGGCTCCTGCTTCACGGCGGAAGTGCATGTCTGCTATCTGGACGAGTTGAAGGAAGGCGATCCGGTCCGCGTCACCTATCAACTGCTCGATGCCGATGCGAAACGCATCCATGTCTTCGGCCACATGTATCACGCCGAAAAGGGCTATCTGGCCGCGACCTCGGAGCAGATGTGCATCCATGTCGACATGAAATCGCGCCGCGCCTCCCCCTTCCCCGCCGAACAGCAGGAAAAGATCGCAGCGATGATGAAAGCCCATGAAGGCATGCCGCGCCCGGAACAGGCCGGCCGCGTGATCGGGATCAAGCGGAAATAGAAAATGCGCGGAAGCGCTAGCCCATCTGCGTCCGCAGCATGGTATCGGCAATCTGCGACTTGCCGATGATCCCCATCACGTCTTCCGGGCGCGGAACGCCCGGCTTGTCGCGCACGACCAGAGCCAGCGTCGCATTGCGGCGGCCGATGCGGCGAATGACCTCTTCGAGAATATTGTTCTCGCGCACGATGACCGTGTCGGTGACGGCCAGGTCGCGCATGGTCTGCGGCGCGCCGCCGGAACCGCCGGGAAAGCGGCGCAGATGGTCGCGCGGCACGACGCCCAGGATGCGGCCCTTGTCTTCGAGGATCAGGAAATGCGGCATTCGCGTCTCGGCCAGCGCTGCGGCAACCGTGTCGATGGCGGCATCGGCCGGCATGATCGCGATATCGTCGTCCATCACCTCGCGCGCACTGCGCACCAGATAGAGATTGGAATAGCGGTCCTTCGGCACCGGCCGGCCCTTGCGCGCCAGATCGGCGGTAAAGACATTGTCGGCCATCAGCGCGCGCCGCATGCCCGTGGCAATGGCGACCGCGATGATCAGCGGCACGATGATGCCGTAGTCGCGGGTCAGTTCGAAATTCATGGTGATGGCCGTCATCACCGCCCCGGTGCCGCCGGCCACGACGGCGGCCATGCCGATCAGCGCATAATCGACGACCGAAACGCCCTCACCGATGCCCATGAAATGAAGCGCGACACCGAAGGCGCCGCCAAGCGCCGCGCCGACAAACAGCAGCGGCGCAAAGACGCCGCCGGAAGCGCCGGCGCCGATACTGACCGAGGTGGCGAGAATCTGGGCGACACAGAGCGCGGCCAGAAGCAGGAAGGTCGATATCTGGCCCTCCAGCGTGGCCGCAATGGCGTCGTAGCCGCCGCCGACAATGTAGTAGTGGCCGGTGAAATGCCCGAACAGGTAGAGCGCCAGACCGATGCCGGTCATGCCGACGGCGGCGCGCATGTATTCGTTGGGAAAGCGGCGCTGCATCACGTCGCCGGTGAAAAGCAGCGTGCGAATGAAACTCCAGGCCACCAGCCCCGCCAGCAGGCCGAGCACCACGAAGGAGCCGAGATTGAGGATATGGTCGAGCTCGGAGGCGGCGAAATCGAGCTGCGGCACCACGAAAGCCGGATAGGAACCGAAGACGACGCGGCCGACATAGGTGGCCGAGCCCGTGGCGATGACGACGGGCAGGAAGGTGCGGGCGCTGATCTCGGGCAGGATCAGTTCAAGCGCGAACAGCACCGCACCGAGCGGCGTGTTGAAGGTTGCTGAAATGCCGGCCGACGCGCCGGCCGCCAGCAGCGTGATGCGCTGCCAGGACGGCAAGCGGCTGAACTGTGCAATGCCCGAGCCGATGGCCGCGCCGATCTGGACGATGGGCCCTTCGCGGCCGACCGATGCGCCGCTGCCGATGGAAAGCGCAGCCGACAGGGTCTTGACCACCGCCACGCGCGGGCGGATGCGGCCTTCGCGATGATAGACGGCATCGATGACGTCATTGATGCCGCCGCCCCGGGTTTCGGGCGCAAAGCGGCGCGTCATCCAGACGACCGCCAGCCCGCCCGCGACCGGCACCAGGATGATCAGGAAACCGAACGGGCTGAGCGGACCCGTGGCGCCGGATACCGGCTCGAGCGACAATTGCCCGTAGAAGAAGAGATTGTAGAGCCCCACCATCATGGAGCGGAAAATCACCGCGCCGACGCCCGTGGCCAACCCGACAAGCAGCGCCAGCAGGGACAGAACGATCATGTTGACCGGCCGGGTATCGTCGATGGCCTCCAAGGCGATGCATCCTTCTTTTCCCTTGTTTTACAAGGGCTTAGGAATTCTTTCCGTTTAGCATGCAGGGCCGGCGCGCTCAAGCGGCGTGGCGCAGCGCCACCGGTCCCCCCATGTTATGTTGGCGCCGAGGCGGATTCGGCGGCAAATCCCGGCCATCCGGACATTCCGAAAGCGTAGCGTATAAAGGCCCGATGACGAGCGATCCCTTTGACCTTGGCAACATCCCCGAAGAAACGACGGCGCGCTCGACCAGCGCGGCGGCGATGGCGGCACGTCGCCCGCCCTATCTCGAGGGGCTGAACGACGAGCAGCGCGAGGCGGTCGAGACGCTGGACGGACCGGTTCTGGTGCTGGCGGGCGCCGGCACCGGCAAGACGCGGGTGCTGACGACGCGGCTGGCGCATCTGCTGGCCACCCGCAAGGCCTGGCCGAACCAGATTCTCGCCGTGACCTTCACCAACAAGGCCGCGCGCGAGATGCAGCATCGGATCGGCGCGCTGATCGGCGGCGCCGTCGAAGGCATGCAATGGCTCGGCACCTTCCATGCGCTGGGTGCCAAGATGCTGAGACGCCATGCCGAACTCGCCGGTCTGCGCTCCGATTTCACCATTCTCGATGCCGACGACCAGACCCGGCTGATGAAACAGATCATCGTCGCCGAAGGCATCGACGAGAAACGCTGGCCGGCGCGCCAGCTCGCCAGCCATATCGACAGCTGGAAAAACCGCGGGCTGACGCCCGACAAGGTTCCGGCCGGCGAGGCCCATGCCTTTGCCAACGGCAAGGGCGGCGAACTCTATGCCGCCTATCAGGCGCGGCTGAAGGTGCTGAACGCGGCCGATTTCGGCGACCTGCTGCTCGAGGTGCTGCGCATCTTCCGGGAACACCCGGAAGTGCTGGCCGAATGGCAGGAACGCTTCAAATACATGCTGGTCGACGAATACCAGGACACCAATGTCGCGCAATATCTGTGGCTGCGCCTGCTGGCCCAGAAGCACAGGAACATCTGCTGCGTCGGCGACGACGACCAGTCGATCTATGGCTGGCGCGGCGCCGAGGTCGACAACATCCTGCGCTTCGAGAAGGATTTTCCGGGTGCGAAAGTGATCCGGCTCGAACGCAATTACCGCTCGACGGCCAATATTCTGGGTGCCGCCTCCGGCCTGATCGCCGCCAACGAACAGCGCCTCGGCAAGACGCTCTGGACCGAAGCCAACGACAATGAAGGCGACCGGATCAAGGTCGCCTCCTATTGGGACGGCGAGGAAGAGGCCCGCGCGATCGCCGAAGAGGTCGAGCAGTTGCAGCGGCAGGGACATCTGCTGCGCGACATGGCAATCCTGGTGCGCGCCTCGTTCCAGATGCGCGAATTCGAAGACCGCTTCATCAATCTCGGCATTCCCTATCGCGTGGTCGGCGGACCGCGCTTCTACGAGCGCGCCGAAATCCGCGATGCCAATGCCTATCTGCGCCTGATCGCGCAGGGCGACGACGATCTCGCCTTCGAGCGCATCGTCAACAAGCCGCGGCGCGGCCTCGGCGACGTCGCCGTGCAGACGATCCATCGCCTCGCCCGCGCCGAAGGCATCTCGCTGTTGCGCGCCTCGAAAATGCTGGTGACGAGCGAGGAACTGAAACCGGCCGCACGCCGCGCGCTGGCCGGTTTCGTCGAGATGGTCGAACGCTGGCGCGCGCTGGTGCCCGGCATGCCGCATACGGAACTGGCCGAGATCGTGCTCGACGAGTCCGGCTATACCGAGATGTGGCAGAACGACAAATCGGCCGATGCGCCGGGCAAGCTCGAAAACCTCAAGGAACTGATCCGCTCGATGGAGCATCACGAGACGCTGGCCGGCTATCTCGAACATATCTCGCTGGTGATGGAGATCGAGCAGAACGACACCGCCGACAAGATCAACCTGATGACGTTGCACGCGGCCAAGGGACTGGAATTCGACACCGTGTTCCTGCCCGGCTGGGAAGAGGGCCTGTTCCCGCATCAGCGTTCGCTGGACGAGAACGGGCTGGCGGGGCTCGAGGAAGAACGGCGGCTGGCCTATGTCGGCATCACCCGCGCCAAGCAGCGCGCCTATATCTCCTTCGCCGCCAATCGCCGCATCCATGCGCTGTGGCAATCCTCGCTGCCCTCGCGCTTCATCGACGAACTGCCGCAGGCCCATGTCGAAGTGACCGAAAGCGCGATGGCGGGCGCCAGCTACCAGAATTACGGCCAGAGCCGCTTCGCGCAGGACTTCGCCCGCGACAGCAATTATTCGAGCCCGGGCTGGCGCCGCGCGAAGGAAAACGCCGAGGCCGCCGCCCGGACCCGCCCGCCGGCCTATGAGAGCCATGGCGAACTGGTCGCGACCAGCGATCCGTCGGCCGCGAGCTACAATACCGGCGAGCGCGTCTTCCACCAGAAATTCGGCTATGGCGAGGTGCTGTCGATCGACGGCAACAAGCTGACGGTCGATTTCGACAAGGCCGGCCGGAAGAAAGTGATCGACAGTTTCCTGGAACGGGTGTGAGACGATGAATGAACACCAGCCATCGCAACCACTCTGGCAAGTAAGCTTTACCGTTGCGAACAAATGGGCCGACGCTTTTGTCGCTGAACTCGAAAACGCCCCGGGTCTTGCTCCTATCGCGGTAACCGTGCGCGAAGAAGATTCATCAGCGCCAACAATCGAGGTCGTCCATCCTGCAAGAGCGCTTGCCACTACAGGGGCTTGGCGGGTTGAGGCAATATACGATCAACTATTGCACCTACCCCAAGTTCGAAGAACGCTGCGCCCCTTAGAGGAATCGATCGGAACAAAGGCATCAGGCCTAAAGATAGAGACTCTTCCAAACATAGATTGGGTTCGACATTCTCTCAAACTGTTGCCCTCGGTGCGCATTGGAACATTCGAAATACACGGTGCCCACACTCCGCCCGCGGCAGCGGCGAACATAACTCCCCTTCTCATCGAGGCAGGTCCTGCGTTTGGGACCGGACATCACGCAACTACGGCGGGAAGCGCAGCAGCATTGCTTGAAGCTCTTGGACAAAACAACGGACAACAGCGAGTATGCGACGCTGGATGCGGCAGTGGTGTATTGTCAATTATTGCAGCAAAGAAACACAATGTTCAGGTCTGGGCATTCGACATCGATCCGTCTTGCGTTGCGACATCACGCAAAAACGCCAAAATCAACGGCGTCGCAAGAAAAATTACAACATTTCAACACAGCATAGATAAACCACTTTACGTGCATCAGAAATTTGATGTTGTAGTTGCAAATATCCTCTTCAATTCGCTTCTCAGTGCGGCAACGCGTTTGACGCCCATTATAGCCGACGGAGGAACGTTGATTCTATCTGGTTATGACCGAACTCAATTTAGGCGAATTGAATCTCGCTATCGAAGCCTCGGGATGAAAATCATCCGGCGCTACAACACCGATGAATGGATAACAACATCGTTCTCAAAAATTTCTAACTATTGAATAAAGCTTCGTCATAGCCATCCTTCTTCTCAAATCGGTAGTTGATCCAATACCTACGATCCGGCAATGGGTCCTCAACCAACCACTCCAGCCTTCCTCCATCGTCACTCAAATTAGGTTCTGCAATCAAACTCTCTTCATTCAACCTTCGGTCGCCTGTATCAAAGTCAACGACTTCGATCTTTGGAGATATGAATACAAATCTATGTCCTTCGGGCGCCAGACACACCAACGACACCTCTCGAGTTTTCACGCGGGTAGGGAAACCAAGCGTCGTGCCTTTGGGAGTAAAAGCGTCTAGCTCCGTTTCAAGTGTTTGAATATTCACTTCATACAAAATTGAGTCCCCGGGCATCACATCCGGAACAACACTGGGAGACCATTCAATAAGGTAGGTGTCGGTGGAGAAGATTTTGTCATAGAGCCAACCCGCTAGTCGAATTGTAGCTGTGGGTTTAGCGAATCGATATTTCTTTAAGTTCTCTTTCGGGATAATTCTAAATCTTAATCGCTTCCGATCAGGGGCCACACTCCACTGAAATCCATCAAGCGGCAACCGTGAAAGAACTTCACTAGAATTATTCTGCAATCTGTAGGTAAACGTCCCGTCGAAATCCCCTGCCTCAGAGAATTTCCAAAGAAACTCGCTTCGCTCATAGTAGAGTAACTTTTTGAATTTTTGCGGTCGGAAATTTTGAAATGCATACCAAATGCCCGCGACCGCGTAGCAGAGCCCCACAAACGAGAACGAAATAAAAGTGTCAACATTCAGACCCAAAAACTCGTTTCCTTCGACCACGCCAAAGTAACGAAGCAATACGAAAATTGACCTGAGCCCCTGAACTTCCTCCAGATTTGAGTAGAGTCCGTCACTTGAAGG
>NZ_CAXBIB010000025.1:0-40441 GCF_963975745.1 uncultured Parvibaculum sp. | reverse complement strand
CTTCAAGTGACGGACTCTACTCAAATCTGGAGGAAGTTCAGGGGCTCAGGTCAGAGCGCTTGGTGTCACTAAGCCCGACATCAATAAACTTCTCTACGGGTCTCTGAAAGGGCGTGTCGCTCAAGATCGTGCCTACCGCTGGTCGACAGCAGTCGAAACTCAACTAGCGCGTTCTGATTCTAGTTCACCTGAAGAGCAATTCGTCGATACCGACCTTGCTCGTCTCTGTCGGTATTATCTTGCATGTCTCGGCTACGACGACACCGGCATCTCAACATTTCTGACCTCCAAGTATGGAGACCCGGATTATCTTGAGATCACGTCCATTCCCCGTACGCCTGACGACCTTGCTGAAAGCGAAGCAGGGAGGCGCTTGCTAGGACGAAAGCGCACCGAGCGGGGCCGCTACGGTCTTTATTTCGGTTATCCCACCAACATTTCGCTGATTAAGTCTCGTCGCTCTGACTGGCAAGGGTACATGGTCGAGCCATTACTTCTGTTTCCGATCGAACAGGAGCCAGGCAGCGGCCGCCTGGCCATCGACTTGAGCTTCCCAATCATCAATCAGAAGCCCTTCCAAACCTTTACCAATGTTGAGCGCGACATGCTCATGAATGAGCTTGTCCAGCTTGAGCAAGAGTTGGGGCTGAACAGCGACGAAGTCCGGCCCGAGGTCGACGAGATTGCGATGCGTTTACAGGCGGTGCGGCCTGAATGGCCGTGGAGGGAAGACATCGACTCCAGCGTTCTCGCCGATGAACGCGTCCCGATGACGGAAGTTAGTGAGCCCGGCATTTACAATCGGGCCGTCATCCTCATGGCCGAAAAGTCTCCATTCACCCAAGGCCTTGAGAAGGAGCTCCGCGATCTCGCCCAGCTGCCCGAGACGAAATATGCGGATACAGCACTGGGCAGGTGGATAAGGGGAGAGGACACGTCTCTCGATGTTGCGCCGCTCGACGAGCCGCTCATCGAAGTCTTGCCGATGAACTCGGAGCAGCGAAATGCGGTATCCGCCGCATTGACCCGCCCCGTGACAATCATTACCGGTCCTCCCGGCACCGGCAAATCGCAAGTTGTTACCAATCTCCTTGTGAACGCCGCTTGGTCCGGGAAGCGTGTTCTTTTCGCAAGCAAGAACAATAAGGCGGTCGATGTTGTCGAAACTCGGGTAAACGCACTTGGGCCGCGTCCAATTCTGTTGCGCGTCGGCGCACAGGCGTATCAGGTACGTTTGGCGGAATATGTGCTTGCATTGCTGTCATCAACGACGACAAATGCCGAACGAGAGGAGTTCGCTGACGCCAAGGCCTTACATCAGCGCCTGCTTTCTGAGTACAGCCGCCTTGCAGATGAAACACAGCACTTTATCGAGCTGCGCAATGACATTGACCGTCTAGAGCAGTTTGCCGAAGAGGCGCGCCAACAGTTGCGCCCCGGCCTTTTCGCGAAGGCCTTGGAGTTGGATATTCCAGGCATCCGAGGTGACATGCAGTCTCTTGCGTTCGCCGCCAAGCAAGCGGACCGGGAGCAGGTAGGCATCATCGCAAAGGCTCTTTGGCCATTATTCAGGGGTGGACGGTTCGCCAGTCTTGCATTGGCCATTGAAGCCGCCACTCCCTCTTTGGAGACCATCGAAGTCGATATCCCCGCGCCGCCTTCAACAGACATAGAACTTCAACCGGTCGCGACCGCATTATCGACAGCGATTCACCAGCTGGAAGCTTTGGAGAGAGCGAACCTTTATCGAACGGCATTGAGAGAGCTTCAAAAGTCGCGATCACTAGAGGAAATTGCGCGTGAAGAGGGAAGCGTCCTAGGTCGGATCGCACGTCATTCCGAGATGCTTTGGAAGCTTTGGTTACGTCTTCAGCCATCAGTGATGTCTGCGGCCGAACGACGAGATCTTGGCAAATACACCGCGCTCTTAAAGATGGTTATTGAAGCCGGAGATGACGGGGAGCTATCCCGTCAAGCCTATGCGAAATACAGTGCAATGCTGCGCGACATTTCGCATTTGCTCCCATGCTGGGCTGTGACTTCGCTCTCGGCACGTGGGCGCATTCCACTTGAACCTGGCCACTTTGACCTCGTGGTTTTTGATGAAGCCAGTCAGTGTGATATTGCCTCGGCGCTGCCTCTGCTCTACCGCGCGAAATCTGTCGTGATCATTGGTGACCCAAAGCAGCTTTCACATATTAGCCGCTTGCAGCGAGGGCAGGATCAGGCTTTGCTCGAACGATATGAGCTTATGGACGACTTCCCTCATTGGGCGTATTCACATCAATCATTGTTCGGGCTTGGGGCGACGCAGGTTTCAGGCGAAGACGTCGTGAGCCTTGTCGATCACCATCGCTCCCACGCCGATATCATTGGCTTCTCGAATGATGAGTTTTATGAGCAGCGGCTTCGGGTAGCAACCAGATATGACAATCTGCGTTCTCCAGCTCGGAGTGAGCCGGGAATCCGATGGATTGACGTCAAGGGCCACTCCGTCCGCCCTGCCAGGGGCGGCGCAGTGAATATGGACGAAGTCAAGGCAGTTGTTTCCGCACTAAGCGATCTCGTGCTCACAAAAAACTATCGGGGCAGCGTCGGTGTGGTCACACCATTCAGAGCCCAAGTCAACGCTATTAACGAAGCAGTGAATCGTGAGAGCAAACTTTCGGCCGAACTGATTCAGCGCGGCTTCTTAGTGGATACGGTGCACGGATTTCAAGGTGATGAACGAGATGTGATGGTGTTTTCACCCGTTGTTTCTGCTGGGCTCACGAGCGGGGCGCTCGGATTCCTGCGCTCCAACGGAAACCTGTTCAACGTTGCCATCACGCGGGCGCGAGCTCAGCTGATCGTTGTCGGGGATATGGCTGCATGTAGTGCGTGTGATGTTGGCTATCTCTCACGCTTTGCCACATACGCGGCCTCCCTCGAAAATCGCTCAGCAGAGGCAGTCGAGATGCAGCTGGAAGAATATGGCCCGTCGTATCCAGATGTTCCAAAGCCGGAGCTTGTTTCCGATTGGGAGAGAGATTTCTACACGGCGGCGCACAAGGTTGGTTTGCGCTTGATTCCGCAGTACCCGGTTGAAAAGTATATTGTGGACTTTCTGATGGTGGATGATTCTCGCAAGCTGGCTATCGAAATTGATGGTGAGCGATACCATCGAAATTGGACCGGCGAGCTTTGCAGACGCGACCAGATCCGCAATCAACGGCTCTTCGAGCTTGGCTACGATGTCATGCGCTTTTGGGTTTACGAAGTCAGGGACGACATCGACGGCTGCCTAAACCGCGTAAAGGCGTGGAGAGACAGATCGACGGACTAAATATATGCTCGCCGACTTTGCAAATGCGGCTTAGACCAAGCAAGTCCACAATAGTCCGTCCCCCAAACGAAAAAAGCCGGCCCCTCGCGGGACCGGCTTCTCCGTATCCGGACCAATCCGGAAGTTGCTTACGCCGCGTTATACCCCAGCACCGCCTTCACCTCGAGGAACTCCTCGAAGCCGAACTCGCCCCATTCGCGGCCATTGCCCGACTGCTTGTAGCCGCCGAAGGGCGCGTTGAGGTCGGGGCCGGCGAGGTTGAGGTGGACATTGCCGGTGCGGAGCCGCGAGGCGACTTTCCGCGCATGTTCCGGCTCGCCCTGCACATAGCCCGAAAGCCCATAGACCGTGTCGTTGGCGATGCGCACGGCGTCTTCCTCGTCCTTGTAGGGAAGAATGGCCATCACCGGCCCGAAGATTTCCTCGCGCG
Organism: uncultured Parvibaculum sp.; assembly: GCF_963975745.1. Classification (NCBI taxonomy): domain Bacteria; kingdom Pseudomonadati; phylum Pseudomonadota; class Alphaproteobacteria; order Hyphomicrobiales; family Parvibaculaceae; genus Parvibaculum; species uncultured Parvibaculum sp. Next base: position 36,686 of record NZ_CAXBIB010000025.1, on the reverse strand, counting down.
CAATGGTCATGTCGTTGGTGACATTGGCGAAGATGGTCGGGCGCACGTAATAGCCCTTGTTCATGCCTTCCGGCCGGCCCGTGCCGCCGGTCACCAGCGTCGCGCCTTCCTCGATGCCCTTCTGGATCAGGCCCTGGATCTTCTCGAACTGCACTTCCGAAACCACGGGGCCGATCACCGTGCCTTCCGCGTTCGGGTCGCCGACCTTGACCTGCTCGGCCGCCGCCTTGGCGATCGCGATCACCTCGTCCTGGCGTGCCGCCGGCACCAGCATGCGCGAGGGCGCGTTGCAGCTCTGGCCCGAATTCGACATCATGCCGAACACCGAGCCCGTCACCGCCTTCTTGAGGTCGGCATCGTCGAGCACGATATTGGCCGACTTGCCGCCCAGTTCCAGCGCCACGCGCTTGACCGTGTCGGCCGCCGCCTTCGAAACGAGAATGCCGGCCCGCGTCGAGCCGGTGAACGACACCATGTCGACATCCGGATGCGACGACAGCGGCGCGCCCACGCCCGGCCCGTCGCCATTGACGAGGTTGAACACGCCCGCCGGCACGCCCGCCTCATGCAGGATTTCGGCGAAGAGATAGGCGTTGATCGGCGCCACTTCCGAAGGCTTCAGCACCATGGTGCAGCCCACCGCCAGCGCCGGCGCCACCTTGCAGGCGATCTGGTTGATCGGCCAGTTCCACGGCGTGATGAAACCGCACACGCCCACAGGCTCGCGCAGGATCCGCGTCGGGCCCTTGTCTTCCTCGAATTCGTATGTCTTCAGGATTTCGAGATTGGTGTTCAAGTGCGCGATGCCCATGGCGGCCTGCGCGTTCTGCGACAGCTTCTGCGGCGCGCCCATTTCCTCGGTGATCGCGGCCGCGATGTCGGCATAGCGCTTCTGATAGACGGCCATGATCGACTGCAACAGCTCGATGCGCTCCTGCCTGGTCGTCGTCGAATATTTCGGGAAGACGGCCTTGGCGGCGGCCACCGCCTTGTCGACATCCTTGGCCGAACCCATGCTGATGCGCGCGAAGGGCTCTTCATTGGCCGGGTTGATCACCTCCAGCGTCTTCGGCGTCGCCGGGTCGACCCACTGGCCGTTGATGTAGAATTTCAGATAGTCCTTCATGGGGGCAGTCCTCCTTGTTTGATGCCGTCCCTCGTCTGCCGGCGGGCGCCGGCGAATGCCGGTTTCACCCGCCCGGACGGCCGCATATGCTGCGGCCCCCGGCTGCGCGCGAGGGTGTTTGTTGTTGGCAAGAAACCTCGCATGCCCCCCCCTGCCCGGTCCAGCGTAAAACGGCCTCGAAAGCCGCCAAAACGCCGGGAAAATGCGGACTTCCGCCTGCCGCTCGCCCTATTCGAAAAGTTCCGCATGCGTGCCGGTGCGCTCAAAAACGACCGATTTGTCATCGCATGTGTAGATCAGGAGAAAATCGCCGCCGACATGGCATTCGCGATGGTCGGCCCAAGCGCCCTTGAGCGGGTGGTCTTTCCACTCGGCAGGCAGCGGACCGTCATTCGCGATGAGCAGCAGCATAACCTCTTTCAGGCGGCCCATGTCGTAGCGGCCGGTGCGGGAGAGGCGGACCCAGTCTTTTTCGAACGCCCTGGTGTGGTCCGACGTGCGCGGCCGCGACGCCCGTTTGCGGCTAGCGGGCTTTTCCGAGGGCATCCAGATGCTCGTCGCCGCTGGAGAACCGGGCCCGGCGCGATTTGATCAGCTTCCGGCCCTCCTTCATCGCTGCCTGCGTTTTAGCGTTGGGCGCGGTGAGATCGAAAGGAACCGCCCGGTCTCGGGCGACGCGGGTCAGCGTCATGCGGATAATGTCGGACACGGTCAGCCCCAGCTCGCCAAGCACGACCGTCGCATCTTCCTTCACATCGTCTTCGACACGGGCGCGAACGACACTGGTGGCCATTTTCAGATCTCCTGTAAACCGAAACCCATATGTAGCCCAATTGGGCCACACTTTCAAGTCCCGTGCGAAAACGGGCCGGCGGGTGGTCCGGCAATCGGGATCGAGCATCGGCCGGCAGCCGCCGCAATTCCGGCGGAATCGGGTAAGAAGTATCAGGGCAGGATCAGACCCGCGCCAGGAGAAGCAGCGCCCATGTTCATTGACGGACGCAACGTCCCCGACGGCACCATCATCGAAACCGACCTCGCCATCATCGGCGCCGGTGCGGCCGGCATCGCCATCGCGCGCGAGCTGGCAGGCTCGGGCATCGCCATCGCGTTGATCGAAAGCGGCGGCTTCGAATTCGATGCCGACACGCAAGCCTTGTATGAAGGCGAGATGGCCGGCGTCGAATATCCGCTGACAAGTTCGAGGCTGCGCTATTTCGGCGGCACCACCAACCACTGGGGCGGCTGGACGCGGCCGCTTGAGCCCATCGACTTCGAAAAGCGCGACTGGGTGCCCCATTCGGGCTGGCCGATGACCCGCGCCGATCTCGACCCTTTTTATGAGCGCGCGGCGGATGTCTGCCAGCTCCGTTCCACCGCCTTCGACGATGCGAGCGCCTGGGCCGAGGGCGGCGAGCCGCTGCCGCTCGCCGGCGACGAGGTGATGACGCGCTTCTTCATCTACAGCCCGCCGACCCGCTTCGGAAAGAAATACCGGCCCGACATCGAAGCCGCGCCCAATGTCACCTGCTACCTCAACAGCAATGTGATGGAAATCGTGCCGGCGGAAAACGGCGCCCGTGTCGAAACCTTGCGCGTCGGCACGCTGTCGGGCGTCCGCTTCGCGGTCAAACCCAAAGCCTGCATCCTGGCCGCCGGCGGCATCGAGAATGCGCGCATCCTGCTTTATTCCAACAGCGTCGAGCCGGGCGGCGTCGGCAATCGCACCGGCAATGTCGGCCGCTTCTTCATGGAGCATCCGCACATTCCCTCGCCCGCGACCTTTCTCGTCACCGATCCCGATCTCGTCGCGCGCTTCTACCGCACCTACACGAAGCTTCAGAATTCGGTCGTGCGCGGCTGCTTCCTTTTCACACCCGACTATCTGCGCCGCACCCGGCGCATGGGCACCGTGCTGACCTTCGGCATGAGCTATGCGGTGACGGACGCAACCGGCTCGGAGGAAGGCCAGCGCGATCCATCCGCCTGGATCCAGCCGCTGGTGCTGAAGCTCGCCCGCGACACCACCGCGCGCGCCGCGCCGTCGGACGAACTCGGCTGGCGCATCGGCGTCGGCTGCGCCGCCGAACAGGCGCCCAATCCGGCGAGCCGCATCACGCTTTCGGACGAAAAGGACGCGCTCGGCCTGCCGCGCACGCGGCTGGCCTGGCGGTTGCAGAAAACCGACGCCGACAGCCTGCGCGGCAATCTCGAGGCGCTGGCCCGCGCCTTTGGCGGCTGGGGCGAGGGCCGCGTCCGCGTGCTCTTTCCCGAACGCGAGACATGGACCGAGGCCGAAGGCTGGGGCAATCATCATCTCGGCACCACGCGCATGGCCGCCGACCCGAAGAACGGCGTCGCCGACGGCAACTGCGCCGTACACGGAATGTCGAACCTCTATATCGCCGGCTCCTCGCTCTACCCGACGGGGGGCACGGTCAACCCGACCCTGACCCTGGTCGCGCTGGCGCTGCGCCTGGCCGACCATCTGAAATCCCGCTTTGCCGAAGGCGCCTTTGCCGCATGAGAACCGCATGAAACATTCATCCGATCACGACGCCGCTCACGCCCATCCGCCGGTCTCGCGCCGCGACATCGTCATTCTGGGCAGCGCCGCACTCCTCGCCGCCGCCGTCCCGGCCGCGCTGTTCGGCCGCGACCCGTCGGTCCTCGCTCTCGACAGCGACGTCTTCCTGCGCCTGCTGGCCGATCGGCAGGCGGCCGCAAAGCTCGGCGAGATCTGGTTCGCCGAAAGCCGCCCGGCCGAAACCCGCGCGATCTACGAGGCCCGCCTCGCCCGCCGCCTGCGCGCGCATGGCTGGACGCCCGCCGCCACGCCGGAGCTCGCCCATCGCGCACTGGCCGCCGCGACCCGCGCCGACTATCTCGGCGACCGCATGGTGGCGATCGAGAAATGGCATTTCTCGGAAACCGAGGCCGATCTCTGCGCGCTGGCCGCGCTGGTCATGCGCGATTCGGCGCATCACGCCTGACTTGTCCCCGGGGGCGGGGATAAACCCGCGCATAACCCCGGGCATAAACCCGGGCACAAGTTTTCCTCGCGGCGATTTGTGACAGTTTCGTGACAGTTCCGTGACAGAGGGGGGGGGGGTTAGCAGGGTCCGTCGCTGCCGAGTTGCACCGATCGCGCCCTGACTTCGATCGTTCCCGCCCTTGCGCTGGCGACCGGCCGCCAGGTCAGCGGCGAGGGCAGCACCGCGGCCAGTTGCGCCGCCTGGGACGGCGAAAGATCGGCCGCCGCAACGCCGAAATAATGCCGCGCCGCCGCCTCCGCGCCATAAAGGCCGGGGCCGAATTCGATCACGTTGAGATAGAGTTCGAGGATGCGCCGCTTGCTTAAAAGCGTTTCCAGCCAGACGGTTATGTAGGCTTCGCCGCCCTTGCGGAAATAGGTCCGGGCCGGCCAGAGAAAGAGATTCTTGGCCGTCTGCATGCTGATCGTCGAGGCGCCGACGACGCGCCCGCCCTGGCGCCGCCGCTCGATCGCGCTGTCGACCGCTTCCCAGTCGAAGCCGCCATGCCGGCAGAATTTGCCGTCCTCGGCCGCGATGACGGCGCGCTGCAGATGCGGCGAGATTTCATCGAGCGGCTTCCATTGCTTGGAGATTCCGTACCCTTCGATGGCGCGGATCAGCATCAGCGGCGTCGCCGGCGGCGGCACCACCGCATAGAGAAGAATGACGAATGCCGGCAGGAAGAAGATGACAAGCACCGCGCGTGCAAGGGCAAGCGCAGCCTGTCCGGCAAAGCGTCGCGCGGTCTCCTTCCGGCGCTCGACCGCCTCTTCGCGCAGCCGGTCGCCGCCGGGGCCTTCGGGTCTGATGTCCTGTGTCATCGCCGGCGATCATCTGCAAGGATCACCGGCCGCACAAGCCCGCCCGCCCCATAATCGGCCCTCAATCGCCCCATTCCCGTCAAGCTTCGGCCGTCAAACGCCGCCAATCTCGGCCGGGTGGATTCACGTTGATGGAGGCAAAGATGAAGAAGACAGCGACGGCCTTCGCGGTGGCTGCGCTTCTGCTGACGAGCGGCTGCACCAATCTGAGCAAGACCGAACAGGGCGCTCTGTCAGGCGGCGCGATCGGCGCCGGTGTCGGTGCAGCGGCCACCGCCATCGCCGGGTCGAGCATTGCCGCCGGCATGATCGTTGGTGGCGCCGTCGGTGCGGCGGCCGGCGCCTATAGCGGCTGCAAGCAGGACGACAAGTGCTGATTTCACGTCATCGACACATCGACAAAAGGCCCGGTGAACCGCCGGGCCTTTTTACTTGCCGGGCACCAGCGCGCGTTCGACCGCATCGAATGAGCCGGCGACGGGCGCCTGTTCTTCGTTGAGCCAGAGATCGGGCGCCGCCTCGCGGTCGATCCGCACAGCCGGCATGCCGGCCGCGCGCGCCGCCGCAATCTCGCCGGCATGATCCGACAGGAAAAGCATCCCGGCCGCCGGCATCGCCGCCGCCTGCGCAATCGCCTGATAGGATGCCGTCGCGGTCTTGGCGCCGATCCGCGTATCGAAAAACCCGTCGAACAGGGGCGTCAGATCGCCCTGGTCCGAATAGCCGAAGATCAGCTTCTGCGCCTCTTCCGATCCCGACGAATAGACGAAGAGCTGCAATCCCCTTTCGCGCCAGCGCCGCAGCATTGCCGCCGCGTCCGGATAGACCGGCCCCTTCAGCACGCCCGCTTCGTAGCCCTGCCGCCAGATCATGCCCTGCAGCAGTTTCAGCGGACCGGCCTTGCGGTCCTGGTCGATCCAGGAAAGCATCAGCGCCACCGTTTCGTCATTTGAAGCGTTCGGCACGCCGCCCAGTTCCCGCGCTTCCGCAAGCGCCGCCGCAACCTCGGGCGCCGTGCCTTGCGCGGCGACGAACGCCGCCAGCCGTTCCCGCGCATAGGGAAACAGCACCTCATGCACGAAGACGATGGGTGTCGTCGTTCCCTCGATATCGGTGACGATGGCACGAATCCGGTTCACGCGGCCGCGCCCTCGAATTTCGGGAAGCGCGTCGCGATGTCGTCGCCGGTGAAATGTCCGACCCAGCCCTCGGGCGAGGTGAAGATGCGGATCGCGCAGAAATGCGGCGCGGGACCTGTATCGAACCAGTGCGTCGTGCCGGCCGGCACCGAGATCAGGTCGTTGCGCTCGCAGACGATGCGAAACACCTTGCCGCCCTTGCGCAGATAGAAGGCGCCGGCGCCCTCGACGAAAAAGCGCACTTCGTCGTCGTCATGCGTGTGCTCGGCGAGAAACTTCTGCCTGAGCGCTTCGCGATCGGGATTGTCGGGTTTGACCCGCACCACATCGGCGCTCTTGTAGCCGCCTTCGTCCATCAGCCGTTTGACCTGCGCGTCATAGGCCGCGAGTACGGCAGCCTGATCGGCATCCTCGCCGAGTTCATGCGGCGCCGCCCAGCGTTCGAAGGCAACGCCGATCCCGGCCAGCGATGCCGCAATGGCGGCACCGTCGCGCGTCTCGAGCAGCACCGTATCGGGATCGGTATCGGGATAGACCGTGAGCTGTGTCATCTTGCGCCCTCCTCATGCAGCTGGGCGGTGAGCAGAAAATCGAAGGCTTCCATGTGACGGATCGCGTCCGTCACCGTCGCGCCCCAGACATAGAGACCGTGTCCGGCGATCAGATAGCCCGGCGCCGCCGCGCCTGCCTTCAGCCGCGCCTCGACCAGCGCGGCAAGCCGGGCCGTGTCCTGGTCGTTGGCGACGATCGGAATATCGAGCGCAACCTCATGCGTCGTCACGCCGGCAAAGGCCTTGAGAAGTTCCCAGCCTTCGAGCCGCAGCGCCCCGGCAGCGGCATGGCGCCGCGACAACACGGTCGCGGCCATGCTGTGCATATGCGCAACCGCACCGATCGCCGGCACGGCCGCATAACGCGCCAGGTGCAGCGGCGCTTCGGCCGAGGCGCGCGGATGCGCGGCACCCTCGATCTCGACCGCGATGACGCCGCTTTCCTCGAGCATCGCCTTGTCGCCGCCCGTCGCCGTCAGCGCCGCGCGCGTGCCGTCGATCCGCACCGAAAAATTGCCGCTGGTCGCCGGCAGCCAGCCGCGCGCGCCGGCAAACCGCGCCATGGCGACGACGCCGCGCGCGGCCTCGGCAAAACGCGTATCGGGGGCTGGCATCGGCAACTCCACTCCGGCGGTCGCGAAACTGGCGCCACCATAATCGATTTGCGCGGCGATGGAAGCCTCTGCCGCCGGACCGGCTCAACCCGACATGTTCCAGATCGGCGAGTGCCGCCGCAGCACATCCTCGACGCCGGCGACGCGCAGCCCGCTGGCAACGACGCTGAGCGCGAGGCCGCGCTCGATCGCATGCGCCAGCGTGCCGTCGAGCTGGCCCGCCTCGGGTTCGAAATCCGCCTCGCCGATGGCAAGGCTCATCAGCGGCGCGAGCGCCGCCACCCGCGCGACGAACATCGAGCCGGCAAAGAACTGGCCATGCGTGACGTCACGCGCGGTCAGGCCGAGCCGCCGCGCCAGGCCGAAAACCCGCGCCTCGTTGGGCACGATATTGTTGCGAAAGCCGGTCAGATGCCGATCCGGCCCGGTCATGCCGAGCGTGCGGTCCGCCGCGAAGGCGGCGAGGATGCGCGTAAAACCCTGACGCCCGAGGATCGGCTCGACCAGCGTCCGCCGCCAGACCGCGCCATCCTTGCGATGGGCCGATTTCTTGGTGTGAACCTTGACGACGAGATCGAAGCCTTCGGCCGAAATCGCCGCATGCATCCTGAGGAAGGGGAGAATGTCGCGGCCGCGATTGTCGAAGACATGCAGCGCATGAGGGCGCCCCGCCGCCCGCAACAGGGCCTCGACCTCGGCCTGCCGCGCCGCCGTGGTGCTGACGAAGAGCTTGTGTTCGGCCGGCAGATCGCGCAGTGCCGCCAGCATTTCGGCAAGAACGTCGGGATAGAAGGCATGCAGGGCGATCGCCGCCCGCAACGGTCGCGACGGCGCGGACGCCACCGCCGCATGGCGCGCCCGGGCGACGCGCAGCGCCTCGAGCGCGGCATGGCCGAAGCGCGGATCGTCGCCAAGATCGGGCCCGGGCCCGCCCGCCGCCGCCAGATCGACAAACACGAAGGCGGGCCCGGCCCGCCCGGCCGCCGCGGCCAGCGCCTTGCCGATCGCCGCATGCGCGGCCCGGCCGAACCGTACCGGCGGCGTGTCGGGCAGCCGCGCCGCGGGATCGGCCGCACCGGCGGTGAAGTCGCCGGTCAGCACGGCGCCGTCATCCCCGGCGAGAAAGACGCCGTCCGCCGAAACGGCGCCGGGTGCCGCGGCCACACGCAAGGCGCGCGGATCGTCAAGGAACGGCGCCAGCGCCGCCATCAGGCCGCGATCGGCCGCCGCCGGGCCCGTCGGCCGCAGGATGAAGGGCAAGTCGCAAGCCGCATCGTCGAGAAAGCGCTGCACCGGCGCCGGCAGGCGAAGCTGCTGGCCGTCCCAACCGCAGGGCAGGCAGAGCGCGTCGAAGCCGGCCAGCCGCGCCCGCGCCAGAAAACCCGCATCGAGCGCCGGAAGCGCCGCGCCGCGCGACAGATCGGCGACGAGGCAGAGGCCCGGCACCGCCGCGGGCGCGCCGGCGGGAAGCCCGACCCGGTCCGGACAGGCAAGCGCGCGCGCGGTAAAGCCCGATTGCGGCGCCGCCCACGACAGCGCGGCCGCCCAGTCGCCCCACAGCGCCGCGCCGACGCCGTCGAGCCCGTGCCGCAGAAAGGCCGTGCCGAGCAGCTTCAGGCTTTCCTTGCGCGCCAGCACCCGCCGCATGAAACGCCCGAAAAGTGCGACATAGAGTGCCGGATAGCTCTTGAACTGCAGCCGCCATGCGAGCCCCGGCAGGGCAGCGCCCGCCGATGCCGCCTCGACGACAAGTGCGACCGCCTCCTGCCGCACAAACACCGGCACGAAGGCGGCAACGGCCCGCCCGCGGCGGCGCCGTGCGAACAAGGGTTCGAAGTCGAGCAGGCCCGCGCGCGGCCGCTCGTCGCCCTCGACCGTCACATCGATCTTCAGCGCCGGCATCGTCGCCCCTGCCGGCGGCACGGCATGCAGCAGATAGCGCCCGGCGCGCAGCGGCCGCGCGCCATCGGCCGGCGTCAGGCGCAGCGCCGGACGTCCCGATCGCAGGATCTCGTCAACGCAAAGGCGCATCGGCCCTCGTTCCACACTGATCGTCCCGCCGGCCGCGACAAGCCCCGGCGCCGACAGGCCCCCCCCGCGTCGATAAGCCATTGCCCGGCAAGGCGCAACCGCGCCGCCGCCGACTTATCCCCACCCCCGGGCACGCGCCTTAGGCTTGCCGCATCCGCAACGGAAAGGGGAGCGACCCATGTCCTTCGACACGACCGAACTGCTCGGCCTGCCCTGCATCATGCCGGCCCAGGCCCAGAAACATGTGACCCACAACGAGGCGCTGCGCCGGCTCGACGCGCTGGTCCAGCTGGCGGTCAGGTCGCGCAGCCTCACCGCGCCGCCGCCCGCGCCGGCGCCCGGCGAGCGCCACATCGTCGCCGCCGGCGCCGGCGGCGCCTGGGCCGGCCATGACGGCGAGATTGCCGCCTGGCTCGACGGCGCCTGGACTTTCTTCACGGCCCATGCGGGCTGGCGCGCCTGGCTCGAAGACGAACGGAAACTGCTGGTTCGCGACGCCGGCACCTGGAGCGACATCGCGCCCGAACAGGCGCCGAAATTCGGCATCAACACCGCCGCCGACACGGCAAACCGCCTCGCGGTCAAATCCGACGCGGCGCTTTTCGCCCATGACGACCAGACGCCCGGCAGCGGCGACATGCGCGTGACGATCGACAAGGCGGCGACGGGCAACACCGGCACGCTGATCTTCCAGACCGCCGCCGCCGGCCGCGCCGAACTGGGCCTTGCCGGCAATGACGACTTCACGCTCAAGGTCAGCGCCGATGGGGAGACGTGGAGGGAGGGAATCAAGCTAGCTGGAGACGGACAAATATCTCTCGGCGACCCCGTCAACTTCGCAAATATCGTTCCACCGCTATCCGCGCTTCCTGCCGTGAGCATCGGAAACAACGACACAGCGCGGCCAACACTGGGCTTGCAGGCAGCGACGGATAACAACGCAGCAGGCACCCGGTTTGACTTTTTTCGCGCGCGCGGGACGCTCTCATTGCCTGCTGTGGTTGCAGAGAACGATACGATCGCTGCTTTCAATTCATTCGGATTTGACGGAGCGGCGTATCGTCAGACTGCAGCTATTCGCTTCGTTGCCGATTCAACCCCGAACTCAGGCGTCTCGTGCCCCACTCGGATTTCCTTCATGTCCGGAGAAACCAGCACAATCGAGCGCTTGCGAATTTCCAGCACTGGCGTCGTGCAGCCAGGCGCTGATAACGCCCAGGATCTGGGCTCATCGGCTCGTAGATGGAAAGACATATACGCGGGCAACGGAGCGATTCAGACATCGGATGCCCGCGCCAAGACACAGTTGCGAGCGCTCGAACCAGCCGAACGCCACGTCGCCAGAAGCTTGTCACGACTCGCCGGCATATATCGCTGGCGTTCGGCGATCGAGGTCAAAGGCGCCAATGCACGGCTTCATATCGGAGTGACAGCGCAGGACGTACTCAGTGCGTTCGAGGCCGCGGGGCTCAACGGATTTCGATACGGTGTGCTATGCCGGAATCCTTGCGAACCGTCCTCCATACCAAGCACAGAAGACGGAGAATCTTCCCTCACACACCGGCCGACTAACGAGCGACTTGGAGTTCGATACGATCAATTGTTAGTTTGGATAGCAGCAGGATTCGAGGATCGAATTGCTTCCATCGAAGATGCAAGGCAATAATTTTCATGTCCAAACTCTAACCACTCAGTCAACGGAAATGTCTTAGACACGCTTGCGCCCCCTAGGCATCGTCGCTCGAACCATCTTCTGATTGCGCGGATGTCCCCAGTCCCCAACAAACTCGATTTGCCAAGGGAGGTTGGCGGCAGCATAGAGAATATCGCCAGATGTGTAGTGATAGGGATCTCGATGTGGATAGGTAATGATCTTTTCGAATTGTTCGAAGGGTCGTTCAAACGACTCACCTTCCGGCAACATAAATACAGTGAAGAAGAATTCACATGGTCCTGCCAGGTGAGCCGATAGATTGGCGAGACACAGCCGCATATGATTCAGTGGCAAATGAGTAAAGACTGACTGGGCGATAGCAAAATCAATGTCGCGGGGAATGCCATCAAACGTAAAATCGGTATCCTGCACAAGGTTTGTTCGCGGCAACTTTTCACCTAAACCTGCTGGCAACACCTCGCGCTCATATCCGGCAGACATCAAACTTTCATTGATGTCTGTTCCCCAGTAGCATCCAACATCCAGATGGCTGACAGCGCGAACCCCGAGGCGCAGGCTTCCGCAACCAATATCCAACAGCACATGATGAGGCGACAAACCATTCGACACAAGAAATTCGATCTGAAGCGCGCCAATTTCATCCCATAAATCACCAATGATTTGCCGATGCCCGCCCCGTTCCACAGCGGCAGCAATCGCATCAATTTCGTAGTAACTCGACGGATTTAGAGACACAGTGCGTTTCCTGAAATCGGATTCAAAACATCAATCGTGATTTGGCGCGCACACACCCCCGACAATGATGTTGAGATGCTGCAACGTCGCCTGCTCCCGATTGTTGACCGGCTCGCCGCCGCCCCCACCTTGAATCAGACTTGCTAGCCTGCCAAGAAAATTATAATTTCATCCGGGGGATAAGCGAGGAATGCGTGAACAATAATATCGTCAGTCAGGAAGGTGTGATGTCTTCCGGGCGCAGTTGCCTTTTGATACTCGGCATGCACCGTTCGGGCACCAGCGCGCTTGCCCGGGTGCTGACGCTGCTGGGCGCCGATGCGCCGCAGACGCTGATGCCCGCCAACGTGGCCAATGAGACCGGCTACTGGGAGTCGATGTCCGTCTTCGGGCTGAACGAGGAACTCCTCGCCTCGGCCGGCTCGGCCTGGGACGACTGGCAGGCTTTCGAGCCCGGCTGGCTGGCCTCGCCGAAGGCCGGCGCCTTCGAAGCCCGGGCGCGCGCGGCGCTCGAGGCCGAATATGGCGGCTCGTCCTTCTTTGTACTGAAGGATCCGCGCCTCTGCCGCATCGCCCCCTTCTGGCTCGGCGTGCTGGCGGCCGCCGGCGTGCGGCCCCTGGTGCTGCTGCCGCTGCGCAATCCGCTGGAGGTTGCGGCCTCGCTCGAACAGCGCCACGGTCTCGCCCCCGAACTCGGCCATCTGCTCTGGCTGCGCCATGTGCTGGCGGCGGAGGCGGCCTCGCGCGGGCTGCCGCGCTTCCATTGCAGCTACGACCAGCTGATGCAGGACTGGCCGCGCCTCGCCGCGCGCGCCGGCCAGGCGCTGGACCTCGCCTGGCCCCGCGCGTCCGAACGCGCCGCGCCGGAGATCGATGCCTTCCTGGCCGAAAAGCTGCGCCACCACAAGGAAGCGCCGCAACGCATCGCCGACAATCCGGCCCTGTCGCTCTGGCTGCGCGAGACCTATGCCATTCTCGCCCGCTGGGCAGCCGAGGGCGAGGATCCTGCCGATTTCGCAACGCTCGACCGCATCCGCGCCGCCTTCGACGATGCGGCGCCGGCCTTTGCGCCGCTGGTGGCGCAGGGCCGGGCGGATGCCGGCCGCGCCCGCGCCGCCGAACAGGCAACGGCCGAAGCGCAGGCAAGCCTGCAGGAAGCGCTCAACCGGGCCGAGGCCGAACAGGCCGGCCGCAGCCGCGCCGAGGCCGGGCTGAAGACGGCCCTGGCCGAACTGGCCGAACAGCGCGCCGCGCGGCAACAGGCCGAGACCGAACGCGACGCGGCCCGCACCGAGGCCGGCACCGAAAAGACCGGCCGGCAACAGGCCGAGGCAGCACTGGCCGCCCGGATCGAGGAAATCGTCGCGCTGACCCGGCTGATGCGCGCGCGCGAAGCCGCCGCGCGGGCCGGCGGCACCGTCGCGACCCTGCTCGACCGGCAGGGCTCGCGGCTGCTGCCGCGCGCCCTGCGCATCCGCCGGCAGATGGCCTGGATGCGGCAGAGCGGCATGTTCGACGCCGAATGGTATGGCCGCGCCTATCCCGACGTCGCGGCCGCCGGCATCGACCCGCTGCGCCATTTCATCGAGCATGGCGCGGCCGAGGGCCGGGCGCCCAATGCGGCGGCAGCCGGCGGGAACGGCGAAAACGGGATCAAGACGGAATGACCGGCGTCCCGGCACAGGATATCGAGATCATCCGGCAGTCGGAACATTTCGACGACGCCTGGTATCTGGCGCAATATCCCGATGTCGCCGCGCTGGACATGGACCCGGCCGAACATTATCTCTGGCTCGGCGCGCAGCTCGGCCGCAAGCCCTCGCCCCGCTTCGACGGCCAGGCCTATCTCGCCGCCAACCCCGATGTCGCTGTCACCGGCGTCAACCCGCTGCTGCACTACGAGACCATCGGCAGGAGCGAAGGACGGTCCGGCGACGTTGGCGTCATCAATAACAATATCATTCAGGATCAAACGATCGCCCTGAAGACCACAGCAGTAACTCCGTCACCAGAAGATCACGAACGGAAGTCGTGGCTTGCACACGATGTCGAACTTGTCGCCGGCTCGGGCCTCTTTGATAGAGAATGGTATTTGCGTACATATCCAAATACGGTGAATGCGGGCGAAGATCCAATAGCTCACTATATTCAAAATGGAGTCGCCGAGAGACGAAATCCGAATCCACTTTTCGATACTGATTGGTACTTGCGCCAGTACCCTGATGTTGCAGAAGCCGGCCTCAATCCGCTCGTCCACTACGTGACGCAGGGTGCGGCGCAAAAGCGTGATCCAGGACCGAACTTTTCGGCGGGATGGTATCTCAATCAAAATCCCGACGTGGCCGCTGCCGGCATCGATCCGCTTTTGCATTTTTTGCAGTACGGCAAGTTTGAGGGGCGTAGGCCCTGCCGTGGAGACGCCGATTACGACTATATGAAATGGCAGGAAAATTTTGATTACCGTCCAGAACGGGACCGATCGAGCTATGTCTCGACGCTGTCGGAACTCCCATGGCACCCTGCAATTTCCGTCTTGATGCCCGTTTTCAACCCGGACCCGGTTCATCTCGAAACCGCAATTCGGTCAGTCGAGAACCAAATCTACCAGACTTGGGAATTGTGCATTGCGGATGACGCATCGACAGACGACCGCGTGCGGTGGGTGCTCGAGGCAGCAGCAACTCGAGATAGCCGAATTAAGATCTCCCTCCGGGAGCAGAACGGACATATCGCAGAGGCCACGAATTCAGCTTTTGCTCTCGCAACAGGCGACTATATCGGCCTGCTGGATCACGATGACGTTCTGCGTGAGCATGCCCTCGCGGAAATTGCGTGCGTTCTCAACAGGCAGCCGAACGCTGAATTGCTATACAGCGATGAAGACAAGCTCAGAGATTCGGGCGAACGCTACGACCCCCATTTCAAACCCGATTTCTCGCCCGATCTTTTCTATGCGATGAATTATCTCAACCATTTTACGGTGCATCGCGCAGAAAACATTCGGAAAGTCGGCGGATGGCGCAAGGGGTTTGAGGGCAGCCAGGACTACGACATCAATCTCCGGATCATCGCGACGATCGATCCGCACAAGATTGTTCATATCCCGAAGATTCTCTATCACTGGCGGGCTGCCGAAGGCTCGACAGCCCGGGCCGGGTCGGAGAAAAGTTACGCTTATACCGCCGGACTCCGCGCACTTGAGGACCACGTTGCACGCCGCGCGCGTCCCGCAAAGGTCGAGAAGATAGATGGGTTACCCTTTTATCGCCTGAGGTGGGCCGTGCCTCGCCCGGAACCGTTGGTTTCCCTTATCGTTCCGACGCGCGACATGGTTGATGTCTTGCGAGCATGTATTGCCTCGATCATCGAGAAAACCACCTATTCGAACTACGAAATACTCATCGTCGACAATGATTCCCGCGAGCAGGCCACGCTGGAATATTTCGCCGAAATATCGGACAACCCCAACATCCGCGTACTGAGCTACGCCAAGCCGTTCAACTATTCAGCTATCAACAATTTTGCGGCACGCGAAGCAAGGGGAAGCATTCTCGGCTTCATCAATAATGACATCGAAGTCATTGAGCCCGAATGGCTGGAAGAGATGGTTTCGCACGCAACGCGGCCGGAGATTGGATGCGTAGGAGCGAAACTTCTCTATCCTGACGATACGGTTCAACACGCGGGTATCATTATTGGTCTTGGCGGTATTGCTGGACACGGGCATCTTCGTGCCCATCGAAATGAGCTGGGATATTTTTCTCGATTGCAGATCGCACAAAATGTCTCCGCCGTAACTGCTGCGTGCCTTCTCGTTCGCTCGGAAGTCTTCTGGGAGATTGGCGGACTAGATGAACTGCATTTGACGGTCGCCTTTAACGATGTTGATTTCTGCCTGAAGGCTCGACAGGCTGGTTACCTTAATCTTTTCACGCCTTTCGCGCTCCTCTATCATCATGAGTCATTGAGCAGAGGATATGAGACGACACCGGAAAAGAAGGAACGATTCGCGTCAGAGACAGCGGTCATGAAAGAACGATGGGGCTCGATACTTGAATGTGACCCGTTCTATTCACCGAATTTGACACTCGAACGCTCTGATTTTTCGCTCCGCTTGTATTGATCGGGCACGCTGCGAGAAAGCCGAGAGACACGCAGCTTGTTTACGCATGCCCCGTTTGTTTATTCCAGCCAACCACAGGCCGCATACATGGAAATTCTCGACGCTTACGTGACAACGCCGCCTGACCCCCAGGCCGTCATCGACATTTTCAACGGTGAGTGGTCGTCAATGATGCCTGAGGAGTCCGGCCTGGTTTCCACTCCAGGCACCGCAGCACTTTTTGCCGATGCCCGCATAAGTTGGCTTGCAGACAGAATCGGTGGTTTTGATGGGAAGAACATCCTTGAGCTAGGGCCACTCGAAGCAGGCCACACATTCATGATGCATAATGGAAACGCTAGAGCAATTACAGCTATAGAGTCGAACTCCCGCTCATTCCTAAAATGTCTTTGTATAAAAGAGATATTTAATCTTCATCGCGCCCAATTCCTCTACGCAGACGCATTGGAATACGCTGCTGGCGCGGACGAAAGCTTCGATCTCTGTGTGGCATCCGGCATACTTTATCATATGACGCATCCGATCGATCTGCTGCAAAACCTAACACGCCTTTCCAGTACGCTTTTTCTCTGGACGCACTATTACGATCAGGCGGTCATTGGCGATAGTGTGGCGAGCCGGCAGTTTGAAAGTGCTACCGAAATAGAGGTTGGCGAAAAAAAGTATACGGCCGCAAAGCGAAACTATCTTGAAGCGTTGAACTGGGCGGGGTTCTGTGGTGGCTCTCACACTTGGGCGTACTGGCTCACTCGACCATCCCTACTTCAGGCTATCGAGCAGTGTGGATTCAATGTGACAGAAATCGGATTTGACAATCCAAATCATCCCAATGGCCCCGCTTTGGCGCTTATCGCGCATCGGAGGTAACCGCGATGCGCTTCATATCTAACGCCTAAAGAAAAGAGTGAATAAGCAGGCTATAATGAACAGCAACGATACAGAGGTGTCCGACCTTAGAGTTTCCTCTTTAGCACTCCAACCGGCATGTCCATGAAGGAAAGATTAGATTTTCCGCCAGAGTTTGATGTTGCGTTCTATCGCCGTCGCTATTCACAACTGGCAGCTCTCGATGATATTGCCTTGACAAGGCACTACGAGTTGCATGGCCGCAATGAAGGACGGCAGGCATCGTCGGCAGCATTACGTTCCGGATTTGTCTGCCTCTTCGATAAGGTGAGGCCACTCCTCGAAATCGGCCCCTTTGATCGTCCGATGGCAATAGGCGAAGGCGTTTCGTACTTCGACGTACTCGATCAATCTGCGCTGATTAAAAGGGCAAGAAATTCCGGCCGGACGGGCGATGTCCCTTACATAGAGTTTGTCTCGCCGAACGGTGATCTTTCCGTAGTTGATCGGAGCTTTGCGGCAGTGTGCAGTGCTCATTGTATTGAGCATCAACCTGATATGATCGCACACCTTCAGCAGGTTGGGCGAATTCTTGAGAACGGTGGCTTTTACTTTCTAGCAGCCCCAGACAAACGGTTCTCCTTCGATCATTTCATCCCAGAATCAAGTGTGGCCGAGGTCATTGAGGCGCACGAGGATAGACGCTCGACACATACGCTAGCGAACGTGATCCGTCATATAGCCCTCTCGACGCACAATGACGCTCCACGCCATTGGGAAGGCGATCATCTGAAGCCGGAATACAATGCCAAAATTCCAGATCAAATTGCCAAAGCAATCCGCCAGTATCGCGCAGCAAACGGAACCTACATCGATGTACATGCGTGGCGCTTTTCGCCGCCTTCATTTCGTGAGATGTTAAATATTCTTAGTGATATGCAAATCATTCCGTTCAAAGTCATTCGCGTTTACGACACGCCGCGTCCTCGCGTCGAATTTATGGCAATTCTTCAAAAAGTCTTGGAAGCAGAATGAAGCGCTATCTTGTCATTGGCCTTGGAAAGACCGGCACCACAGTCATCTCAAAAACCATTCAGAACAGCGCCGGCATCAGCAACTATTATCTTGAGCCCAAGAATGTCGCGTTTTTTGAACATCTTGCGAGTCACAGCGAGGATGGTGTCGTCAAGATTATCTTCGACCATTGGATCATGAAGATTAGGCTCCTCAATGGCATCATTCACAACGAAGCCAGAACAAACTTCCAGAGGAATATTTTCATCACGCGCGACCCTCGGGCTGAGTTAATCAGCCGCATCAATTATGTCGCCTTTCCATATTTCCAGGCTGCAAAGCGTTCTGATGAAGATGCGGCAGATTGGATCAATATCTTTCGCCGCAAGGAAAGCGATCCGTCCTTTTCGCTGCGTGACCTCGTTGCCGGTCTCGCGGATCGCTTCAACGTCCGCATTACCGAGGGTGCCCCGAGAATGACAGAAGCTTACGCGCACTACGTCAGCCAACTATCTCCAAAATACAAGGCACTCCTGAGATATGAAGATTTCGTTTCATCGAATCTGTCCAACCATCCCCTTGCGGACCTGCTCTCCGGTAGCCGCGACGTAGGTGAGGGCCTTCAGCGGACACTCAGGAGCGGCGGCACCGACGACTGGAAGGCGTTCATAAGCTCCGACGATCTTGCGTGGCTGAACGAAGAGCTGTCCGCATCAATCGAGGCGCTTGGCTACGAACGAGATGTGGAGATCGGAGGCGAAGTGAGCCCTGACAATTGCTCTCTTTATGTCAGTAGGATTATAGAGGAAGCACGTAGGCTCCACGCCTGAAAGCGAATGAGGAGCTTCGGTGGCCACGAACCCAAGTCCTCGTCTGCCGGAAGCCGGCGCGACGCCGCTGACGCAGCCCCCAGGCCGACCTCACACGGCCCCCGCAGGCGCACCGTGAAACGCACCGGCAAACGCACCTGCCGCGACACCTTCCCCGTCACCTGCCCCGCCCCCGGGGACAAGTTGAGGGATAAGTCGGGAAACAAGTCCGACTTGTCCCCGCCCTGCCGGATGCCCCGGCGCCATTTGTGACAGTTTTATGACAGTTCCGTGACAGAGGGGGGGGGTCCGCTGTCGTCGCTGTGCAAATCCGTTGTCCAGCCGGTCAATCCGCGAACAGCCGGCGGCCGGGCCCGCGCGCTCAGCGCTCCTCGATCGTGATGCCGCTTTCGCCGATCTGGATGTCGATGCCGCTCTTCTGTTCTTCCTGGTAGATCAGGTAGCCGACCGCCAGGGCCGCGATCGCCAGCAGGCCGATCACGAGATAAAGTCCGTTCCGGTTCATGGGCGCGCGCTCCCCGCTTCGAGGTGACAACAGCGCTCAGCATACGCCTGTTCACGCCCGCCGCCACGGACAAACGGCGCCTGCCGCCGCCGCGCCGCGCGCACCAACAAAAAACCCGCCGAGCGGAAAGCTCAGCGGGCTGATCGTTGGTTGCGGGGGCCCGCCATCAATCCGAAACGCCGTTTCGATCCGGTCGAGCTTGGCCCAATCGTCAAGGACCTCCTTAGCAAGACGAGACCGCCGGACGCGATCGGCGGCAAAACGGTCTGAGCCCTCGCTATACCGAGTCGCAGAATCTGGCCGATCTCACCACGACCGCGAAGAAGGATGGCGCCGGCTACGTCATCAGCGGCGACAAGGAAGTCGTCATCGCGGCGCGCGCTGTGTGCAGAAACTCGTCGTCACGGCCCACACGCCGGGCGCCCAGCGCGACGGCGTCCCGGTGTGCGACTATCCGACAGTCGATGGTCGCCGCGCCTTGGAAATCACCTTCGAGAACGTCAAGGTCGGCACCGATGCGCTGCTTGGCGCAAAAGAAAGGCCTTCCTCTCGTCGAGAAGGCGACCGATCGGGCGATTGCGGCGTTCTCCGCCGAAGCGGTCGGCTACATGGGCATGACCGACGAACTCAATGTCGGCCGCTACAATCACCTCACCGTGATCGGCACCCAGTTCGGCAATGTCGATCACCAGCTCAAGCCCTATTCACAGGCCACTGAGACCGACGGATTGGCGGACTGACACAAGGGCCGCATCCCGGATGGGCCGTCAAAGTCCCAGAACGGCCTTTGCGATGACGTTGCGCTGGATTTCGTTCGAACCGCCATAAATCGAAGCGGCGCGGCCGAAATTATAGGCGCTTGTCACACTCACCGCATAGGCGGGCCCGATGGGCGCCTCATTGGCGATTCCCATCAAATGTTCCCTCTGGAACGGCATGGCGTAGAAGGCGACTGCTTCGACGGCAAGCTCCGACAACGCCTGCTGAACTTCGGTCCCGACGATCTTCAAGGTCGAGGAAGAGGGGCCCGCAGGGCGGCCCGCCACCTCCTCCGCGACGATCCTCAGATTGGTATATTCGAGACCCGTAAGCTTTACCTCGATTTCGGAGAGCCTCGTCATGAATGCCGGTTCGTCCGCCAGCGCCGCGCCATCGCCGAGCCTTTCCTGTTTCACGATTTTTCTGAGGTGCGCGATCTTGCGCTTGGACTCGGGAACACCTGCAATGCCGGTGCGCTCATTGACGAGCAGGAACTTCGCGTAGGTCCAGCCCTTGTTTTCATCGCCGATGCGATTCGTCACCGGCACCTTGACGTCAGTAAAAAAAACTTCGTTCAAGTGATGCAGGCCATCGATTGAAATGATGGGCTTCACCTCAATGCCGGGCGTCTTCATGTCGATCAGAAGGAACGAGATACCTTCCTGCGGTTTAGCGGTCTCATCCGTTCGCACGAGACAGAAAATCCAATCGGCTTCGTGGGCGTACGACGTCCAGATTTTCTGGCCGTTGACGATGTAATGGTCGCCCTGACGCACGGCCCTGGTCCTCAGCGAGGCGAGGTCCGATCCGGATCCTGGCTCCGAATAGCCTTGGCACCACCAGACATCGCCGGTAAGAATGCCCGCCAGATGCTGCTTTTTCTGGTCTTCATTGCCGAAGGTGTAGATCACCGGGCCTACCATTGACAGACCGAAAGGCGAAAGACGCGGCGCGTTAGCGGCGGCCATCTCCTCATTGAAAATATGCTTCTGCATCGGCGTCCATCCGGTGCCGCCATACTGCTTGGGCCAATTGACCGCTACCCAGCCTTTCTCGAAGAGGTCCTTCTGCCAGCGCCTGAGCGCCCCGCGCTCGCCAGACGCGCCCACTGTCTCTCTCTCCGCGAGCTCCCTGGGGAGTTTTTCCGAAATGAACCGGCGGACTTCCGCGCGGAAGGCATCGTCCTCTTTCGTAAGCTCGATATCCATCTACAGACCTTTCGCGGCGACGATCCGGGTGATTGTATTTTTATTATAATGAATTTATCCGGGTGGGCAAAAGACCGAATTGTCCGCCTCTTTCAAAAATTCCGGCGAAAGGTTGGCCGCGATAAATCCGCTTCTCTCCCCATTGCCGGGCCGATGCGAATATTACCGCGCCGTGAGTCGCGGCAACACACATCGACAACCGTATCCATGCTTCCCGATACCCGGGTCGGGGTCTAGGCAGCCCAGCCCTGCAAGCGCGCCGCTTCAAGACGAACCAGCTCCGGCCCGCCCAACAGCTGCCGATCGAAACCAATACGCTTGAACCAGTAATGCAGGCCAAGCAGATCGGTGAAGCCCATGCCGCCATGAACCTCGGTCGCGGTGCGCGCGACGAAGCGGCCCACTTCCGACAAATGGCTCTTGGCATGACATGCCATGAGGCGCGCGTCGCCCGGCACCTCGTCCAGCGCATGGGCCGCATACCACACCAGCGAACGCGATGGTTCGAGAGCGGCCGCCATCTCGGCGCAGAGGTGTTTCACGGCCTGAAACGACCCGATCACACGGCCGAACTGCTTGCGCTCTCCCGCATAAGCTACCGCCTTCTCGATCATCATCTGACCCGCGCCGAGGGTGTCGGCGGCAAGCATGACCCTACCGGCATCTATCACCCGCGCAACCGCGTCGGCGCTGGATAGGCGCAAGGGCTCAGCCGCGACCCGATCGAAGACAAGTTCGCCAACCGATCGGGTCTTGTCGATGGTGTTGAGCGCCCGCCGCGACAAACCCTTCGCGTCGGGCAAAACGACATGAAGTCCATGGTCGCTGTCGGCCACGATGTAGAGATCGGCCTCAGCCCAGTCGATCACGAAGAGGGACTTGCCCGTGAGCGTTCCCTTCCGGGCTTTCACGCCGGCATCTTCGCGGATGCCGATTCTTTCCGTGACGGCCACGCCTGCGACAATCTCGCCCGCGGCGATTTTTGGAAGCCACTTTTCCTGCTGGGCCTCGCTGCCTGCAAGCATCAGCGCGAGCGGCGCCATGACGGCGGTCCCAAGGAAAGGCAGCGGCGCCACATGCCGACCGAACATCTCGTAAACGATCGCCGCGTCGAGAAACCCAAGACCCATGCCGCCAAAATCTTCCGGAATCAGCATTCCAGGGATACCCAGCTCGCTGGCGCCCGCCCACAGGGACCGCTGAACGGTATGCGTGTTCCCGGCGGCAAGGCGTACCTTGTCAAGCGGCGCATTCTGTTCAAGAAAACGGCGGACGCTGTCCTGCAACATGCGCTGCTCTTCCGACAATGCAAATTCCATCGGATAAATTCCTATTTTGCCAGCTTCGGTTCGCGCGGCATTCCAAGCCCACGTTCCGAAATAATGTTTTTCTGAATCTGCGCCGTGCCGCCGCCGATGATGAGCCCAAGCTGAAACATGTATCCCCACTGCCACGAGCCGTGGCTGCGCAGATAGGGGCTGTCGTCGTAGAGAACGCCAAACTCTCCCATGACGTCGATCGCGAGCGCCGATATTTGATGGGTAAGTTCGCAGGATTGAAGCTTCACGATCAGGCGCGCCAAGCCGGAATCTTCGCCCTTGCTGGCGCTGGTCAGCAGCCGGAGCCCATTGAACTTCATGGCGGCAAGTTCTGCCTGAAGCCTTACCAGGCGGTCCCGGAAAATTGGATTGTCGATGGCCCGCTGCCCGTCGACAGTCTCCTCGCGCATCAGATCGACAAGGGCCTGGAACCTGGTTTCCATAGCGGCCGGATCACCCAGCATTCCGCGTTCGTGTTTCAGCGTTGCGTTGGCGACGAACCACCCCTGCCCGCGCTGGCCGACGATCTGCATCTTCGGTACGCGCACATCGGTGAAGAAGACTTCGTTGAATTCGGCATGGCCCGTCATGGTGGTGAGCGGACGGACTTCGATGCCGGGCGTTTTCATCGAGAAAATCAGATAGGAAATGCCTTCATGCTTCGGCTTGTCGGGCTCAGTGCGCACCAGGCAGAAGATCATGTCCGCCTCATGCGCGGTACTGGTCCAGATTTTCTGACCGTTGATGACGAAATCGTCGCCATCGACAGTCGCCCTTGTCTGAAGGCTGGCGAGGTCCGAACCCGAACCCGGCTCGGAATATCCCTGGCACCAGACCACCTCGCCGCGAAGCGTCGGCTTCACCCATTTTTTCTTTTGCTCCTCGGTGCCAAGTTCCAGAAGCGTCGGCACCAGCATGGAGATACCCTGGTTCTGCAACGCCGAAGGCACACGAGCAGCGGAAAATTCCTCCGCGATGATGCGCGATTCGAGAATATCCGGCTTGGCACCATAACCGCCGTAGTCTTTCGGAATCGTCCGCGCGGCATAGCCGTACTGGATCAGCAGTTGCTGCCAGGAACAGGCTTCGGGAGACGGGCGCCCGGCAGCACCGAGCCCCTTAGGCGCCTGACTCTTGTATTTCGTCAGGAACGCCCTGACTTCTTCCCGGAAGGCCTCGTATTTGGGGCCGTATGCCAGATCCATTTTCGATCTCCGATGCGTAGATGGCGATTGGCTTTGCTTTTATTTCGGGGCAGGTTTGAAACACGGAAGCATGAATCCGTCGCCGATATCCTTGAAGACAAGGACCACAGGCATGTCCAGTTCAACTGCCTCCGGGTCGCAGTCGAGCAAGCGCGTCGCCATGCGGACGCCTTCTTCCAATTCCACGACCGCAGCTATGTAGGGCACGTCGCGTGCGAAAGCCGGATGAAAGGGCTGGTAGGTCACCGTCCAGGAAAAAACGCGCCCGCGCCCGCTGCTCGGCATCCACTCGTAATCCGGCGAGCTACATTTTGCACACATGTAACGCGGAAGGAACCGCCAGGTATCACAATGGCTGCACTGCTGAAAACGCAGGACGCTGTCCTGGCAAAGCTTCCAGAACTCCGCATCGACCGGATCGACGGTCGCGGGCTGAGGATATTTCGGTTGCTCAATTTCCATTTTTACCTCCTCAAAATCGCGAGGCTACCATCGCCGAGATCGCCCCATCCGGTCACGAGTCCGATTTCGGCATCCGGAATTTGCCGCTTGCCCGCATCGCCGCGCAATTGGCGGGTCGCCTCAAGCACATGATTGAGGCCCCACACATGTGCCTCGCTCAAAAGTCCGCCATGCGTGTTAAGCGGGAGCTTACCGCCGAGCTCGATCTGTCCATCCTTGACGAAATCGAGCGCGCCACCCGGCTCGAAATAACCCAGGGCTTCGAGCTGGAGCAGCACAACATAGGTGAAACAGTCGTAGACCTGCAGAAAGTCCATGTCCTTCGGTGTCACGCCAGCCATGGCGAACGCGCGCGGCGCGGCGTAGCTCAAACCGATCTTGAAAGGATCCGGCCGTGACGGAATATCGTCGGCAGGATAAGGATGACCCTCGGCCGCACCGGAGATATAGACCGGCCTGTGAGGCAAGTCCCTCGCCCGCTCGGCACTCGTCACCACGACGGCGCAGGCCCCATCTGTTTCAAGACAGCAATCGTATAAACGGAACGGCGAGGACACCATGCGCGACCGCATGTAATCGTCCATCGTCATCGGTTGACCGCAGGTCAGGGCGCGGTCGTTGAGTTGGGCATGCTTGCGGCACGCCATCGCAATCCAACCCGTCGCCTCGGGGCCGACATTGTAAAGTTTCGAGTGCCGCATCGCGAGCCAGGCATACATCTGCACCGGCAACAGAACGCCATAGGGGAGATAGTAACCCCGGATCGTCGAGGTCAGCGTGTTCATATTCATCGGCCGGCTTGGCGGCACCCCCGCTTTGGGACGCAGCGCCGAATAGCCGTTCCAGCCGAGCGTGACCAGCACGTTGTCGCAGATACCGGAGGCCACGGCCATGGCGGCATTCTGCAACGCCGTGGTCGGACTCGCGCCTCCCATGTTGACCGTCGAGGCATATCGCAGCACATCCACGCCGAGGTTGGCGGCCAGTTCTTCCGACGTTGTATAGACGGGCGGCGGCACCATGCCGTCAATGTCCCCAGGCTTCAGCCCCGCATCCGTGATGGCCCGCCTGGCGGCGTCGAGCATCATGGCCACGGCCGTCTGGTCCGACCCTTTTACATAGCCGGTCTCGCCGATCCCGACGATCGCAGCCTTGTCGCTGAAATTCTTCACGAAACTGCCCTCATCATCATTGCCCCGGCACGCAGCCTTTTCGTTGATCCGCCGCACACCTTCCGTAGAAAATATTCTGTAGACAGATCAAGTCGCCGGAATGAGACAGGAATGGACGGATTCCTGCCCCTCGATCTGGCGCGCCAGCGTCTTGATCGCCAGTTCAGCTTCCTCAAGCTCGAAATTATGAGTGTGCATGAGCTCAAGAGGATATTTGCGGCGCTCGATCATCTCGATCGCCTTCTTGTATCCCGACGACGTAACGCCGATCGCGCCCTTGATGGTGATTTCCTTCATGACGATAAGGTCGGACACAAAATCGGAGACGGGCTTAAATCCCTTGACGCCGGCAAGGACGACCGTTCCGCCCATACGGACACAATCCAGCGCATCACGGACCGGCTGAGTCGCGTAGGATGTAACCTCAACGATGACGTCCGCGCCCTTTCCGTTTGTCAACGCCCGCACGCGATCGACAACATTTTCGTTCTGCACGTCGATGATGTGATCGGCGCCCAGAGCAAGCGCCATCTGGAGCTTGTTTGAATCGGCCGCAAGCCCCGTGACTATGATCTTTCCCGCGCCGGCTTCACGTGCGGCAACGACGCTCGCAAGCCCGCGCTGTCCGGGCCCAAAAATCAAAACGGTATCGCCAACCTGCGTCTGCGGAATCTCTACCGCCCAGCGGAAACCGGCGCCCAGCGGATTGAACATGACCGCCAGTTCCGCCGGAAGGTTCTTGTCCATCTTGTGAAGGATCGTGTTGGGCGCGAGATACATATATTGCGAATAGGCACCCCAGAGGCCCGGTGACTCCGTGAGCGGAATATATGAGTAGATCTGGCGACGGTCGCAGAGGTGATAATGCCCGCCGACACAGGTGTCGCAGCAATGGCATGACAGCATCGTCTCGATGGCGACCCGATCACCAACATCGACGCCCCAGCGCCTGGCGGCCTTGTCGCCGATTGCCTCGATAATCCCGAGAGGTTCGTGGCCCGGAATCACCGGCATCGGAGTCTGCAAGACCCCTTCGTATTGTTCGTAATCACTGCCGCAAATGCCGCAGGCTTCGATGCGGAGGATGGCGCTGTCGTCGGCGATCTGGGGGATCGGTAAATCGCGGGCTTCGAGTTTGCGCGGAGCCGTTTGCACCATCGCCATCGATTTTTTCGGCAACATTTTCAACTCCCTGTTTCGTGTCGGCGCCGACGACGCGTCGATAACACATATATATTTTTTTATCTTCGTATGTGTTATAGAGGCTCAAAGGTAGGATGCGAAGCCCTAAACTTCCGGCTTCGCAAAATTTTGGGGAGGACAAAATAATAATGACCGATGAAACGCCCAGGGTTCCCCTGCTGTCGATGGCGGAAGCGGCGGCCGCGGCCGCGAAGGCCGGCATATCCGAACAAATGGCGCCACTCAGCGTCTTCAGGGTCTTGCTCCGGCATCCCGATGTAGCGAGCGAGCTTGCCTCGACGCTGAACACCCTGCTTTTCCAGGGCAACAGGCTCGATGCAAGACTGCGCGAACTCATCATCATGCGTATCGGCTGGAAGACGAAATCGCTCTATGAATGGACACAACATTGGCGGGTCGCCCGCATGCTGGACATTCCGGAGGCGGATCTGGTCGCCACGCGGGATTGGAAAAATGCTTCCTGCCTGTCAGACGCCGACCGCGCCGTTCTCGCCGCGACCGACGAGACGCTCGACGGCGGCATGATTTCGGACGCCACCTGGACTGCCTGTGCGGCACACCTGAAAACGGCCGAAGAACGCATCGAACTGGTTGTCGCCATCGGCAACTGGACGCTTTTCTCGCAACTGCTCAAAAGCCTGAAAATCCCGCTTGAGGATGGCGTCGTCGCCTGGCCACCGGATGGCAAGAAGCCTTGATCTGGCGAGGAATAACAATTCGAGGAATAACAATTCAAGAACAGGATCGCGACAATGAGCGGAAAAAAGGCGATTTCGAAGGATTTGGTCGGCATGACGTTTCCGGCCGTCGATGTGGAATGGTCCGACAAGGACACGATGCTCTATGCACTCGGCGTCGGCGCTCGTCCCGCCGACGGGCTTGATTTCATTTACGAAGGCCGGGGACCGAAAGTTTTGCCGACTTACGCCGTCATCCCTGGCGGGCGAGGGCTCGCCGGGCTGATGAGCGGCGTCGAGATGAAGCTGGAAATGCTGCTGCATGGCGAGCAATCCGTCGAGTTGCTGCGTCCCCTGCCCTCATCGGCCAAGATCAAGGTAACGGGACGCGTTTCCGAGGTTTGGGACAAAGGCAAGGCGGCCGTTATCGGGGTTGAGAGCACAGGTTCCGACGAGAAGGGGCCCCTCTTCAAAACTCACGCAACACTATTTGTGCGCGGCGCCGGCGGATTCGGCGGAGAGCGCGGCCCTTCGGGCGTCGACTCGACGCCGCCGGATCGGACGCCTGACGCCGTGGTCGAGGATGTGACGCGCCCCGAGCAAGGGGCAATCTACCGCCTCTCGGGCGACCGCAATCCGATCCACATCGATCCGGACTTCGCCAAACTGGGCGGCTTTGAAAAGCCCTTCGTTCACGGGCTTTGCACATATGGCTTTGTCGGCCGCGCGGTCCTGCGCGAGCTTTGCGGCAACGATCCTGCCCGCTTCAAATCTCTCAGCGGACGCTTTGCCGCTCAGGTCTATTTCGGCGACACCATTATAACGAAGATGTGGAAAACGGGCGACGGAGTCGCAATCGTGCAGGCCGAGACGCAAAACGGTAATGTCGTGCTGTCTCAGGCCAAAGCGGCATTCAAGCCCTGACGGACGGAAATTGGTCGAAGTGAAAAAAACGCCAGATATCTTTGCTCATCTGCTTGCACCGCTCGATCTCGGGTTTACTGCGCTCAGAAACCGCGTTTTGATGGGATCGATGCACACCGGCCTCGAGGAGATGCCGGACGGTTTCGAGCGACAGGCCAAATTCTTCGCACGACGCGCAAAGGGCGGCGTCGGAATTCTTGTTACCGGCGGTATCTCGCCGAACAGGGCAGGAAGGCTTGCAGAGCGCGCGTCGGTCATGACTGAGGACCTCGTTGAGAGTCATCGTGTGATCACACGCGCTGTCCACGATGAGGGCGGAAAGATCGTTCTCCAGCTCCTGCATGCGGGCCGGTACAGCCGGCATGCCGAACTGGTGGCTCCCTCCGCAGTCAGGTCCCGCATCAATCCGCTTGCGCCCCGCGCCCTGGGTGAAGATGAAATCCTCCAGACCATCGAGGATTTTGGCACTGCCGCGGCACTCGCACGCGAAGCCGGATATGACGGCGTTGAAGTCATGGGTTCGGAGGGCTATTTTCTCAATCAGTTCACTGCGGCGCGCACAAATCAGCGCACAGATGGTTGGGGCGGTTCGGCGGAAAACCGGCGACGCTTGCCGGTTGAAGTCGTCGGGCGTGTCCGCAAGCATTGCGGACCGGACTTCATTATCGTTTACCGGATATCCGTTCTAGATCTTGTCGAGGGGGGTAATTCCTGGCCGGACGTCGCCGCCCTCGCAAAAGATGTCGAGGTAAGCGGCGCAAACATCCTCAATACCGGCATAGGCTGGCATGAATCGCGTGTGCCGACGATCGCTCATATGGTGCCGCGCGGAGCTTTCACCTGGGCGATCAAGCGGCTCAAGGCAGAAGTCGCGATACCCGTGGTCGCGTCCAACCGGATCAATACGCCGGAGCAAGCGGAGCAACTGATTGCAGACGGACAAGCCGATATGGTTTCGCTCGCGCGTCCACTATTGGCCGATCCCGATTTTGTTGCGAAAGCGGCATCGGGCGCATCGTCGAAAATCAATACTTGCATCGGTTGCAATCAGGCCTGCCTCGACAATGCCTTTACCGGACGGCTGACGACCTGCATGGTCAATCCCGCCGCATGCCGCGAAGTCGAGTTCAAGATCGCGACAGCAGCCAGAGGAAAGCACATTGCGGTCCTTGGCGGCGGCCCGGCGGGTCTTGCCTGCGCGGTGACGGCGGCCGAACGCGGCCACAAGGTAGTACTATTCGAAGCCGACATCGATATCGGCGGTCAATTCAATCTGGCACAGCGGATTCCCGGCAAGGAGGATTATGCCGAGACTATCCGCTATTTCAGGAACCGGCTCGACGAACTGGGCGTCGAGGTTCACTGCGGCCGTCCGGCTTCGCTCGCCGATCTGGAGAGCGGAGAATTTGACGAAATCGTCGTCGCAACCGGCGTTCGCCCGCGCCATCTCGACATTCCGGGTTCGGATCACCCGTCGGTTATGACCTATGTAGAGGCAATCACAAACACCGCACGCGTCGGTGCCGAGGTTGCCATTGTCGGTGCCGGCGGCATTGGCTTCGACGTGGCGACGCTTCTGTCCCATCCGCATGGCCCACACGATCCGTTACATCCCGATGTCGAGGGATTTTCCGCCGAGTGGGGAATTGATCTGAGCTATACGCAGCCAGGCGCGTTGCTGCCCGCCAATCATCAATGGCCTTCATCGCGCAAGATTCATCTTCTCCAGCGCAAGCCGCGCGATAGCTTCGGCGCCAGCCTGAGCAAGACCAGGGGATGGGCGAATTTTCTGGAGGTGATGTTCCGCGGCGTTACGATGACCGGCGATGTAACCTATCGGAAAATCGACGATACCGGGCTCCACATCGAGGCAGGCGGTAAACCGCAGACTTTGAAAGTCGACACGATTGTCGTCTGCGCCGGACAGGAATCGGCGGACGATGCGTTGTCGTTGGCGCAGTCCCTGGGCAAACCCGTTCACATGATCGGCGGCGTCGACAAGCCTCAACAACTTGATGCTGTGAAGGCGATCGAGGATGGCACGCGCCTCGCGCTCTTTCTTTGAGGAAACAAACGAAAAACGAGACGCGGAAGAGACCATATAAATCAGAGTTGTCGCATGAACGCTAATGTCCTCAAATCCGAACAGCCGTCGGCTGCAACGGTAAAATCCGCGACCCGTGTTCTGGAGATTTTCGAGTATTTCGACGAAGTAAGACGCCCGGTGACGATTCAAGACGTAGCGCAGGCGCTGAGTTATCCTCATTCCAGCACCGCCGCCCTTCTGAAAAGCCTCGTGAGCCTCGGTTATCTGGAGCACGACGACCGGGGCAAGACTTTTTTTCCAAGCATCCGGATATCTCTGCTGGGAAACTGGGTGGAAGCCGAGGCGTTACCGATCCGGAATGTCCAGCGCCTTATGAGACGGCTTTCGGCCGATACGGGATGCACGATCATCCTCGCTGCGCGTCTAGGGGCTTATGCTCAATATGTGAAGGTGATTCAAGGTACGTCGCCCATCCGCTTCCATGTCAAGCCAAGCACCAAGCGAATGCTCGCTTTTTCGACGATTGGCCGCGTTCTGCTGAGCGAACTTCCGTTGCCCGAAGCGAGACGTCTGATTCATGATGCCCTTGCCGCCATGCCGGAGCGGCGGGAATCGATGCAGGAGATCGAAGACGAACTGCAAAGAATCAGAAAACGCGGGCTTGCGCTTTACAGCGATCTCGTGACGCCGGGAGCGACTATGCTGGCGATGCCCATTCCGATGGGTCCGTCCGGACGCTCGGTCGCGATCGGCATAGCCGCTCCCAACGAGTATTTTCGCAATCGTAAACAACCGTTCACGGCGTTACTGAAAAACGCTATCGCCGAGCACATCTCACAAAACGGGCAAGGCTTTAAGGAGACTGTAGACGACGAGGACCAACTTGAAATCGACGACGATACAGCGCCATAATCATCCGAGCTTTGTATCCAGGAAGCTGGCCAGCTCGTCGATCGCCGCGCGGCCTTCGCTCAAGACCGGCGCAAACCAGTGCCAGACATGAATCATCTCCGGCCAGACATGGAGATTGACGGATACGCCAGCCTCTTTCAATCTATCGGCCAATAAGTGGCTATCCGAGAGCAAAACCTCCGAACTGCCTACCTGAATCAGGAATGGCGGCAATCCCTTGAGATCGGCATATACCGGCGATGCCAGAGGCGTCCTGCGCGGGGTTGAAGTTCCCAGATAGGCCGCCGTCCACAGCTCAAGATCGGCATGGCGCACCATCGGGTCCACATTCGCTTTCGCGCCATAAGAGGCACCTTTATTTTCAAGATTGGCCCACGGCGAAATACAAACGGCCGCAGCCGGAAGTCCGAGACCGGCATCGCGCGCCGCCAGAAGCACGGCAACCGTCAGGCCGCCGCCGGCTGAATCTCCCGCCACAGCGAGCTTCGCCGGGTCGACGCCCGTCTCGATCAACCAGCGATAAGCAGCAAGCGCATCATCGACAGCCGCCGGAAATGGATGCTCTGGAGACCGCCTGTAGTCGATCAGCAGAACCCGGCCTTTCAGGGCAAGAGCTGCGCGCGCCGCAAGATGGCGATGCGAGTCGAGAGAACCAAGCGCATAGCCTCCTCCATGCAGATAGAGCAAAACCCGCTTGCCGGCACCGGCAGCCGGCGCCAGCCATTCGCCGGGAACCCCGCCGGCGGAAACCGGCGTGACCGTCACGCCTTCGGGAAGACCGAACGCCTTGCCAGCCTCGTCATACGAGGTACGAAAATCCTCAAGAGAACGAGCCTCCCCGGTCACAAGGCCCGCAAGCAGCTGACGAACGACAGCAAGTTCCTCAAGACTCATTTTTCACGTCCTCCTCAGGCTGCTGCGCCATGGCGCAACAGACGGCCCGGCAAACGACCTTCGGCGCCCAACACATCGACGCCATTGCGCCGGATCAATGTCCCGTTGACGACGACGGCCGAAATGCCCGAGGCATCGGAAATCAGCCGGTCTTCGCCAGCAGGCAGGTCATAGACCCTGCGAAGGGAACTTGCGCCAACCGTTTCGGCGTCGAAGATCAGGACATCGGCAGGCATTCCCACAGCGAGGCGACCGCGATCCTTGATGCCGAACACCTCGGCGGGCCGCGATGTCAGCATCCGGACCGCCTCCTCCAGCGTCAAAACGCGCTTTTCACGGACCCATCTTCCGAGAAGATGCGTAGAAAAACATGCATCGCAGAGTTGGCTCGCATGCGCGCCTGCGTCCGAGAGGCCGAGCACCGTGCAGGAATCGCGCAGCAACGTTGCCACTTCGTCTTCGTCGGCGTTTGCGACAGGCAGGCGGAACCGCGTCTGCAGATCGCTTTGAATCGAGAGATCCAACGCAAGATCGATCGAGTTGCATCCGAGTTCCGCTGCTACGTCGCACACCAGCCGTTCTCCGAACTCCGGCCGATCCGGACAATAAGCGATGACCGCCTTGTCCCATGCACTGAGAATCGGACCACGCATCGCGTCCCGGAATCCCGCCCGGAAAGAGTTGTCGGCGTAAAGCCTCAGTTTTTCCGCGCGGTCGGCTTTGTTCACCGGCGCGAAGACCGGCATGCTCTGGAACAGAAACGGCTGATCGAATCGAAATTCAAAATTGAGTGGCC
Source organism: uncultured Parvibaculum sp. (assembly GCF_963975745.1). Classification (NCBI taxonomy): domain Bacteria; kingdom Pseudomonadati; phylum Pseudomonadota; class Alphaproteobacteria; order Hyphomicrobiales; family Parvibaculaceae; genus Parvibaculum; species uncultured Parvibaculum sp. The sequence goes on along the minus strand of NZ_CAXBIB010000025.1, from coordinate 4,063 downwards.
TGCAGGTGACCTGCGGAAACACCGCGTAACCAGCCGACTGAAGTTCGTTTGAGCGCGCCAACTGCTCGGCCGCGGAGCCGACATTCAGCACCCCGCCACCGCCCAGCAACGCCGTCCAACTGACATGGCGACCGGAAACGCGGTTCAATTCCGCGAATTCATCAAATGACAGTTCCTTGCCGACAGTCGCCTGTATCACGCCTTCGCCCGCCTCGCCCAGCGCCGACGCGATCTCCCGTATCTCGCTGAACGCCGCCAGCCGGCTTGGAACCGGTCTGCCCTCGTAGCCCACATGCGTCGGCGATTTCGATGTCGCATAACCGAGTGCGCCCGCTTCGAGGCCCTCGCGCATCAGGCTTTTCATATGCCTGACCTCCTCCGGCCGCGCCGCCCGTTCGGTGGATTCAGGCCCGAGGGCATAGAGGCGAAGCGGCGTATGCCCCAGAAGAACGGCCACGTTGATCAACGTACCCTTCTTTTCCACGACGTCGAGATATTCGGGAAACGTCTCGAACCCCCATTCGTCGCCGAGACCGGCCTCCAGCGCCCTGACGCTCATGCCCTCGACATTTTCGAGCGTCCGCAGAATAAGGCCGCAGTGCTCCTTGCGCGTCGGTGCGATGCCGAACCCGCAATTGCCCACCACGACCGTCGTCACGCCGTGCCACGGCGAGATCGACAGATTCCTGTCCCACAGAAGCTGGGCATCGTAATGCGTATGTATATCGACGACGCCGGGGGCAACGACCTGCCCCCGGGCGTCGATAGTCGTCCTCGCCCCGGCGGGGGCCTGCCCCATAGCCACAACTTTGCCATCGCGAATACCGATGTCTCCGGCATAGCCCGGAGAGCCGGTGCCGTCGACAATGAATCCACCCACGATCTTCAGATCGTAGTCCATGAAAACGTCCTCCCCGTGAATCGAAAAAACCCGCGCCTTGACATCAGCATACGGATCGTCAAACGGCGAGCTGGTAGAGTTCCGCGACGTTGTCGTGGCATATCCAGTTGCGTTCCTGCTCGCTCAGATTTTTCGTGTGCTCTTCCAGCATTGCCTGCGACCAGGGCCAGGTCGAATCCGAATGCGGGAAATCGTTCGCCCACATCAGGCGGCGAACATTGCACATATCCTTCATCCTGAAGGCAACCCAGTCGTCCTGGAACGTCACATAGATGTTGTCGTTGAAATAGTCGCTCGGCATCCGCTTGAGCGGCGGCGCCTTCATCCAGTAGCGATGACGCTTGTAGGCATGGTCCATGCGATACATGTAGTGCGGAACCCAGCCCGCATCGGCCTCGACGCAGACAACCTTGAGGTCGGGGAAGCGATCGAAGACACCGCCGAATATGAAAGTGCCCATCACGTCCTGGCAGCCACGAATGATCGAGAGGAAGCCGTTGATACGCGGACCCCGGACCTGCCCCGAAAGACTGTCCGATTTGCCGGTCAGGATGTGGAACGAGAGCGGCATGTCGCACTCGACAGCGGTCGCCCAGACCTTGTCGTATACAGTTGAATCATAATCCTCGACGGCGGGGTTTCCGGGCATCATCACACCCTTGAAGCCCATCTCCTTCGCATGCCTGATTTCCGCAACGCCATCTTCCGGTGATCGCATGGAAACCTGCGCAAGACCGTAAAGACGGTCAGGCGCCTCCCCGCAGTATTCCTGCAACCAGCGATTATAAGCGTCGAAGCAGGCCTTCTTGTAGTCGAAGTCGGGATGGTTGCAGATCACCATTCCGACCGTCGGATAGATGAACTCGGCCGCAATGCCATCCTTCTCCTGGTCCGCAACGCGGAACTTGGCGTCCCAGCCGCTCTTCCACAGGTCTTCGAAGGCGACGCCGTCTGTCGTGATCTCCGCCGGATCCTTGCCGGCGGCGGCCACCAGCCCCATCGGAACTGGAGACCCCATACCATCGACGATGAAAGCATCGCCAATCTTGTCGATCCGCTGGATGCGCGGCGCGCGATCACGGAATTTGGGATCAATGTAATCAACATAGCAATGCGGAGGTTCGGTGATGTGCGAATCCGCGGATATCGGCTTCTTGATCATTGGCGCTCTCCCAGCGTCGTATTTGGTTTCAAGGGCGCGACTTTTAATTTGACAATCCCTGATCATAAATCTTCGCTGGCCGCGCAACCCGAGTCCAGATAAATTTACATCCATGCGATCAGCAACACATATATGTTATTCAGAGGAGACGCGAACATGACGATGGAACCGGCCCTGCTCGAAAAAAAGGGCCATATCGCGCTGATCACGCTCAACCGCCCGGAAGCGCGCAACTCGTTCAGTCCGGAGATGTTGGTCAGGCTTGCCGGTCATTGGGAAGAGGTGCGCGACGACGCGAATATCCGCGTCGCCATCGTCACCGGCGCCGGAGACAAGGCGTTTTGTTCGGGCGCGGATCTCGGGCAACTCATCCCGCTCATAAATGGCGCACGCAAACCGCAAAACGAATGGGATCAGAAAATTCTGGCTGATCCGAATATCCTGGCCAAGGGCTTGTTGCGCACATTCGATGTGACAAAGCCGGTCATCGCCGCGATCAACGGCTTTGCCGTCGCAGGCGGGATGGAGCTGGCGCAAGGAACCGACATGCGTATCGCCGCGGATACGGCAAAGCTCGGCGTGCAGGAAGTCAAATGGGCGATTTTTCCGGGCGGCGGCTCAACGGTGCGCCTTCCGCGCCAGATACCTTATGCAAGGGCAATGGAACTGCTGCTCACCGGCGACCTGATCAGCGCGCAGGAGGCCTACGATCTGGGATTCCTGAATCGTGTCGTCCCCCAGAAGCAAGTGCTCGACGCGGCATTCGAACTCGCGGAGAAGATCGCCGCGAATGGGCCGATCGCCGTTCAGGCAATTCGCAAATCTGCCCGCGAATGTCTGGGACGCCCCGAGAGCGAGGCGATGGGTATGGAGTCGCGCTTCGCAGCCCCCGTGTTCAAGACCGAAGATGCCCGCGAGGGACCCAAGGCATTCATGGAGAAGCGCAAGCCAAACTATAAGGGCCGTTGAAGCAAGAAACCGAAATCATTACCACGGGGAGACGTTCCGATGCAGTTCGGCATTCAGATGGTTTTTCAGAATTTCGACAGAGCCAACTCTGGCGTAACCGACGGCCAGGTCTATGACGAGGAGATCCGTCTCGGGCTTTTGGCGGAAGAACTCGGCTTTGACGCATTGTGGCCCGTCGAGCATCATTTCGAGGACTATTCGTTTTGTCCCGACAACACCCAGTTCCTGAGTTACATGGCGGCGCGCACCAAACGCATCAAGTTGGGCACCGGCGCTGTCATCCTTCCCTGGAATGTGCCCGTTCGGATCGCGGAAAAGGTCGTCCTGCTGGATCACCTTTGCCAAGGCCGAACGCTCTTCGGGATGGGGCGCGGTCTGGCGCGCAAGGAATATGACGGCATGGGCGTGAACATGGACGAAGCCCGCCAACGCTTCGATGAAGCAAGCCCGATGATTATAGACGCTCTCGAGACCGGCTTCATCGAAGGAAGCGGCCCCTTCTATCCGCAGAAGCGGATAGAAATCCGTCCCAATCCGCGCGGCTCCTTCAAGGGGCGCATCTATCAGGTCGCCATGTCGCCGGAATCCGTTCTTCAGTGCGCGAAGGCTGGCGCGCGGATGGTGATCTTTGCTCAAAAGCCGTGGGAAGCTCAGGCCGAGGCCGTCAAGGAATACAAGGCTGCGTACAAGGCGCAGCATGGCGAAGACGCGCCGCCGATCATGATATGCGACTTCACCTATTGCGACACCGATCCTGCGCGCGCGAAGGAGTTGGGACAAAAATATGTGACCAACTATCTGCTTTCGGTACTCGATCACTATGAACTGGCCGGCGAGCATTTTAAGAACGCCAAGGGCTACGAGTCCTATGCCCAGGCCGTCGACGCCATTCGCGCGCTCGGCAAGGATGGAATGGCCAAGACCTACCTCGATGTCACGGCCTGGGGGACGCCCAAGGAAATCCTCGAGAAGTTCGAATATCGCAAATCGCTTCTTGGCGAATTCGACATCAATCCCTGCTTCCTTTTCGG
>NZ_CAXBIB010000024.1:0-40766 GCF_963975745.1 uncultured Parvibaculum sp. | reverse complement strand
TCCTGAACGGCACCACCGAAATCCGCGGCTCCCTCGGCGAAATCTCCGCCACCCACGTCTCACTCGCCACCGCGATCTGGCTGCAGACCATGGTGCCGCTCACAGCCGGCGATACCGTCGAGCTGCAGGGGTATTTCCGGGTCGCGGACGGCTACTTCGCGGCCGATCACACGTCCTTCTGGGGCTGCAAGGTCGGCTGAGCGGCGGAAGGAGGATCTGATGAACCCACCCCGATCCGAGGGCTTCGTGCGCATGCCAGACGCCGAGTTCGAGGCCATCCTGGCCCGCGCGGCCGAGGAAGGCGCGAAACGCGCGCTGGCCGACGTCGGCCTCGACGGCGACGAGGCCGCGCTCGACATCCGCGATCTGCGCTCCCTCGTGGATTGCATCCGGTTGGTGCGCCGCACCGCGATGCAGACCGCCGTCCGCATAATCACCACAGGCGTGATGCTGGCGCTGCTCGCCGGCATCGCCATCAAGCTGAAGATCTTCGGCGGCAGCCCGTAGACCATGCGCCATCCGCCCCGTTCGACCGACCGCACCCGCCCTTTGAGGCGGGTTTTTCATTTTGGAGGACCCCCATGACCACGACCTTCCACCGCCATTGGCGCGATGTGCCTGCGGGCACCTGGCGCTGGCCGAATTTCAGCCCGGCCGAAATCGCCTGCCGGGGCACCGGCAAGCTGCTGGTCAACGAAGCTGCGCTCGACAAGCTGCAGGCGTTGCGTGACCGGCTGGGCAAGCCGATGATCGTCCGCTCCGCGTATCGCAGCCCAGAGCACAACCGCGCCGTCGGTGGCGCGACCCGCTCCAAGCACCTCGACGGCGCCGCCTTCGACATCGCGATGGCGAACCACGACCCGGTGGCGTTCGAGGCAGCGGCACGGGCGGTCGGGTTCCTCGGCTTCGGCTTCTACCCGCGCTCGGGCTTCATGCACGTCGACCTCGGCCCCCCGCGCCAGTGGGGCGAGCGGTTCCCGGTCCGGGCGACCGCATTTGCAGCCGAAACGCCGCCCGCGCGCGAAGTGCTGGCCGACAGCCGCACCATGAAGGGTGGAGGGGCGGCTGGCATGGCGACGCTGGGCGCAGCTGGGGTCGAGGTCGCGCAGAGCGTCCTGGCGGAGACCCAATCCGCAATCCTGCCGCTAGTGCCGTATCTCGACACCCTGCGCTGGGTGTTCATCGCCGTCGCTGTCGGGGGGATCGCGGTCACGATCTACGCTCGGCTCGACGATTGGAAGCGGGGGCGGCGATGATCGGCGCACTTGTCGCGACGCTTACCGGATCGGCGTGGGCGCGCACGGTGCTCCGCTACGGCGTCACCGCACTGGCGATCCTTCTGTTCCTCCAGATATTCCTGAATCAGCGGGGTGGGAAGATTGAACATCTTGTCGAGCAGGCAGGATACCGGTCGCCGGCAACGGACCTTCGGCCGAAGGGTTGCGTCAGGCATCGCTCTGGTTGCTCTTTCCATGGGCACAATTGAATGATGGAGTGCCGTCATGATGTCTGCGAAACGCTCGTCTGCGAAGGGCTCGTGTGCAGGGCATTAGCAAATTGACCTGCCCCGCGCCGCCTGAACTTGCCAGCGGGTGCCTGCGAGGCTTCTCGTCGGCGCTAACTTTCGCAGTTGCGCGGAGAGGTCCGAGTAGAACTCGGGGTGATCGCTCCTCTGCTTGCCGCGGGGTAATCCGCGGGCCCAGCATAGGTCTGTCCAGAGCGCTCACGACCCTGGCTCGGAACAAGCCGGGAGTTAAGTCGTTGGGGGTTCGTCATCAAGGAGGAACAGCCATGCAAGTTCAGGAAATCATGAGCCGCGACCCCGCCTGCTGCGGCCGCGCCGACACGATCCGGGATGCCGCGAAAATCATGGCCGAGAAGTCGGTTGGTTCGCTTCCGGTTCTTAACGAATCGGGGGAGCCGGTGGGAATCGTCACCGACCGCGACATCTGCTGCGGCGCCGTCGCAGAGGGGAAAGGAAGCGACACCCCGGTCTCCGAGGTCATGTCCACAGACGTCTTAACCACAACTCCGGAGGAGGACGTGTCGGCGTGCTGCGATAAGATGGAGGAGCGCCAGGTGAGGCGCGCAATCGTTACAGATGAGAACGGAAAGTGCTGCGGAATGGTCGCCCAAGCGGACGTTGCTCGCGGTGCCAGCGGTCAGGAGACGGCGGATCTCGTGCAGGAGATTTCGAAGCCGCAGGGGAAGTCGGGCTGCTGCTGACGGAGCGGCAGGGCCGTTTAGACACTCTGCCGCCCCAGACTACACAGGCGGCCCCACAACGATCGATAGAACCTGGTTGGAGGCCGCACTGGCCACGGAGCGCATCTAAAATGAAGCAAGAGGCAACGCCATGATGGGCGACGGTATGATGTTCGGCATGGGTCTTTTCTGGCTCATCGCAGTGGTGGTGCTGATCCTCGTAGTCGCCGCACTGATCAAGTACCTGCGGAAATAGCCGCTGGCGGAGGCATCGATGGAGGACAAGGGCGAACCGGTCGTCATCGTCACGGGTTCGAGCGGGTACCTTGGTTCTGCGGTGGTGCGGAGGCTGCATGAGCGCTACCGGGTCGTCGGTTTGGACCGGCATTCGCCGCCCCACCCGCCGCATCAGGCCGAATGCGTCTGTTTCGACATCACCGATCAGGCGAGCGTGGACAAGGCGCTTGCGCGCGTGCGCCTCGCCTATGGCGACCACATCGCCGCCTGCATTCACCTCGCCGCCTATTTCGACCTGACGGGGGAGGAAAGCCCCGCCTACAACGCGGTGACAGTTGAGGGGACCAAGCGTCTTTTGGCGGGGCTTCAGGAGTTCGAGCTGGAGCAGTTCGTCTTCGCCTCGACCATGCTCGCCCACGCCCCGACCGAGCCGGGGCGGCCGATCGCCGAAGATCACCCCTTCGACGCGAAGCTGCCCTATCGCGCCTCGAAGATCCGCACGGAAGCCATGTTGCGCGCGGAGCGGGGCAAGGAAAAGCTCGTGCTGATGCGGCCGGCGGGAGTTTACGACGATGCCGGCCGTTCGACCTTCCTCGCCCATCAGATCGCCCGCATTCACGAGCAACGGTTCAGCGGCAAGGTTTATCCTGGAGATCTGGCACGGGGACAGGCCTTCCTGCATCTCGAGGATCTGCTCGACGCCGTGGAGCGGATCGTCGATCGGCGCTCCGATCTGCCAGACGTTTTCCCGGTGCTGCTGGGCGAGGAGAAGCCCGTGCCCTTCGGTGAGCTCCAGCGCCTGATCGGCCGGGAGCTGCACGGCGAAGACTGGATCACCTGGAACGTTCCGCCGCGACTGGCCAAGCTGGGAGCCTGGATCGAGAACCGGGTGTTCGGCGAGAACGCCTTCATCCGCGCCTGGATGGTGGACATCTCCAGCGATCATTACGAACTCGACCTCACGGCCGCCAAGGGGCACCTCGGATGGACGCCGCGGCACAGCCTGCGCGACGACATCCCCCGCATCGTCGAGAAGCTGAAGGACGACCCCTTCCACTGGTATCGCAGCAACGGCCTGAACGCTGCCCGCGTCTCTGGGGCGAAGGTCGAGAAGGCCGCCGCCGAGGAAGAGGCTGACGAGGCGCCGCCCCCGGCCGAGCAGGATGCGAACGACCGCGAGCATACGGCCCACATGCGGCAGATGCATTTCTCGATGCTCTGGGTACACTGGCTGGTTATGGGGCTGGGGCTCTGGCTCGCCACCGCGCCGTCGGTCTTCGGCACCTTCGACCAGACCGAATTTAGCGCCGCCGTGCTGCGCGTGACAGAAGATCGCGGCCTCTGGGCCGCCGCCACGCGCAGCTGGCTGACGGCCTGGAACGACGTCTTCACTGGACTCGCCATCATGGTCTTCGCCGCCCTTTCGCTCCGCCCCGGCATGGGCTGGGCGCAGTGGGCGAATGCCGCGCTAGGCGTCTGGCTTCTGGCCGCACCGCTTATCTTCTGGACGCCGGATGCGGCCGTCTATGCCAACCATACGCTCATCGGCGCGCTGGTAATCGCGCTGACCATCCTGATCCCGATGATGCCCGGCATGTCACGCGAAGGCATGATGGACAATACCGACATCCCTCCCGGTTGGACCTACTGCCCCTCGACATATGTCCAGCGCCTTCCGATCATCGCACTGGGTGCGGTGGGCTTCATCCTGTCGCGCATCCTTACGGCCTATCAGCTTGGCCACATCGACGGGGTATGGGAACCGTTCTTCTCCTCGCCCTCGGCACTCAACGGCACCGAATACATCATCACCTCCAACGTCTCGAAGGCTTGGCCAGTAGCCGACGGGGGGCTTGGCGCCATGAGCTACATGTTCGAGATCCTCATGGGCGCCATGGGAAGCCGCCTGCGCTGGCGCACCATGCCCTGGATGGTGGCGCTCTTCGGAATTGTGGTGGGGCCACTCGGCGTTGTCAGCATCTACTTCATCATCATCCAGCCAATCGCCATCGGGACCTATTGCACAATCTGCCTCATGGCTGCGCTGGCGATGCTGATCATGATTCCCTTCTCGCTGGATGAGATCGTCGCCATGATCCAGTTCATGATCTGGAACACGCGGCGCGGCCGGCCCTTCTGGCGCGCCTTCTTCCGGGGCGACGCGCTGCCCGGCGGCCGCACGGGCGGAGAAATGAGCTTCGACGCGAAGCCCTCAGAGATCTTCCGGCAGAGCGCACGCGGCGTCACCGTGCCCTGGACCTTGGGGCTTAGCGCCGGCATCGGAGCCTTCCTGATGCTCTCGCGGGCGATTTTCGACAATGAAGCGGCGCTCGCGAACAGCGATCACCTCATAGGCGCGCTGGTGCTGACCACTGCCGTTATCGCTTGGGCCGAGGTGGCGCGTCCGCTGAGGCTTCTCAACATTCTCTTTGGATTGTGGCTGATCGTCGCGCCGCTCTTTCTGGACGGCGGAAGCATCGCGGGAAGTCTTCTGGGGATGGCTTCTGGCCTTGTCTTGATCCCGCTGAGCCTCCCCCGCGGGCGCCGCAGCAAGGAGCATTATGGAAGTTGGGACAGGTACATTGTGTGATGGATGTCACCGGGCTCAGCATGTCGTCTTCGCAAGTCGAGAAACGCCCAGAGGGCGGAGCCGTCTCCTGAAGGTTCGTCGGGATGCCTTCTGAATCTTTTTTTCCCTTCGCTTGACCTTCCAGTAAGTGGAAGCCCTATGTGCTCGTCTAGGGACAGAACGAGAGGTGGCGCGGCCATGAACATCGGGGATGTGTCGGAACGGAGCGGCCTGCCAGCCAAGACCATTCGGTACTACGAAGACATCGGGCTTGTTCGGCATTCGCGCAGCGAGAATGGGTACCGAGAGTTCGGATCTTTGGACCTGCACAAGCTGGCCTTCCTGGCTCGCGCTCGATCCCTCGGGTTCACTATCGAAGAATGCCGGACGCTCTTGTCCCTTTACGACGATCGCCAGCGATCGAGTTCAGACGTCAAGCGGCTAGCGGAAAAGCACCTTGCCCACATCGACCAAAAGATTGTCGAGTTGCAGGCACTAAGCGCGACTCTTCGTGATCTTGTTGTGCGCTGTCAGGGCGATGACCGTCCCGATTGTCCTATCATGAACGACCTTGCACGTTCCGGAACGGCCTGAATGGATCAAACTATTCGAAGACCGATAAAGTCCAGCCATTCACCCGATTGCGAACACCGCTCGGTGGAAACCGGGCTCAATACAGATTAGAGTACTCGAATGAAGTTCGTAGCCCGCCTGATTCTCGTTGCCGTCCTCGCCGTGTTCGCGGTGAGTTCGGTTGCGCATGCAGCGGGCTCGGCAGATATGGCTGCCGCCATGATCGCCTCCGGTGATGCTGCGATGCCGATGTCCGACTGCGACGCCTGTGATGACACCGGCGCGGGCGAAATGGGTCTCGCGTGCGACCTCGTCTGCGGAGCCGGCAGTTTCGCAGCTGTGGTTGCGCCGCAGGCGTATGGCATCGTTTCGTCTCCACGTGAGGCGCTTGGGCCCGCGGTGACGCAGGACTTCTGCGGCCTTTCTAGCCCCCCAGCCAAGCACCCTCCTCGAACCCTCATCTGATCTGACGCCCGGCGGCACGCGCGCAGCCGGCACGTCATCGAGCGCCTCGGCGGCGGATGCGCCCCGAAGTGCAGTCCTTTCCCGTGTCGCGTGCCTTCCGGCCGCGGCGGAGGACCAAGGGTTTGATCAGGAGTTACCATGCCCGGCCCAACTTATCCGAGGCTGACACGTCGCAGTTTCCTTCTATATTCCGGCACTGCGGTCGGCGTGTTGGCGCTACCAAAGGTTCTGCATGCCGCTGAACCGCTGAGGCCAGCAATGGTGGCGCTCGCCTTCGACGGTGACGCTCTGCTTGCGGCGGGTTCAGACCTGCTCCGCAGCGATGATGGCGGAAGCTCATGGACGGGGCTGCCGGTCCCTGCCGCCGTCCTGGCTCTCGCGACGCACCCCGAGCGGCCGGGCCGCATCATTGCCGGTCTCGCATCTGGCGGCGTCGCCCTGTCTGAGGATGGCGGACGCAGCTGGGAAAGCCGCTCCCGCGGGCTCTCCGAAGGTGAAGTCGACGCTGTGGCCATCGCGGCCGGGCAGCCTGATGTGATCTACGCAGCGGTCCGGGGCGACGGCCTCTGGAAGAGCGAGGACGCCGGCCAAAGCTGGAGCCTCGCCATGGATCGCCCGTGGCTCAATGAGATCGAGCGAGACCTTCTGGCGCTCGCCTCGGTTGATCTCGCTACCGGCATGGGCGGAATTTGGATCTACGCCGGCACCGACACAGGGCTTTCGCGCGTTCCCGACTGCTTCTGCCGCTGGCAGGATGTCCAGCCGGGCGACGCGATGGACGCTCTGGTTTCCGGTCATGCTCCGCCATCGGAGGCGCCGCTTCCGGCGGGCGAGCCGATCCATGCGCTGGCCAGCGCGCCTTCCGCGCCCGGAACGCTTTACGCCGCCCTGCCGTCAGGCGTCTGGACGTCACGCGACGGCGGCATTGTCTGGTCGCACCTCGCGGGCGGGTTCGCCGTCGCGGTGGCGGTGCACCCGGTCGATCCCGACCACATCGTCGCTGCGCTGGATGGCGGCCTGAAGCAGAGCCGCGACGGCGGCGCCACCTGGTCCGCGCTCGCGGCCATCTGAAGGAGTTCACCATGAAGAACGCTTTTGCATTCACCTCGATTGCAGCCGTCGCAGTCGCGGGTGGCATCGCCTTCGCCACGTTGTCCTCGGCGCAGGATTCGGGCCGGACGACCACCACTGATGCTGCCGCCACGGAACAGACCGTGCCCTCCAAGCAGATCACGATCTGGCGCGACCCGAGCTGTGGCTGCTGCGACGCCTATGCCGAATACCTCGAAGGGAACGGTTATCAGGTGACGCGCATCGACGACCCGAACTTCGACCGACGCTCCGTCCAGGCCGGGGTGCCGGAGCAAGGCCTCGGCTGCCATCTGGCCGAGATCGACGGCTACTACGTCAGCGGGCTTGTGCCGGTGGAGATCATCGAGCGACTGGTCACCGAGCGTCCGGAGATTGCCGGCATCACGCTCCCCGGAATGCCGGCGAACGCGCCCGGCATGGCGCCCGGGAAGACCGGCACTCTGAAGACCTACGCCTTCGGCGAGGACGGGGTCACCGTCTATTCCGATGAGTGAGTGCATGGGAATGATGAACGGGCCGATGATGGGCGCGATGATGATCGGCGGCGGGCTCGTGCTGCTTCTGGTCGTTGTAGTCCTCGTCCTCAGCCTCGTGGCGCTGGTGAAATACCTGCGAGGGCCGCGATGAAGCGCAAAGCGACCCTCCTTTTCGGCGCCGCTGTTGCGGGCCTGGCGGCCATCGCCGCGCTTGCGCAACAGCAGGGTGGCGAGGCGCACATGGACGGCCTGACCTTCCTCGGCGAGCCCGTGACGGCGGACGAAATCGCCCTTGGGCAGGACCTCTATGCTGCGAACTGTGCGTCGTGCCACGGCGCCGATCTCGAGGGTCAACCGGACTGGAAGCGCCGGCTTGACAGCGGCCGCATGCCGGCTCCGCCGCACGATGAGACCGGACACACCTGGCACCATGCCGACCGGCAGCTCTTCACCATCACGAAGCTCGGGGTCGGCGGCGTCGTGCCCGGCTACGAGAGCGACATGCCCGCCTTCGAGGGCGTGCTGACGGACGCGGAGATCCGGGCGGTGCTCGCATTCATCAAGAGCACATGGCCGGACCGGCAGCGTGCCTTTCAGGCGGACGTCACCGCAAACGACGAGGGCGGATCATGAGCGAGGATGTCGAGCAAGAGCCTCAACATCGGGGGAGCCGGCTGGTTCTGCTTTTGCCGCTGGCGGTGTTCGGCGTGCTGGCCGCGGCCTTCTACTGGGGCCTCTGGAACAACGACGAGCGATTGCCCTCGACGCTGATCGGAAAGCAGGTCCCGGAGTTTGCGCTCCCACCCATCGAAGGGCGGCACGATGGCCTGTCCTCGGCTGACCTGCAGGGCCAGGTTTCCCTCGTCAATGTGTGGGCATCGTGGTGCGTTCCCTGCCGCACGGAGAACCCGCTTTTCGTGGAACTGGCCGAAGCAGGCACCGTCCCGATCTACGGGATCAACTACAAGGACGATCCCGAAGAGGCGCTGGCCTTTCTCGAAGAGCTCGGCGATCCCTTCACTCGCATCGGGGCGGACAGATCGGGACGCGTGGCCATCGACTGGGGCGTCTACGGCTTACCGGAGACCTTCGTGATCGATGCCGAAGGACGCATCGCCTACAAGCACGTCGGCCCCTTTGACAGGCGCGTGCTTGAGGACGACATCCTGCCGGTCGTGCGCCGGTTGCAGTCAGAGCGCGGCTCATGAGGCGTCGCGAACTCCTCGCTGGAATGATGGCCCTCGCGGCGACTCCCGCGGCCGCACGGCCAACGATGCCCCTGCATGGAGCTCCGCGCGATCTCCTGTCGCCGCCTTTCGTGGACGGAGACGGGCACGAGCTGACGCTTGCGGACTTCGAAGGGCGCGTCGTGCTCCTGAACATCTGGGCCACCTGGTGCGCACCCTGCCGCGAGGAGATGCCGACGCTCGATGCGCTTCAAGCACGCCTTGGGGGGCCGGACTTCCACGTCGTGCCGCTATCGATCGATCGGGCGGGACTCGAGCCCGTGCGCCGCTTCTACGAAGAGATAGGCGTTCGTCACCTCGACATGTACCTCGCCGAGGACATTCGCGCGATGCTTGCCTTCGCCGTGGTGGGGCTGCCGACGACGATCCTGATCGACCGCGCGGGGCACGAGCGCGGTCGCCTTGCCGGCCCGGCCCAATGGGACAGCCCTGGAGCCGTCGCCCAAATCCAGTCCCTCATCGACGAAAGGAGCCAGTAGGCCATGACCGAGACGACAACCATGCCTGCAACACGACGGGCCGTCCCGTTGCGACTGCCGCTAGGCCGTCGAGGCCTGATGCTCGCCGCGATGGCGCTGATCGGCGCAGGTCTCGCCTTCAACTGGGGCTGGCTCACCGCCGTGGGTGCGGCGCCGCTGATCCTGAGCCTCGCACCTTGCGCCGTGATGTGCGGGCTGGGGCTCTGCATGATGGGCGGCTCGAAATCTTGCGCGAGCAAGAGCAATCCGGCCGGAGAGCCGGACCCGACGAAGAACTGAACCCAAAACCCTGAAGGAGACGACAATGAATACCACACGCAAGCTCGGCTTTGCCGCGACCGCTCTGGCGGCGCTCCTGACCACGGCCGCCCTCGCTCAGGAGGCCGGGGACCAGCCATCCGATCAGATGATGCAGAACCAGGACGCCGCGCCCGGAAACATGATGGGCGGGAATATGTCCGGTATGGAGGGCATGATGCCGATGATGGAGATGATGCAGAAAATGGGACCGATGATGGAGGCCTGCACCGAGATGATGCAGGCCAAGACCGACCAGATGCAGGCCCCGGAAGCCGAGCCGCAGGACGGCTGACACCACTCCGCCCGGGTTCCGGCCCGGGCGGACCATCCCGAGTTGGACAATGATTTCAAAACCCACCACGCAAACTCTCCGGCACGTCCGGCTGGCGCTCTGGGCCGGCGCGGCTGCTCTCCTGCTCCTGGCAGGCGGCGCGCTGACGGTGCGCACGTACATGGCGCCGCCAGCACCCCGAGCGACTTCTGTCGGAGAAGCGGACATCCGCTCGGAGTTCGCGCTGATGGAACATACCGGCCGTGCCGTGACGGAGGCCGACTTCGCCGGAAGATGGCAGCTTGTATTCTTCGGCTTCACCCACTGCCCGGACATTTGCCCGACGACGCTGGCCTACATGGCAAGCGTGCTTGATCTGCTTGGCCCTCAGGCAGACCGTTTGGCGCCGCTCTTCATCACCGTCGATCCGGTGCGCGACACGGTTCCGGTGATGGCCGAATACGTCTCCGCCTTCCATCCCCGCCTTGTCGGCCTGACCGGGACCGAGGCGCAGGTGGCCGAGGCGGCGCAAGCCTTCCGAACCTGGTACGAGCGGGTCGAGGAGAAGACCGCGCCCGACGGCTACATGATGGCGCATGCCGGCCACATCTACTTGATGGATCCAGACGGGCGGTTCGAGGCTGTCTTTCAGGAACGCGACCAGCCGCCTGAAGCCGTCGCCAAGGAAATCCTCATGCAGATCGAAAAGGAAGAACAGCAGGAATGAAGTTGCTCACCGCATCCCTCCTTACCTTCGCCTGGCCGCTGGCAGCGCAGGCCGAGATCATTGTCACCGACGCTTGGGCCCGCGCCAGCGTTCTCGCCTCGCGGCCAGGCGCCGCCTACCTCACCTTGACCAGCGATGAGCCCGATCGGTTGCTAGAAGTGACGAGCCCGGTGGCCGGACACGTGATGCTCCACGGAGTCGAGACCGATTCTGCGGGCGTCACCCGCATGGTGCACATCGTAGATCTGGACGTTTCCCCCGGTACACCAGTGACGCTCGCCCTAGGCGACTCGCACCTGATGCTGATGGACCTCTCGCGGAAGCTCGAGGAGGGGGAGAGCTTCCCCATGACGCTGGTCTTCGAAGGCGCAGGCGAGGTGACGGTGGACGTCCCGGTCCTCGGCCCCGGCGCGATGGGCCCCACGGAGGAACGGCCATGAAATCAGTAATCTTCCTCGTGGTGCTGCTTCTTGCCGGGCCGGCCCTGGCCAACCATCCGGAAGACCGGCTCGACGAAGCCGTGGCGGAGAAGGAGCCTGCTTTCGAAGCCACGGATGTCCGGCGTCCGCCGGAACTCGACGTCGTCGATGGTTCCGGCGAACCGTTCGATCTCGGCGGTCTCTCGGATCAGATCGTGGTCCTGAGCTTCGTGCCCGAAGGCTGCGGGGATCCCTGCGCCGCGCAGCAGGCGCTGCTCGCTCAGGTCCGGGAGGCGGTGAACGTCACACCGATGCGCGACATGGTTTCGTTCGTTGCGGTTACCGAGGGCGGCGACGGCGGCGAGAAGCCGGCCGCGTCAAACCTCATCACCGTAGACCCGTCCAACGGCGCCACAGCCGCTTCCCTGGCGACACGCTTTGCCGAGCTTTCCTCGCGCGAAGAGATCAGCCCCGAGGCCCATGTTCTCGACCGCGGCGGGCGTCACGCCGGCATCTTCCACGGTGAGGAGTTCGGCTATGTGAACATGGTCCTCTACATCAATGGCTTGAGCAACGCCCGCCCGCCCGAGCCGGGTCTTCTGGATCGTGTCCTGGGGCTGGTCAGATGACGAGCGCGGCCATTCACGGAGCATCCGCACCAGACTGGCTCCTGGTTCTCCGGAGATACGTGCTGTTCTCGGCCGTCGCACATCTGGTCTGGGAGATCGGCCACATCCCCCTCTACACCATCTGGCTGGAGGGAACCTGGGGCGAGATCGCCTTCGCGATCGTGCATTGCACGGGTGGGGACATTCTCATCGCCATGAGCACGATGCTCTTGTCGCTCTTCCTGGTTGGGGATGCGACGTGGCCTTTCGAACGGGTACGCCGGGTCCTGGTCGTGGCTGTGGCGTTCGGCGTCGCCTACACGGTCTTCAGCGAATGGCTGAACATCGTCGTTCGAGCGGCCTGGGCCTATCGGGAGATCATGCCGGTCGTTCCGATCCTCGACGCGGGTCTCACGCCGCTGTTGCAGTGGGTGATCGTTCCCACCTTCGCCTACCTTGCGGCCCTGCGGCTCCCGCGAGGCGCTCTCGGACTGCGGCCGGGCGCATGATGGTCGACCTTTCCCTCCTTGGGGTTTCGGCAGCACTGCTGGCGGGCGCGATCTCCTTCTTGTCGCCTTGCGTCCTGCCGCTCGTTCCCGGCTACGTCTCCTACGTCGCCGGGCGAACGGTCTCCGGCAAGAAGGCGCCGTCGAGGAGGCAGGCGGTGTGGCTCAGCCTCTGCTTTGTCCTCGGCTTCTCCACGATCTTCATTGCACTCGGCGCCTCCGCCACGGCGCTCGGTCAGGCGCTGCTGCGCTGGCGCTACGAGCTCAACATCATCGGTGGTGGGATTGTGATCCTGTTTGGATTGTTCATGATCGGAGCTGCGCGCTTCTCGGCCATGGAACGGGATATGCGCTTCCATCTCGACCTCCCGGGCGGGAAACCGGTCTCCTCTTACGTCCTCGGGCTTGCCTTCGGGTTCGGCTGGACGCCGTGCATTGGTCCGATCCTAGGCGCCATTCTCACGGCCAGCGCAGCCAGTTCAACCGTCGCCGACGGGATCACTCTGCTCTCGTTCTATTCGGCGGGTCTCGGCATCCCATTTCTCATTGTTGCGGGCTTCACCGACGCCATTGCCGGCAAGCTGCGGGGCATTGGTCGTTGGGGTCGCCGCCTGAATCAGGCTGCGGGAGGCGTCATGATTCTGATGGGGCTGGCCATGGTGACTGGTCGGCTAAGTGCACTGGCCTACTGGCTCCTGGACGCCTTCCCGGTCCTTGCGCGGATCGGCTGAACGAGCGGGCAGCATATGTACTTGCGGGCTAGTAGTTCTGGCAATTCTCAACCCCAGTCGCCACGCCGGTCAGTACTTCGTCCAGGAGCTCAAGCAGCTGGGAAATCCGCGGGTCAGTCAAGCGGTAATGGACGTGGCGTCCCCGTTGCTCTCCCACCGCCAGACCGCATTCGCTCAGGCAGCGTAGGTGGTTCGACGCGTTGGGTTGCGAGAGACCTGTCGCTCTGACGATCTCCCCCACCGACAGAGGACCGTCCCTCAGCGCCTGAAGAATTGCCAGTCGGGAGGAATCGGCGAAGCCCCTAAGAAGCTTGGCCCGCTTCAGGCAGACCTCGGAGTCTTCCCTATCCCCGGATTGGATTTCTACACTAGACATATCAGCCCTCAGTGATACCTTATCGTGCCAATGATAGGAAGAGTCTAATGAGCAGCCCAGACCTGATCCACAATGCCGAAGAGATGGCCCGGTATCGCGTCACAGGGATGGACTGCCCCTCCTGCGCCGCAAAGATCGAGAAAGCGGTTCGATCGGTCGGCGTGGAGGCAGTGAAGGTCTCGACCGCAACGCAGGTCATGACGCTGCATGTGTCCGATCCGGGCGTGCAGCTGCCGGAAGTGGAGCGCGCCGTTGCGGGGATCGGCTACCGGCTGGACCGTCTGGACGGCCTCAATGTCGATCACGAAGGCGACCTCGACGATCTCCCGAAGGACTTGAGCCACATCACGCCAGCTTACAGGCGAGCACTGTGGATCGTCATTCTGCTGAATGTCGGCTACGGCGTCATCGAGATGGTCGGCGGGTTCATCTCCAGCTCGCAGGCGCTGAAAGCCGATGCGCTCGATTTCCTCGGTGACGGCCTAATCACGTTCCTCGGGGTGCTCGCGATCGGATGGAGTCTGGTCTGGCGCGCCCGTTCCGCCATGATCCAAGGCCTTTTTCTTGGCGCGCTCGGTCTCGGGGTCCTCGCCAACACTGCCTACCGCGTGCTGGTGCAGCAGCAGCCCGAAGCCGGGCTGATGGGTCTCTTCGCCGTGATCGCACTCGTCGTCAACGTGGTCGCAGTTCTTCCGCTTCTGCCGCACAGGACCGGGGACGCCAATGTGCGAGCGGTCTGGCTGTTCTCACGCAACGACGCCATAGGAAATGCGGCGGTCGTCGTGGCGGCGGGTCTGGTCGCCTGGACGGGGACAGCCTGGCCCGATCTCGTTGTCGCGGCCATCATAGCCGGACTGTTCCTGCATTCGTCATCGTCGATCATCCGGGATGCGAGAGCCGACCTGCGGGAGGTTGCATGAACGTCCGCGGGGTTGGCATAGCCTGCGCTGTAGCGGCGTTCGCTCTGGACCAGGGCAGCAAGGCCTTCGCCCTTCGCTCGCCGGCCTTGGCGAACGGCGTCGAGTTGCTCCCCGTTCTGAACCTCGTCCTCGTGGAAAACCGCGGTGTCAGTTTCGGGATGCTCAGCGGGATCGTGCCTTGGTGGGCTCTGGTTCTGCTTGCCTTCGCCATTGTGGCGTGGCTTTCCGTCTGGCTGTGGCGAGCGCAAGGCCGGGTGGTCAGCGCAGCGCTTGGGCTGATCATCGGCGGCGCTCTGGGCAATGTGGCTGACCGGATGCGCTTTCAAGCGGTCACCGACTTTCTCGATTTCCATCTGGGGGCCTACCATTGGCCGGCCTTCAACCTTGCCGACGTGGCGGTGGTCTGTGGCGCCGCCCTGCTCATATTGGACAGCTTTCGCGCGAAGGACGAGAGAAGACGTGCGGAAGCTTGAGAGCGAGCAAACCGCCGCAAGCAAAGGCCGGCCCTGCAACGGAGGCACCAGTGGCGAACGGTGCGGAGCAGTCCTTCAGAGGCGACTACCTCCGGCCCCTCCCGTCAGGTTTGGAGAATAGCCGGTGCCTCGGATCCCGCCCGACCGAAGTCTCGATAGCACGATCGCTCTGCTCCTGGACCCCTACGGGTTTGTCTCGAAAAGGTGCCGACGCTACCGGTCCGATCTCTTCCTCGCGCGAATCCTGCTCCGCAAGACGATCTGCATGACCGGGCCGGAGGCGGCCGAACTGTTCTATCGGCAGGACCTGTTCGTCCGGCGGGGCGCTACGCCGGGCCGGATCCAGAAGACCCTCTTCGGACGGGGCGGGGTTCAGGGGATGGACGGCGAAGCGCACCGACACCGCAAGCAGATGTTCATGTCGCTCATGGCGCCCGAGCGGATCGACCATTTGCGAGAGCTGGTCGACGGCCTGTGGCGCGTCTACGCTCGGAAATGGGCAGCGATGGACCGGGTCGTCCTTTATGATGAGGTGCAAGAGCTCCTGACGAAAGCCGTTTGCGCATGGGCCGGCGTTCCACTGCCCGAACCGGAGGTGAGTCGGCGCACCACACAGCTGACGGCGCTGTTCGACGACGCGGGGGCGATCGGACCGAGGCACTGGTGGTCGCGCCTGTCCCGCAAGGGCTCGGAGCGGTGGATCGAGGACGTCATAGAGCAGGTTCGTGCCGGCCGCCTGAACCCACCGGAAGACAGCGCGGCGCGTGTGATCGCCACATGGCGGGACCTGGACGGTGCGCTGTTGAGTCCACGCGTCGCCGCGGTGGAACTGCTGAACATCTTGCGGCCGACCGTCGCCGTCTCCGTATTCATAACATTCGCCGCGCACGCTCTGCATCGTTTTCCGGCCTGTCGCCAGGAGCTTCGGACCGACGATGAGAGTTTGGAGTTCTTCGTGCAGGAGGTTCGGCGTTTCTATCCGTTCTTTCCCGCGGTGCTGGCGCGCGCAAGGCGTGATCTCGAATGGAACGGATATCGGTTTCCGCGGGGACGGCGCGTGATGCTGGACCTCTACGGCACCAATCGCGATCCGCGAGCCTGGGATGCGCCGGAGGAGTTCCGGCCGGAGCGCTTTCGGGATTGGGATGGCAGTCCCTTCAATTTCATTCCGCAGGGAGGCGGCGACCACACCCTCAACCACCGCTGCCCCGGCGAGTGGATCACGATTGAGCTTATGAAAGTCTCCTGCGGGTTTCTCGCGGCAACTGTCGATTACGACGTGCCGGATCAGGATCTGCAGATCGATACAGCGAGATTGCCGGCCATACCGAAGAGCCGGTTCATGATGAGTAATGTCAGACCTCGGAGTGAGTCGTGATTGCTGTCTGGGCCGGAGTTCTTCTTGCTGCCGTATGGCTGGCGCATTGGGGGGCGGAACACCTGGCCGACCCACTAAAGAAGCTGCGGCGGCAGTGGGGCTTCTCCGTCGCCGCTGGAGGCTCGTTTATCGGACTTGCCACCGCAAGCCCGGAGATCGGCATCAACGTCACGAGCGCCATCCGCGGAGTTGCCGATATTGGACTGGGAGCCATGCTGGGCGCCAACATCATAGTTGTGCCAATTCTCGTGGTCACCGCCTATCTCGCCACCCGTAAGAAGGAACTCGGCAACGAGCACGGCGATCACGAACGAGATCTGCGCGAGCACTTCCTGCCCGTGGACCCCGGCGCGATCACGGTGCAGGCGCTGCCTTATCTCGGCATTCTGGCCTTGGTCGCACTGCTCACTCTTCCGGCGCCGTGGCGGGGCCTTCAGCCGGTTGACGGCTGGATTCTGCTTCTAGCCTATCTGGCTTACCTCGCGCAGGCGCTTTTGCGCGGTCGCGAGGAGGGGCAGGGAGTCGAATGGACCCGGCGCGAACAATGGTTCGCGGGCGGCGGCGTGGCCGCGCTTGCGGTCGGGGCTTATTTCATCGTCTTCTCGACCGAGCAGATCGTGAGCGCCCTTGGTATTCAGAAGATCGTCGGCGGCTTGTTCATCACTGCGCCCGTGGCGGCGCTGCCGGAGGTTTTCGCCACATGGAGCCTTGCCCGCAAGGGACAGATCACGGCGGCGGTGACCGACGTTATAGGCGACATGGCGGCGACAATGACCATCGCCTTCATCCCGCTCACGATCATCGCAATGCCGATCGGTAATCTGCATTTGTACTGGGTAAGCCTGGCCTTCGTGGCGATTATGCCTGCGCTCTATGCGGCGCTTCTCTGGTGGGGCGGGCGCGAAACCGGCTTCCGGCGGTGGCAGGTGCTGGTCTTCCCGGTCGTCTATGCCGTTTACGTGGTCCTGGTCGTCTTTTGGGTGCGCCCCTTCGGCTCCGGTTGACTTGCGAAGATCGGGGCAAAGTCTGCCAGAGATGGAGTGGATGCCGCTCTCCCCTGACGGCATCGCGATGTACCAAACCTCTAGTGTCAAAGCACTAGCTGTAGGCTGTAGGAAAGGGCATCGATGGAAGAAGCTACCGTTGGAAGGAATGTGTTCCGATTGCACGGAGCAGCCGCCGACGGCTCAATTCAGTAAGCGCATTCTTTGGGCGCGTGCTTCTTCCATGCAAAATCAAAGACTTGTGGTGGAGAAGGTTGGATATCAGGCCCATCCCCTCCGCCATTTTCAGCATCGTATCCTCGATGTCCGGCTGGATGCCTTCGAGTGACGGCTCGCCGACATGGCGCTAGTGTTGCGTCATGATTCATCTTCACCTTCTGATGGCCCTGCAGTTCATCGGTATCGCGGCATTTGCGGCGTCAGGTGCGCTTGTGGCCGGCGAGCGGCAGATGGACTGGTTCGGGGTGATGGTGCTGGGCATCATTGTCGCTGTGGGCGGCGGCACATTGCGCGACCTGCTGCTCGATGTGCCGGTCTTCTGGATTGGTCAGTCATGGTACATCGCGGTGGCAGCCGCGACGGCTTTGGCGACGATACCGCTGGCCCGCTGGGCACAGAAGGTTCGCCGTCCTGTTGCGATTGCCGACGCCGTCGGGCTTGCCGTTTTCGTGGCGCTGGGCACCCGCAAGGCGCTTGAAATCGGAACGTCGGGTTTTGTCGCGGTCATCATGGGCGTGGTGACAGGCATCGTCGGTGGCATCATCCGGGATGTGCTGGCCAATCGGACGCCGATCATCCTCAAGCGGGAAGTCTATGCGCTGGCGGCGTTGACGGGGGCTGTGCTCTATGTCGCTGCCGACCATTATGGCGTCAATCCGGTTCTCGGACTTTGGGGGACGATAGCTGCGGTGCTCATCATCCGGCTGCTGGCCATTCTTTACGACTGGTCGATTCCGACGCTCAAGGTCGAGCCGGATGACGACCGCTAGGCATTCCGGCGACGGAAGTGCGCGGGGTCACTTTCTTTCCGTCCTCATCATTCTGTTGCTTCTGGTGCCGCTACGCCCGGCCTGGGGCGAGGTGGAGGAGAAACGAGAGATTTTCGTTTCCAGCAACGGGTGGCATACCGGTATCATCATAGCCGTTCGTGATCTTCCCGATGAACGTATACCGGAGGCGAGAGATTTTGGAGGCGCCGGATATCTCGAGTTTGGCTGGGGCGACGCCGCGTTCTATCCCGCGCCCGATCCGGGGCTTGGCACAACATTGCGGGCGGTCGTCCCAGGGCCGGCCGTCATCCACGTTTCACCCCTCAACAGGAAGCCCGATGAGGTGTTCAGTGGTGTCGAGGCAATATCGATTTTGCTCGACAGAGACGACTTCATTGCAGTTGTCGATTATATCCATGACAGCTTTGAGCGGGGTGGTGAAAAACGCGTATGGCCGAGTGCGCGCGGGCTCTATCCTTTCAGCATGTTCTATCCGGCGACAGGTCGATTTCACCTCTTTAATACGTGCAACACCTGGACGGCACGCGCGCTGGCGGCCGGGGGAATCGATATCAATGCCGCTGGCGCTCAGCGCGCCGAGGATGTCATGGTTCAGTTGCGTGCGACCAAGATGAATTGATGCCGTTGCGCTTCACATACAGATTTTGGCGAACAATCGGGAGGTCGGCATGAGCATATGGAAGATTGGAGATGTCACGATCACCAAGATCCTGGAACTGGAGGCAACTGGCGGGTCAAAGTTCATCCTGCCCGACGCAACGCCCGACGCTGTAGCGCCGTACGCGTGGATGCAACCTCATTTCGTCGATGAAAACGGCCAGCTTCGGATGAGCGTTCATGCCCTCGTCGTACAGACGCCGACGCATCGGATTGTTGTCGATACCTGTCTCGGAAACGACAAGGAGGGCCGCCATGTTCCAGGATGGAACCGTTTGCAGAGCTCTTTTCTGCAGGACATGGCCGAAGCCGGCTTTGCGCGCGAGAGTATCGACATCGTGATGTGTACCCACTTGCATGTCGACCATGTCGGCTGGAACACGATGCTTGTCGACGGAGAATGGGTGCCGACCTTTCCCAATGCTCGGTACCTGATGGCGCGCGAAGAATTCAACTACTGGGAAAATGAAACAGACAATGCCGAACAGCGCGCGGTTTTCTCCGATTCCGTGCAGCCGGTCTTCGATGCCGGCCTTGTCGACCTTGTCGAGACGGATCATCGCCTTTGCGATGAAGTGAATCTGGTTCCGACAACGGGACATACGCCCGGTCATGTCAGTGTGCGCATTTCATCGAAAGGCGAAGAGGCCTTGATTACAGGAGATTTTGTTCACCATCCCTGTCAAATGGCGCGTCCTGATTGGGCCGCGACGGTCGATTTCGATCAATCGCAGTCGACAAGGACGCGTCGTGAAGTGTTTGCGCGGCTCGCGGGTTCAGGTGTGCTCATTATAGGTACGCATTTTGCGACTCCCACGGCGGGCCATATCGAGCGTGAAGGCGATGCATTTCGCCTTGATGTTTGATTGTCTTTGCGGCCAAGTCACTATTGACGGCATTTATCCGGCTTTTCAGAGGCTTTTTCTCTCGAAGGTTGATCCCACACGTCTGCTTTGTTAGTTTGTAAGCGCTGAGTGGGCATTACCTCGCATCATGTGCTTTCATATGATGCGTGTCCTCAGTCGCATTCCTGCGACACCTGTCGCTTCGGCCGTTTGATTCTGTCGACGGCTTGTACGGGATGCGGCCCGTTTCGTGCGTCTTGCGCGACATTCATTGCGGGCAAAAGAAACCGATTTTCATAGGTGTCGACATCTTGTCTGTCGAGACCGTTTGGATTTTGAGCGGCAGCGGGAACGCGCGTGCGCAATGTATCCAACATTTCCCGAAGGAAATTCCGATGAAACCAATCACCAACAAGAAACAAGAGTTCGGGGACGACCCGCTCGCAGTGCGTGAGACGGATCACTACCAGCATGAGTATGTGGAATCCTTCGTCGAGAAATGGGACGACTTGATCGGTTGGGAAAGTCGAGCGGAGAGCGAGGGGCAGTTCTTCATCGATATTCTGAAGTCACGGGGAAAACACAAGATTCTCGATGTCGCCACCGGCACGGGATTCAACTCCGTGCAATTGCTGCGGGCCGGGTTCGATGTGACGAGCGTCGATGGAAGCGCCGAAATGCTGGCCAAGGCCTTCGCCAATGGACGCGATCATGGATTCGTGCTGCAGACGGTTCATGCCGACTGGCGCTGGCTCAACAAGGATGTACACGGAAAGTTCGATGCCATCATCTGTCTCGGGAACTCGTTTACGCATCTCTTCGAAGAACGCGACAGGCGCCGGGCGTTGGCCGAATTCTATGCCGCACTCAAGCACGACGGACTGCTGATTCTCGATCAACGCAACTACGACGCCATCCTCGACAATGGTTTCAGCACCAAGCACAAATATTACTATTGCGGCGACCAGGTGACGGCCGAGCCTGAGCATGTCGACGAGAGTCTTGCCCGATTCCGATACGAGTTTCCCGACAAGAGTGTCTACCACCTCAACATGTTTCCGCTGCGCAAGAACTATACGCGACGGTTGATGCACGAAATAGGATTCCAGAAAGTCGTGACCTATGGCGACTTCCAGGAAACCTACAAGGACGAGGAAGCCGACTTTTTCATCCATGTTGCGGAGAAGACCTATCATGGCGAAAGCTAGATCAACGGCGGTCGAACAGGCTGAGGCCTATTATGACAGCCCGGATGCGGACGCGTTCTATTTCCATGTCTGGGGCGGTGAAGACATCCATATCGGCATGTACGAAAACGATGACGAGCCGATCGTCGCGGCGAGTCATCGCAACGACGAAACGCTGGCGTCGATGCTGAAGGGGCTAGGGCCGGCGCATCGTGTGCTCGACATCGGTGCGGGCTATGGCGGCGCGGCGCGGCATTTGGCAAAGACGCGGGGATGCCATGTGACATGCGTCAACATCAGTGAGACGCAGAACCGGCTCAACCGCGAGCTGACGCACAAGGCGGGGCTCGACGGATTGGTCGACGTTCTGCATGGCGATTTCGAGAACATTCCGGCAGACGACAAGAGCTTCGACTTCGTGTGGTCGCAGGATGCGATCCTCCACAGTGGCAACAGGCGGCGCGTTCTCGATGAAGTGACTCGGGTGCTGAGACCCGGCGGGCAATTCATCTTTACCGATCCGATGCAGGCGGACGATTGCCCTGACGGCGTATTGCAGCCGATCCTTGACCGTATCCATCTCGAAACGCTCGGCAGCTTCGGCTTCTACGAGACGGAACTTTCGGCGCGCGGATTCGAGAAGGTCGAAGTCAGAGAGATGACGCATCAGCTTCGCCGGCACTATGCGCGGGTCGCCCGCGAGCTGACCGAGGGTTACGAACGGCTGTCGGACATTGCGTCCCGCGACTATCTCGACAATATGATCAAGGGGCTCGGACATTGGGTGGACGGGGCCGACAAGGGCTATCTCGCCTGGGGCGTCATGCATTACCGCTTGGCAAAATGAGGCCGTGGGCATAGATTTGCCGCCGCCGGATATCCCGGCGCAAGGACAGGACGATGATCGAACCGATCCGCATCAATGGCGCATGGTGGACCACCTAGAGGGTGGCCCCGGTTCGTCGTCTGTCGTTTGACCCGGACAAGGCCGCCCCCGCTGGAGGCGGCCTTTTCGTTTGCGGTTTTCCATCGAAGGCGCCTCCCGGATGCGGTTCCGGATTTCGAGGAGCTGAAGATGGTCACGGAAATGCAGCGTATTTCACTGCCGGAGTTCGATCTCGACGGCGTCGTGCCGTGGGGACGGCGTCTCCGGGAGTATCAGGCGTTCTTTGCGCTCGACGACATGGCCGGGGCTGGCCCGGTGCTGGATGTGGGGGGCGGGCCATCGTCCTTTGCGGTGGAGGCTGCGTCGGTGGGGATGCGGGTCGTCGCAGCAGACCCGCTTTACCGCTTTCCAGGCGAGGCTATTGCCGCTCAATTCGAGGCGGCCGCGGTCGCGATGCGCGAGGGCATACGCCGTGCTGCCTATCGTTTCAACTGGAGTTATTATGGCTCGGAGGAAGCCGTTCATCGGCTGCGGCGGGAGGCGCTGGCGCTGTTTCTGGCCGACTTCGAAGCGGGAAAGGCGACGGGGCGCTATATGCCTGCGTCGCTGCCCAATCTGCCGTTTGCCGATGGCTCGTTCAGGTTGGCGCTTTCCTCGCACCTTCTCTTTCTCTATGGCGATGTGCTTGATTTCGATTTTCATGTGGCCGCCGTACTGGAACTTCTGCGCGTTGCAGATGAGGTGCGGATTTTCCCGTTGTTCAATCTCGACGGTCGACCGTCGAGCCATTTGCCGGGCGTGATGCGGGCGTTGGACCGGGATGGTGTGCGCTGTGCGTTGCAGGAAGTGCCGTTCGAATTTCAGAAGGGTGTACGGCGGATGCTGGTGGCATCGCGGGGCTGACGGGCGAGGCCCTTCCTTCGCCTCCGGAAGTTGCGATAATTGATATGGTGGGACGAGGATCATTTGATGAGCATCGAAAGCGCGACCGGCCTTCTGGGGGGATTGGGGCTTTTTCTCGTCGGCATGTGGCTGATGACCGACGGGCTCAAGGTCGCCGCCGGGCCGTCGTTGAAGCAGATTCTCGAGCGCTGGACCGACACACGGGCGAAGGGGCTTCTGGCCGGTTTTGCGCTAACGGCCCTGGTTCAATCGTCGAGTGCCGTCACTGTCACAGCCATCGGCTTCGTCAATGCGGGTGTCCTGACGCTCGGGCATGCCGTTTGGGTGATTTTCGGGAGTGCGGTTGGCACCACCATGACCGGCTGGATCGTTTCGGCGGTTGGATTCAATGTGGACATCAAGTTCATGGCGCTTCCCGCGATCGGGATCGGGATGATCCTGCGTCTGACGGCGCCCGGGCGCAGCCGTGGTGCAATTGGTGAGGCAATTGCGGGCTTCGGTATCTTTTTTCTCGGCGTATCGGTCCTGAAGGATTCATTCGAGGGTGTTGCGGCCGGGTTGCAGCTGGATGCGTTCAGCGGCAGCGGGTTCCTGCATTATCTTGCATTTGTGCTGGCCGGCTTCGGTGTCACTGCCATGGCGCAGTCATCAAGCGCTTCAATTGCGATTGCTCTGTCTGCGGTATCTGGTGGGCTGATCGGTATCGAAAGCGGCGCGGCAATGGTGATCGGTGCGAATATCGGCACTACTGTCACCGGCGTAGTGGCCGTTCTCGATGCGACATCGAACGCGAAACGGGTTGCTGCAAGCCATTTTGTTTTCAATCTGCTCTCGGCGTCGATCGCCTTGCTGATCATGCCGGTTTTCTTCCTCACGCTTTCCTGGCTGAAGACCACCGGTTTAACGCTGCCCGGTCCGGCGATGACACTGGCCATCTTCCATACGCTATTCAATGTGGCCGGGTTGCTGGTCATCTGGATGTGGGCAGACGACCTGATTGCCTGGCTCAAGGGGCTGTTTGTTTCCCAGGAAGAAAATGAAGCGCGGCCACAGCATCTGGACCAGACACTGGTCGACATGCCGACATTGGCAATCGAAAGTCTGATGCTCGAGATGCGGCGATTAAGTGGAATCGTGCTTGAAGGCAGTGCGTCATATCTGAATGACCCGGTACGAAAGGAGTCGATGCTCCGAAGCCGCTTCATCGTTTTCGAGTCTCTGGCCGACTCGATCCGCAGCTATGCTGCGACGCTTTCCGAGGCCCGCCTCACGTCTGGACTGCCGGATGCGCTGGCTCATCTTCTGCGCGCGCTGCAGCATTGCAACGCGATTGTGCATGAAATGAGAAATGCGATGTCTTTCGTGGCGACCGAATCACGCATGCCATCCTTGGTGCGGGAGCGTGTCGAATCCTACAGAAATGCACTTGTTGCGCTGATGCAGGACAGTCGTCTGCTTGACGATCAGGTGGAGGCCGACTGGCTGGGGGCGCAGGGACGTCAGTTCGAAGACGGCTATCAGGCCACCAAGCAATTCGTTCTGTCGGCAGCATCGCGGGGCGACCTCAAGCATCTTGCCTATCTCGACGATGCCATGCGAGAGGCCGACCTTATGCGCCGCATTGCACATCATGTCGTCCGGTCGGCCGCTCGATTCAAGGCAGCACGGGATGCGCTGACCATGCCGGAATCCAGTTCGTCGACGGCCGATGTGAACGTAGCCGATGAGGTTATTCGTAACGAATGATGCCGATCAGTGAATATCGTTCTTCAGGAAGTCGTCTATGGCCGCCAGCACTTCAGGTTCGTCAAGGAATGGGGCATGTCCTCTGTCGCGGGCGACGACGGATTTCATGCCGGGATGTTCCGCCAGCATTCGTTCGACAATGGTGGCCGTCAGCAGATCGGAGTTTTCGCCTCTTACGACAAGAACCGGCTTCTGTGCCAGCACCTTGAATTGCGGCCACATGGTGGCTATTTCACCCTTCGACGCTTCAAGCCCCTTGCGCATGGCCATGCCGATTTTCGGATCGTAGTCGAGCTTCGGCGTGCCGGCTTCTTCGGTGAAGGTACGGCGTGCAAAGGTTCGCCATTGCTCGGCAGAAAGATTCGGAAATTCGCGCTCGTTCATCATGCGCAGTTTGACCGCTGCTTCGTCCCATGTTGAAGGAACCTCCATCAGGCCGACATATCCCGCGATGCGTTCAATGCCTTTCGGATCAACTTCCGGACCGATGTCATTCAGAATCGCCGCCTTGATGACATTGGGCCGGAAGGCGGCGAGAAGCATGGTGACAATACCGCCGCGGGACGTTCCAACGAAAACGGCCTGCGGGAGACCTGCCGCCCCCATCAGGTCGAGCGTATCCATCATCTCGTGGACAGGTGTGTAGTCGGCCCAGTTTTCGCAATATTTGGAACGGCCGCGGCCACGGAAATCGGGGCAGAGAACCCGGTGACGCCGGGACAGATGTCTGGCCAGAGGCTCGAAGTCCTTTGAGTTGCGCGTGAGGCCCGGCAGGCAGATGACCGGAACGCCTTTCGCGGTGCGTTCGCCGTACTCAAGTGCGAAGAGCTTCAAGCCATCCTGACTGGTGTAGAAAATTTCACGAATGGGAGGCTTCGCCATTTACGTCTCCTGACCGATTGAGATCGGGGATCATGGGCAAGACATGACGAGGCGGCAAGAATCAATCTCAGCGGTTTCTAGCGGACAGCGGAGCGTTCGTCGTCCTCGACGACCGGTGCCATGGCGGCAGCCCCTTCCGGTGGCGCTATCGGTGCAGGGATCGAGGCGGACGAAGCCGTCGGCGTTGCGGAGGGCGGTGGCAGCGGTACGCCCGTTGGGCGTGGCGTCGGCGCAGGTGTCGTGATCGGCGCTCCCGTATGGCGCCGCAGATCGTCGGCGATGCGGGCTGGCTGTGCGTTCCCGGACAAGAGGCTGCGATAGACCTCGAGATTCTCGATGACCCGTTGAACGTAGTTTCGTGTCTCCGAGAAGGGAATCGTCTCGATCCAGTCGATCGGGTCGACGGCGGTTGAGCGGGGATCGCCAAATTGGTTGACCCATTGACGGACGCGTCCGCCGCCGGCGTTGTAGGCAGCAATGCTCATGATGTAGGACCCGCCGAACTCATTTTCGATCAGGTCGCCGAGATGGGCGGCACCCAGCGTCGCGTTGTAGACCGGATCCGTCAGCCTGCTGGCCGCGTAGGGCACCCCGATCTGTCGCGCGAC
The DNA here is from genome assembly GCF_963975745.1 of uncultured Parvibaculum sp. Classification (NCBI taxonomy): domain Bacteria; kingdom Pseudomonadati; phylum Pseudomonadota; class Alphaproteobacteria; order Hyphomicrobiales; family Parvibaculaceae; genus Parvibaculum; species uncultured Parvibaculum sp. The sequence goes on along the minus strand of NZ_CAXBIB010000024.1, from coordinate 14,986 downwards.
GATGCGTGCGGTGCCCGGCATCAACTGCATCAGACCGCGCGCGCCGGCCGGGCTCAACGCCTTCGGGTCGAATTCGCTTTCCTGCCGCGACAGGCCATAGACCAAGGCCGTTTCGACGGGCGGGCCCTTGTGGGTCCATTGCGGCATCAAGCTGGTCGGGTATGCGTGGTCGGGAAGGATGATGTTGCGCGATGCAGCTGATTTGGCGATGCGCAGCGACAATTTCTGATCGCCGAAGCTGCGGGCAAGATCGGACAGGGCGGCCAGTTCGGCCGGATCGGCCAATGTATCGGCGAGATGCAGCATCACGGTCCAGCGTGTGCGTTCGCGATCGAGGTCCTGGAGGATGCGCGCGGCGCGCACCAGTTCCCGTTTATCGAAGCGCTGTCTGGAATCCGCCGTTCGGGCCGGGTTTGCCGGTAAATGCAGCTTGCCGTCGCCGCCCTGGCCACCCAAGGCGGCTGTTGCGAGTTGGCCGTAAAAGCTGACGGGATAGGTCGCGGCCTGCCGATAATAGCCAGTTGCCTCTTCCTTTTTACCGGCAGCAGAGGCGGCCCGGCCACTCCAGTAGTATGCGCGCGCCTTGCTGATCGGCGTCGAGACACCGTCGCCGAGCCGTTTGAAGTGCCCGAGCGCAATGTCGCTCTTGTTGAGAAACTGCAGTGCGATCCAGCCGGCCATGAATTCGCCTTCGGCAAATTCGACGCCTTCGGTCAGACCGTGGGCGGCGCTAAGTTCGTACGCTTGTTGATAGAGACCGCTGGTCAGTGCTTTCCTCGCCAGAATCTTGCGTTCGACCCACCAGATATCGGGACGAACCATCTTGTGCGGTTCTGTCGGCGCGGTCAGCAACAGCGGCAGCGCGGTATGGTCGTTGCCGCGACGGCGTTCATAACGCACCTGGTCGTACAGCAGACCCGGGTCGGTACGGAGCAGATCCGGAACACGTGAAAGTGCGGCACCGGCCTGGTTGGAGCCCGCACTGAGCTGGATACGTGCATCGGCGAGCGTTCGGGCGTCCTGTCCGACAAGGCCTGCCATGGTGCGCGCATCCGTTGTGCGCTGTTCCCACAGCAGTCGGCCGAGGCGCTCTTTCTGTGTCTCGGTATCGAGGTGGCTGCCATAAGCCGTCAGAATTTCCTTCTGGCGCGCTGCCGAATAATCATGATCGATCCAGGCGCGTCGAATCCATGTGGCGCCCTGGTCGGTTTTCCCGGTCTCGACAAGTGCCTTGCCGAAGCGAATCTTGCCTTCGCCGGTAACGGGCGGATTGGCTGTGAACCAGGCCAGAACGTCGTTGTTCGACATGGGGTAGGCCAGCAGGGCATTTTCGGCGCGAAGAGCCAGCACGCCCATACGCGGCCAGTCGGGATTTTGCTCACGGAAAGTGGTGATTTCGGCAAATGTTGCACCGCTGTTTTCGGCGAGAAGCCGGGTCCAGAGCACCAGTTTGGCGGCAACGGGGTCCGAAATGCGTGCCGCATGCTGCCGCGTGGCCGTCCAGTTCGCCCGGTCTGCCTCGGCAAAGGCATCGCGTGCCGCGCCTAGATCGGCGGCGCTGAGTTGCGATACCGCAGCGGTGGTCGAGGCGGCGGCGCGGGTTGGCGAAACGCTTGCCGCGGCCAGGGTACCTGATCCGGACCTTTGAGCGTCCGGGCGGGACAGAGGCACTGCAGACGCTGCCGCGCTCGCGGTCGCCAGCACAAGGCAGGCCACGGCAATCGCCGCAGACCGCGCATGTCTCGTCAGGCCGAATTCCACCTTGCTTGCCACTATGCGTTTCCAAAACCCCAGAGACGCTCGGACGCCTCGGGATGCCCCCGACAGGACACCCGGCGGCTTCCGGTTTCGGTGCCGGTCACGGCCGGTCCCAACGGCCCGGTTCCAAGGATTATCCACCGTCGAGACTACCTATGTGCTAACGGTTCCGACAATAGCCCACAAGGCCTGAAAGACGGCAGTTTTCTTGCCGCTGGGACCGCTTATGGGTATCTTGCGCGCCTTCGGGAACCGCCGAAGTATTTACCGCCCGAAAGGTTGTTCGGGACAATGGAGCCAGGGCCATGTTCAAGGGATCGTATGTCGCGCTCATAACGCCGTTTCGGGACGGCGCGGTGGATGAGGCTGCGTTCGTCAAACTGGTCGAATGGCAGATCGAGCAGGGCACCCACGGGCTGGTTCCCTGCGGGACCACGGGCGAGTCGCCGACGTTGAGCCATGACGAACACAAGCGTGTCGTCGAGTTGTGCGTCAAGACGGCCAAGGGACGGGTGCCGGTGATCGCCGGGGCGGGTTCGAACAATACGCTTGAGGCGATCGAACTGACGCGCTTTGCCAGGGATATCGGCGCAGATGCCGTCCTCAGTGTGACCGGCTATTACAACAAGCCGTCCCAGGAAGGTATCTACGCGCATTTCAAGGCGGTCAACGATGCGGTCGATATCCCGATCATTCTCTACAACATTCCCGGCCGGACCATTGTCGACATCAATCTTGAAACCATGACGCGGCTCTTCGAGCTGAAGAATGTCGTCGGCGTGAAGGATGCGACGGCAAACCTGGCGCGGGTCAGCCAGCAACGGCAGGCGATGGGGACGGATTTCTGTCAGCTTTCGGGCGAAGATGCTACCGCGCTGGGCTTCAATGCACATGGCGGCGTCGGCTGTATTTCCGTAACTGCCAATGTTGCGCCGGCGCTTTGCGCCCAGTTCCAGGGGGCGACGCTTGCCGGCGACTTCCGGAAGGCGATCGAGATTCAGGATCGCCTGATGCCATTGCATCATGCCTTGTTTGTCGACCCCAATCCTGCGCCGGCCAAATACGCGATGAGCCTGCTCGGATTTTGTGCCAATGAGTTGCGCTTGCCCTTGATGCCGGCGACCGGCGCCGCTGAACAGAAGGTTCGTGAGGCCATGCGGGTCGCCGGACTGATCAACTGAGACGGCCAATAGAAAGGCCGGGGATCCATGTCCTCAAAGAGTGGCGGCGCCAAGAAAAAGGCCGGAGATGGCCGGAAGATCATTGCGGATAATCGCAAGGCGCGCTTCAACTACAGCATTTCTGAAACGTTTGAAGCTGGTATCGAACTCAAGGGTTCGGAGGTCAAATCGTTGCGCGCTGGCCAGGGCAGTCTCAACGAGGCCTATGCACAGGCGACGAAGAGCGGCGAGATCATGCTCGTCAATGCCTATATCCCGGTCTATCTGCAGGCCAACCAGTTCAACCACGAGACGCGGCGGCCGCGGAAGTTGCTGCTGCACAAGCGTGAAATCGAAAAACTCGTCAATGCAATGCAGCGACAGGGCATGACCGTCGTGCCGTTAAAGATGTATTTCAATGAACGCAACATGGTGAAGGTCGAAATCGGGCTGGCCCAGGGCAAGAAGCTCGCGGACAAGCGCGAAACGCTCAAGGAGCGCAGCTGGGCGCGGGACAAGGCGCGACTGTTGCGTGAAAAGGGCTAGTTTAGTTCAGGTACTTGCGGATATCGGCAAAGACCGTGTGGAACATTTCCTCGGTCAGGCGGCGCGTGTTGGTATTGTAGCGTGAGCAATGATAGCTGTCGAAAAGGCGCAGGCCGCTACCGAGTTCATGAGTTGCACCGTGCCCGAACGTGGCAGATGAACGTTTCATGCCTTCGGCCGACAGAACCGCATCATGTGCGATGCGGCCAAGTGCCAGAATGGCCTTGAGGCGAGGCAGTGCCGCAATACGCGCAGTGAGAAAGCCGAGGCAATTCCGCGCTTCAGCCGGTGTCGGCTTGTTCTGCGGCGGCACACAGCGCACTGCATTGGTGATCATGGCGTCGACAAGCTCCAGACCGTCGTCGGGACGCGATGCATAGGTTCCCTTCGCGAAGCCGAACTCCAGCAGGCTCGCGTAGAGCAGATCGCCGGCATAGTCGCCGGTGAAGGGGCGGCCTGTCCGGTTCGCACCCTGTACCCCCGGTGCCAGGCCGACAATCAGTAGTCGCGCCGTATCCGTACCGAAGGATGGCACGGCTCCGTTGAACCAGTCCGGATGTGTGGCGGCATTCTCGCGGCGATAGGCGACGAGGCGCGGGCAAAGCTGACAATCATGCGGGGCTTCGGCTGGGAGTCCTTTCGTCATCCCCGGATCAGCCCCTGGCCGGCCGGTCGAGACCCTCATCGTCGTCATCATACTCGTAGTCGATGTCATTGCGCATAGCGGGCGCTGGTCGCTCGGTCTGGGCCCGGCCGACCGCATCGCGCAACGTTTCCAGTTCGATGAACTGATCGGCCTGGCGCCGCAGCTCATCGGCGATCATTGGCGGCTGACTTCGCATGGTCGAGACGACCGTCACGCGCTTGCCGCGGCGCTGGACTGCATCGACCAGACGACGGAAATCGCCGTCGCCGGAAAAAAGGATGAAGTGGTCGATCTTGTCGGCCAGTTCGAGCGCATCGATGGCAAGCTCAATGTCCATATTGCCTTTGACGCGGCGGCGACCGTCGGCTCCAGTGAATTCCTTGGCCGGCTTTGTGACGACTGAATAGCCATTGTAGTCGAGCCAGTCGATCAACGGTCGCAACGGCGAATATTCCTGATCTTCGAGCAGGGCCGTGTAGTAGAAGGCGCGAATCAAGGTGCCTTTGGCGCGGAAGTAATCAAGCAGGCGCTTGTAGTCGATATCGAAGTTCAGTCCGCGGGCTGCCGAATAGAGATTGGCCCCGTCGATGAAAAGTGCCATGCGTTCATGCGCATAAAAAATCATCTGAAACCCCTTTGTTTCTATATGTTTGCGTTCGAAAAATCTGAAAGTGGAATTAAATGGCAGGCCGATGTGCGGCAACAGCAATAAGGCCACGAGCCATCTCCCGGCAAGCCCTTGCGGCGCACATTCAGGGTGAAAGCTCGTGACCGATATTGCCGTCAACAGCATGAAGCAGTCTGCTGCCACGACCGGCAGGGTGCTGGTAGCGCTGGGTGGCAATCTGGCGAGTTCGTCTGGGGAGCCACACCGGACGATCGAGGCGGCGCTCCGGATCTTTCCCGCCTTCGGTCTTCGCGTTTCCAGACGGGCGCCTCTGTACCGGACGCCGCCAGTTTCGAAGTATATACAAGATAATTATGTAAATACTGTGGTTGAGATTGAGGTGGCAGTGCCCCCGGCGTCACTCTTGGCTGTCCTTCACCGAATCGAAGACCTATTCGGGCGGGTCAGGCGGGATCGCTGGGGCGCGCGAACGCTCGATCTCGATCTGCTGGATTATCGGGGCGTGATCGTGCCGGCGTCGGGGCTGCGTGGTCCCGAAGTCGGCATCGGGCCGCTGCCGCTGGCGTTACCCCATCCCGGCATGACCGAGCGTGCCTTTGTGCTGCTGCCGCTTCGCGACCTAGCCCCGGGCTGGCACCATCCGGTAACGGGCGAGCCGATTGACCAGCTGATCCGAAGGCTGCCGGCAGCCGCGTTGGGGGGTATTGTGCGTCTGGTGGACTGAAATTGTCCCGGATTTGCTTCTAAATGCCTGTTCCTGCTTGCTTTCCGCTATTCTGCCCCCTACATAAAGGGCCAAATCAGGTTCCCGCCCATACTGGAGTTTTTGCAATGGCCCGCGTGACCGTTGAAGATTGTGTCGACAAGGTCCCCAACCGTTTCGAGCTCGTTTTGCTCTCAGGGCATCGGGCGCGTGCCATGTCGGCTGGTGCCGAGTTGACGGTCGAGCGCGATAACGACAAGAACCCGGTCGTGGCACTGCGCGAGATCGCCGACAAGACCATCCTGCCGGAGGACCTGCGCGAAGATCTGATCAGCAGCATGCAGAGCCGCGTCGAGACGGAAGAACCCGAAGTCGAGAACATGCAGCTTCTGATCTCGGGCGAAGCGGGGGGCGAAGTCGCCGACACCTTCGGTGCGGCTGAGGGCTCTTCCGACCGCATGAGCGAAGAAGAGCTGTTGCGGGCGATACAGAGCCAGATCGACTCGCCGCAACAGAAATCGGCCGATGCCGATGATATGGACGGGGAAGACTGAGAGCGGGCGAGGAGGGCTTGGCCCCAGCGCAGACGTCAATCGGTTTGAGCGCCGCCCGGCCGGAAGGTAAGGGGCGGCGCTTTTCGTTTGTGGTGTACGGTGTCGGCGATGACAGGAAGTCTGCAAGATACGGCGCGGGAGATTCGATGAATGTTGCGTCAGTATGAGCTCGTTGATCGCGTGCTCGGCTACGATCCGAAAGCGGACGAAGCCCTGATCAACCGTGCCTATGTTTATGCCATGAAGCAGCATGGCAGCCAGATGCGCGCCAGCGGCGACCCCTATTTCTCGCATCCGATCGAAGTCGCCGGCATCCTGACCGATCTGAAGCTCGATACCGCAACCATTGTGACGGCATTGCTGCACGACACGATGGAAGATACCGGTTCGACGATGGACGAGCTGACAAAGCTGTTCGGTGCTCAGATTGCCGGTCTCGTCGATGGCGTCACCAAGCTGACGCGTCTCGAGCTTACCTCCGAGCGATCGAAACAGGCCGAAAACTTCCGCAAGTTCCTGCTTGCGATGTCGAACGATATTCGCGTTCTGCTGGTCAAGCTTGCCGATCGTCTGCACAACATGCGGACGCTGCATTTCATCGATTCCGTCGACAAGCGGCAGCGCATCGCGCAGGAGACCATGGAGATCTATGCGCCGCTTGCCGGGCGCATGGGTATCCAGGAGATCCGTGAGGAACTTGAGGACCTTGCATTCAAGGAACTCAATCCTGAGGCGCGCGAGGCTCTGCTGAAGCGGCTCAATGAGTTCCGCGAGGAAAGCGGCGACACGGTCAAGCAGATTGCCGACGAGATCGAGGCGAAGCTGCAAGACGAGGGGCTTTCGGCTGAGGTGATCGGGCGAGAGAAGCGTCCCTATTCGATGTGGCGCAAGATGGAGCGTCGCGGCATTTCGTTGGAGCAGCTTTCCGACATCTTCGGGTTTCGGGTCGTCGTCGATGATGTGCCGGACTGCTATCGTGCGCTCGGTATATTGCACACGTCATGGCCGATGGTGCCTGGCCGGTTCAAGGACTACATCTCGACGCCGAAGAACAATGGCTACCGATCAATTCATACGACAATGATCGGCCCCCAGAAGAAGCGTGCGGAGGTTCAGATCCGGACGCGCAAGATGCATGAGATTGCCGAGTACGGTATTGCCGCCCATTGGCTCTACAAGGAAGGCCCGGTCGATACCGACGCGTCAGGCGAGTTTGCTGCAACGTTCCGCTGGCTCCGCCAGTTGATCGAAATGCTCGAGCATGGCGGAACGCCTGAGGAATTCCTGGAGCACACCAAGCTTCAGATGTTTTCCGATCAGGTTTTCTGCTTTACGCCGAATGGCCTCCTCATCACGCTGCCGCGTGGTGCGACGCCGATCGATTTTGCCTATGCTGTCCACACCGAGATCGGCGATACTTGTGTCGGCTGCAAGATCAACGGCCGGCACATGCCGCTGCGCACCCGACTCGAGAACGGCGATGAAGTCGAAATCGTTCGTTCTCAGGTTCAGCGGCCGGCGCCAGCGTGGGAGGCATTCGTTGCCACAGGCAAGGCCCGTTCGGCCATCCGGCGCTCGATACGGGCAGCAAAGCAATCCGAATTCAGTCGCCTTGGACGACAGATTCTCAAGAGCGCATTCGAGGCCGCCGGCAAGGACGCATCGGACACGATTTTCGAGCGCGCGCTCGGCCCGCTCCGCAAATCGGACGTCAACGATCTGCTCGCATCGGTCGGTGACGGTACGCTCAGTCCGGTGCAGGTTCTGCATACGGTCTATCCCGAGGAGCCGGTTGCGAAGCGAGCGCGCAAGCGAGTTGGAAAAGGGAGCGGAAGGGACGAGCGCAACGGTGCCGTGCGTGTGACCGGCCGTGGTGCGGGCCTTGGCATCCAGTTTGCGCCGGAGACCTTCCCGCTGCCGGGCGAGCGCATTGTCGGTATCATGATGCCCGGCGAAGGCATCACGGTTTATCCGATCGATGCGCCGACACTTGAGAAATTCGACAGCGAGCCGTCGCGCTGGATCGATGTGACCTGGGATATCGATCCGGAAGTTCCGCAGACATTCCAGGCGCGCCTGCGCGTGACGGCGCGGAACGAAGTCGGCTCTCTCGGCCACATTGCAACGCTGATTGCCGATTACGGAAGCAATATTTCAAATTTGACGCTGACGCAGCGCGATGCCGACTTCTATGATCTGCAAATCGATCTCGATGTTCGGGATATCAAACATCTGACGCGCATCATGTCGGCGTTGAACGGTCTGTCCTGCGTCAATACCGTCGCGCGTCCCCGACACTGATACCCTTAGTCTCCATGCCTGAAAGCCGGTGAACACCCCATGAAAGAAGCCAAGGTTCTCAAAGAATTCGAAAAAGCCGGTGCGCTGCTGAAAGGGCATTTCATCCTGTCATCGGGGCTGCACAGCCCGGTGTTTCTGCAGAAGGCGCTTGTCTTCATGAACCCGAAACGGACGGCCCGCCTCTGCAAGGCACTGGCAGCGAAGATCGAGGACGCGGTCGATGGTCCGATCGATGCCGTTGTTTCGCCTGCTGTCGGAGGGATCATTCCGGGCTATGAAACCGCGCGCCACCTGAAAGTCCCGGCAATGTATGTCGAGCGGGAGAAGGGCGAGTTCGTGCTGCGACGCGGATTTCCGCTGACACGGGGCATGCGGGTCGTGATGGTGGAGGACATTGTCACAACCGGACTGTCGTCGCGCGAGTGCATTCAGGCGATCCGCAAGACAGGTGCGAGGGTCGTGGCTGCTGCCTGTCTCATCGACCGTTCCGGCGGGAAGGCGAAGGTCGGGACCAAGCTCATTTCACTTGCTCAGATCGACATACCGGCTTATCCGGCTGACAGGCTGCCGAAGGAACTTGCGGCATTGCCCGCCGTCAAGCCCGGCAGTCGCGGCATCGCGTAGAGGAGACGGCTCCCGTGTTTCGGCGCCGCGTCGAACTTCACCCGTTGCGGAAACTCCGCGAGACGTTCTGGCCAAGTGCGGGCTGGAAGCGTGCAATCCAGTATGGATGGCGGCGGGTGTGGCGCTTGTCGGGAACGCCGCACGCCATTGCGATGGGATTCTCTGCGGGGGTCTTTGCGTCCTGCACCCCGTTTCTCGGATTTCACATTCTGATAGCGATGATGGTCGCCTGGATCTTGCGCGGCAATCTGATTGCCAGCGCGATTGGTACCTTTGTCGGCAATCCGCTGACCTTCCCCGCCATCTGGTTCGTCGTCTACGAAGTCGGCCGCTACATGGTTGGCGCGCCGGCCGGGGTGGACCCCGATATTGCCGAAACGCTGCAGAGCGATCGCGCTTTCGACATGATCCTGCCGCTGCTGGTTCCGCTGACTGTGGGCGCCATTCCAGTCGGTATCGTCATGGGGTCGATCAGCTATGTCGTGACGCGGAGCGGTGTGGAGGCCTATCAGTTGAGACGCCGGCGGCGGCTCGCCGAGCGCGCGCTGACGCTGAGGCCCTTTCTCGACCCGCAACCGCCCACGGGCGAAACCCGGGAGTGATCATGGACGGAACATCGAAAGGGCAGGCATGAGCCCGGCTTCGCATCTTCGCCTCGGCGTCAATATCGACCATGTCGCGACCATCCGGAATGCGCGCGGCGGCGAACATCCCGATCCTGTGCGCGCCGCGATGGTTGCGGCCGTAGCCGGGGCTGATGGCATCACTGCGCATCTGCGCGAAGACCGGCGGCATATACGCGATGGCGATATTGCGCGGCTGAAGGGCGAAATCGGGTTGCCGCTCAACCTTGAAATGGCGGCAACGACCGAAATGCTCGACATCGCGCTACGCCATGTGCCCCATGCCTGCTGCATCGTGCCGGAACGCCGCGAGGAAGTGACGACCGAGGGCGGTCTGGATGCGGCAGGGCTGCACAACCATCTGGCGCCTTTCGTTGCGCGGCTTTCCGACAAGGGGATTCGCGTTTCGCTGTTCATCAACGCCGAGACCCGACAGCTCGAAGCGGCGCGTTCGCTGGGCGCCCATATTGTGGAACTGCATACCGGCGCCTATTGCGACGCCGCGCTTGCGCAGGAAAATGTCAAGCGCGACACGGAGTTGGCACGACTTGCCGAGGCGGCGCGCAATGGCGCCACGATGGGGCTCGAGGTTCATGCCGGGCACGGGCTGACATTCGACACGGTGGCACCGATTGCCGCGATTCCCGAACTGATGGAGCTCAATATCGGCCACTTCCTGATCGGCGAAGCGATCTTCACCGGGCTGGAGGGAAGCATCCGGCGCATGCGGGCGGTGATGGACGCGGCGCGGCCGGCTCTGGAGGCGCGGGCATGATCCTCGGAATCGGCAACGATATCATCGACATAAGGCGTATCGAGCAGACGCTGGAGCGGTTCGGCGAAAGGTTCATCGGCCGGATCTTCACCGATGTCGAGCGGCGCAAATCCGAAGGGCGGCGAATGCGGGCGGCCTCCTATGCCAAGCGCTTCGCGGCCAAGGAAGCCTGTTCGAAGGCGCTTGGAACCGGCTTCCGGCAAGGGATTTTCTGGCGCGACATGGGGGTTGTGAACCTGCGTACGGGGCAGCCGACCATGGCGCTGACCGGCGGTGCGCGGCTGCGGCTCGAACAGATCACGCCGGAAGGGATGGATGCCATCATCCATCTGACGATCACCGACGATCACCCGCAAGCACAGGCTTTTGTTATCATTTCTGCGGTGCCGCGGCTGTGAGCCCGGGGGGCAGACGGGGCGGCCGATTGTGGTATGGTCCGCCGTTTTCGAGGGCGGGAGCCGGAAGATGTCGATGATGGAAAATGCCAAGAAACTGCGCAGCAGCTCGCTGGCCGAGAACTTGCGGACCGTCGGCTATGCGCTGCTGATTGCGCTCGTCATCCGCGCCTTCTTCTTCCAGCCCTTCTTCATTCCTTCGAGCTCGATGGAATCGACGCTGCTGGTTGGCGACTATCTCTTTGTTTCCAAATACAGTTACGGCTATTCGCGGCATTCGCTGCCGTTCAGCCCGGGGCTCTTTGGCGGCCGTATCTTCGGCGCGACGCCGGCGCGCGGCGATATCGTCGTGTTCAAGCTGCCGGTCGACAACCGAACCGATTTCATCAAGCGGGTCATCGGCTTGCCCGGCGACACCGTGCAGATGAAGGACGGCGTGCTCTATATCAACGATGTCGCGGTGCGACGGCAGCGGGTCGACGACTTCGTCGAACGCAGTCCTTCGGGCAATCTGCGCCGTATTCCACAGTATATGGAGACGCTGCCCAACGGGGTTTCGTATATTACGCTGGACATGACCAGCAACAGTGTCTGGGATAACACCGGCCTATACATCGTGCCTGAAGGCCATTACTTCATGATGGGCGACAATCGCGACAATTCGAGCGACAGCCGCGTGCCGGATGCTGTCGGATACGTGCCTTTCGAGAATCTGGTGGGCCGGGCAGAGATCATTTTCTTCTCGGCCAATGGCAGCGCCTCGTTCTGGCAATTCTGGAAATGGCCCTCGGCAATCCGCTGGGAGCGGATCGGCAGATGGACCGATTGAGCGCCGCGCTCGAAAAGAAATTGTCCTATGAATTCAAGGACAAGGGCCTTCTTGCGCGGGCGCTGACGCATCCGAGCACCGGCCCGGAGAATTACCAGCGGCTGGAATTTCTCGGCGACCGGGTGCTGGGACTGGCGGTCGCGGACTGGCTGCTGCGCCTGTTTCCGGATGCGGACGAGGGCGAATTGGCCATCAGATTCAATGCGTTGGTCCGCAAGGAAGCCTGCGCCGAAGTGGCGGCGCGTATCGATCTCGGGCGCTTCATCATCATGGGAGCGGGCGAGGAAAAGGCCGGCGGACGGCAGAAATCCGCCATTCTTGCCGATGGCTGCGAGGCGCTGATCGCGGCGCTCTATCTCGATGGCGGGATGGCGGCGGCGACACGGTTCATCACCCGAGAATGGGCGCAACTTGTTGATAAACATGAGGAAATTCCGCAGGACGCCAAGACCGCGCTGCAGGAATGGGCGCATGCGCAGGGGCTGCCAGCGCCCAGCTACCGACAGACAGCGCGCAGCGGGCCCGATCATGCGCCGGAATTCACGGTCGAGGTCGTGGTCGGGGATTCCAAGCCACTGACCGGAAAAGGAAATTCGAAGCGGCAGGCGGAGCAGGCGGCCGCCAGGGCGCTGCTTGAGACAGCGGGCGTCTGGCACTGACCCCCCCTCTGTCACGCAACTGTCAAAAAACTGTCACAAAAGAGTTCGCATGGAAAACCAGACCACCCGGACGGACCCGCAGCGTTGCGGGTTTGTCGCCATAATCGGGGCGCCGAATGCCGGCAAGTCGACCCTGCTCAACCGCATGGTCGGATCGAAGGTCGCGATCGTCACCCACAAGGTGCAGACGACGCGGGCGCGCATCCGCGGCATCGCGATGGCGGGCAACACGCAGATCGTCTTTGTCGACACGCCCGGCATCTTCAAGCCGAAGCGGCGGCTCGACCGGGCGATGGTGGACGCCGCCTGGGGTGGCGCGGGCGACGCCGACCTGATCGTGCTGATGGTCGACATGGAGAGCGGTCGCGACAGCGATGTCGAACGCATCGTCGAGGGGCTGAAAGCTCAAGGCCGGAAAGCCATCCTTGTACTGAACAAGGCCGATGCCTGCGACCGCGAAAAACTGCTGAAGACGGCGGCGGCGCTGACCGCGACCGGCATCTTCACCGAGACCTTCATGATCTCGGCGCTGACCGGCGACGGCGTCGAGGATCTCAAGCGCCATATCGCGGCGCAGATGCCGGAAGGACCGTGGCATTACCCGGAAGACCAGGCGGCCGATGTGCCGCTCCGGTCGCTGGCGGCCGAGATCACGCGCGAGAAACTTTTTCTCCGGCTGCATGACGAGCTGCCCTATTCGCTGACCGTCGAGACCGAAAGCTGGGAACAGAAGAAGGACGGCTCGATCCGCATTCAGCAGGTCATCTATGTCGAGCGCGACAGCCAGAAGAAGATCGCTTTGGGCAAGGGCGGGCAGACGATCAAGACCATCGGGCAGATGGCGCGCGAGGAATTGCAGGAGATGCTGGAGACGAAAGTGCATCTCTTCCTGTTCGTCAAGGTGCGCGAGAACTGGTCGGACGACCGCGAACGCTATCGCGAGATGGGGCTCGACTTTCCGAAGGAGTGAACGAAAGACCCATGGTCTATATCGAACTTCTGATTGTGCTGCTTCTGATCGCCGTCAATGGCGTGCTGGCGATGTCGGAGCTTGCGGTCGTTTCTTCCCGCAAGGTGCGGCTCGAACAGATGGCGCGGGCGGGCAGCGCGGGCGCGCGCCAGGCGCTGGCGCTGATCGACGATCCGAGCCGGTTTCTGGCCACGGTGCAGATCGGCATCACGCTTGTCGGCGTCGTCGCCGGCGCCTTCAGCGGCGCCACGCTGGGTCTGAGGCTCGGCGACTGGCTTGCGACATTCCCCGTGCTGGCGGAATACGGGCCCGCGGCCGGCATCGCCGTCGTCGTCGTGTCGATCACCTATCTGTCGCTTGTTGCCGGCGAACTGGTGCCCAAGCGGATCGCGCTGCTGGCCCCGGAGCGCGTGGCGGCGGCAATCGCGCCGCCGATGCGGCTGCTGTCGCTGGTTGCGGCGCCGGCGGTGTGGGTTCTCAAGGTATCTATCGATGCGGTGCTGAAGCTTCTGGGGCTCAACGGCACGCGGCAATCCACGGTGACCGAGGACGAAGTGAAGTCGCTGATCGCCGAAGGCACGCGCGCCGGCGTTTTCGTGCCGCAAGAACGCGAGATGATCGAGGGCGTGCTCCGGCTTGCCGACCGCACGGTGCGGGCGATCATGACGCCGCGGGTCGATCTCGTCTGGATCGACAGGGATGCCGATGCGGAAACCATCGCCAGGACGGTGGCGGAGAACCGCTATTCGCGTTTTCTCGTCTGCGACGGCTCCATCGACGAGACGTTGGGCGTGGTGCACGCAAAGGACCTGTTGCCGGCCGCGCTGCGGGGCGGCGCGCTGGAGCTTGACCGCGTGACGATGCGCGCGCCCGTCGTTCCGGAGAACAAGGAAGTCTTCCGGCTGCTCGACCGCTTCAAGCAGGACAAGATGCATATCGCCATCGTCGTCGACGAATACGGATCGACGCAAGGCATCGTGACGCTGACCGACATTCTCGAATCGATTGCCGGCGAGTTGCCCGAACATGGCGAAGAACCGGAACAGATCATGCTGCAGCGGCCGGACGGCTCGTGGCTGGTCGACGGCGCAATGCCGGTCGACGAATTCGCGGCGCAGATCGATATCGGCACCGTCGACGGCGACTTCCAGACGGTTGCCGGCTTCGCGCTTTCGCAGTTCGGGCATCTGCCGCAAACGGGCGAGGTCTTCACGTTCAAGGGGCACAGCTACGAAGTCGTCGACATGGACGGCCGCCGCATCGACAAGATTCTGGTGACGCCGATGCGGGACGACACGGGGGAGGGTGCAGTCTGATACGCAGGGTAGTACGCACTTTCGCGAGATGGGGCTCGAATTTCCGAAGGAGTGAGAGGTTCTCGGTATAAATCTATTGACTATCTTCCATCGTCAGCGAGGTTCTTGAGCTGACTTCGACGTGAAGCTCTTGCATTTCTGATTTGGGCTAAAGTGTCTTGGTCTCTAAAGAAGTTTCGATGAACAAAAAATGGACCATGTTCTTTCGCCGCCTGATAAACCTGTACAACGATGTCACATGCCAAGTTGAATGCTTCGTCGACAAATCGAGATTTGGATTTCTCGTCCTGCCATTTTGGTTTGCTGAACGAACGCAAAAACTCTACTTCGTCACGCTCTCGCAACCGGCACACTTCGCGCACAACTTCACCCAACGCAAAGAAAGATAGATACTTTCGTTCAAGGGCGCTCCTTCGGATTTTGTCTGTTTCGTCCATTTGATCGTCTGACCTGAGCCCCTGAACTTCCTCCAGATTTGAGTAGAGTCCGTCACTTGAAG
>NZ_CAXBIB010000023.1:0-41671 GCF_963975745.1 uncultured Parvibaculum sp. | reverse complement strand
ATCGCAACACCTTAAGCCCAAGCTGGTGTTGCACTTCGTTTGTGAACTCAGGGGGTCCATTGGTTCCCTCAGCATGGGCGATTGTGCATGGCGTCAGCGCCGATGCACAACATTCAAAGCTGCGGCAAGAGGCGCTGCGAGTGGGCCCCGGCTTTCGCCGGGGTGACACTGAATTTTTATCGACGGCACGGGCAAACGAAAAACAGAGAACCCCCTACCGTCCCAGCCCCGCCTTCAGCACCGATTCGATCTCCCCCAGCACCGCCGGGTCGTCGATGGTGGCCGGCGTGTCCCATTTCTCGCCGTCGGCGATCTTGCGCATCGTGCCGCGCAGCACCTTTCCCGAGCGGGTTTTCGGGAGGCGTTGCACGATCAGCGCGGTCTTGAAGGCGGCGACGGGGCCTATCCGTTCACGGATCATCTGCACGGCTTCCTGCTCGATCTCGCCGGCGGAACGCGCGACACCGGCATTGAGAACCAGGAAGCCGACCGGCACCTGCCCCTTCATCGCGTCCGCTATGCCGATGACGGCGCATTCGGCGACATCCGGGTGTTCGGCCAGCACTTCCTCCATTGCACCGGTCGAGAGGCGATGGCCGGCGACATTGATGATGTCGTCGGTGCGGCTCATCACATAGAGATAGCCGTCCTCGTCCATGAAGCCGGCATCGGCCGTCTTGTAGTAGCCCGGAAACTCGGCGAGATAGCTTTCGCGGAAACCCTCTTCGTTCTGCCAGAGCGTCGGCAGGCAGCCCGGCGGCAGCGGCAGCTTGACGACGATGGCACCGGTGGTGTTGGGGCCAACCTGGCGGCAGGCCTCGTCGACGACGTGAATCTCGTAGCCCGGCAGCGGCACGGTGGGCGAACCGTATTTGACCGGCAGACGCTCGATGCCCATCGGGTTGGCGACCATCGGCCAGCCGCTCTCGGTCTGCCACCAGTGATCGATGACCGGGCGACCCGAAAGCGCCTTCTCGGCCCACTGGATCGTGTCGGGATCGGCGCGCTCGCCGGCGAGATAGAGCACCTCGAATTTCGAGAGATCGTATTTGCCGACAAACTCGGCCTTCGGGTCCTCCTTGCGTATGGCGCGGAAGGCGGTCGGCGCGGTGAACATCGCCTTGACGCCGTGCTCGGCAATGATGCGCCAATAGGTGCCGGCATCGGGCGTGCCGACCGGCTTGCCCTCGAAGAGGATCGTCGTGCAGCCCTGCAGCAGCGGGCCATAGACGATGTAGGAATGGCCGACGACCCAGCCGACATCTGACGCCGCCCAGAACGTGTCGCCAGAATTTATGTCATAGACGTTTTTCATCGACCATTTCAGCGCCACCATATGACCGCCATTGTCGCGGACCACGCCTTTCGGCTTGCCGGTGGTGCCCGACGTGTAGAGCACGTAAAGCGGATCGGTGGCGGCGACGGGGACGCAAGCCGGGCGCGCATTGGCGGCGGCCGCCTTGTCCATTTCATCCTTCCAGTCGAAATCGCGGCCGGCGACCAGCGTCGCCTTCTCCATTTCGCGCTGGAAGATGATGGTGGCCGAAACCTTGTGCGCGCTCATCTCGATCGCCTTGTCGAGTAGCGGCTTGTAGGCGATGACGCGGCCGGGCTCGAGGCCGCAGGAGGCCGAGACGATCAGCTTCGGCGTCGCATCGTCGATGCGGGTTGCGAGCTCCTTCGGCGCGAAGCCGCCAAAGACCACCGAATGGATCGCGCCGAGACGCGCGCAGGCGAGCATGGCGACGGCAGCCTGCGGCACCATCGGCATGTAGATGAGGACGCGGTCGCCTTTCTTTATGCCGTGGCTTTGCAGCACGCCCGCGAAGGTCGCGACCTTGTCGAGCAGTTCGGCATAGGTGAATTTCTTGACGCGGCCGAGCATGGCGCTGTCATAGATGAGCGCGGTGCGCTCGCCGTTCCCCGCCTTCACATGCCGGTCGAGCGCGTTCCAGCAGCTGTTCGTCTCCGCGCCGACGAACCAGCGCGACAGACCGTTCTCGAATTCAAGGGTTTTCGTCGCGGGCCTGAACCAGTCGATCTCTTTGGCCGCTTCCGCCCAGAAGCCTTCCGGGTCCTGTTTCCAGGCGTCGTAGGTGTCCTTGTAGCGTCCCATGCTGCCGCTCCCCGTCATTTTCATTGTTGGGGAGGTTTTAGCACGGGAGAGATGGATTCAGGGAGTCGGGGGAGCGGATGACGGATCGGTGACGGCGCCGCGCCAGAACAGCAGCACCATGTAGATGGCGACGATCGGGAGAGGAGTGAGCGCCGGGAGATGACCCGCAAGATAATCCCGGAGAGGCATGTTCATGGTCGATG
Source organism: uncultured Parvibaculum sp. (assembly GCF_963975745.1). NCBI lineage: Bacteria > Pseudomonadati > Pseudomonadota > Alphaproteobacteria > Hyphomicrobiales > Parvibaculaceae > Parvibaculum > uncultured Parvibaculum sp. The sequence goes on along the minus strand of NZ_CAXBIB010000023.1, from coordinate 39,352 downwards.
CCTGGTACGCCACGACGAAGTGGACCGTCAAAACGGAGACGGCAGCAAACGCAAGGTAGAGGAGGTTCGAGAGGTGCAACAGCCGCCGGAAGGGCGTTCCTGCTACCGACCCGTAAAGAAAATGGAGGCCGTTGCACGTCGACGCCACTGCCGCGGTAAGCGGAAACAACAGCCAAAGCGCGAGGAATGGAATTCCTTCGGCCCCGCCATGTCGCCCCGGATGCAACAGTGCATCCGTCAGCATCCACATAGCGGAGAAGATCATGAGTCCCGCGAGAAGAAAACTGGCTATGCCAAGTATGCGCCTCATCATGCCCTCCCTGTTCGCGGAGGAATTCTAGCATGGACGGCGAGGATACATGTTGAGCCCTGTCATACCCACAAGTGTCATCCCGGCGGAAGCCGGGATCCATCTGACTTGCGTATTTTGACGCGCCCGCCCATGGACCCCGGCTTTCGCCGGGTGACATTTTTATTTGTGGTTTGGGCAGTGCCCAAAATCTGCACAAGGCCAAAACTTTCCCGTCATTGCGAGGAGGCTGAAAGCCGACGAAGCAATCCATGGGGCCTCACCCTGCGGCGAACGCCCTATGGATTGCCGCGTCGCGGCTTTGCCGCTCCTCGCAATGACGGAGAAGGGAGATCTGGAGGTACGCCGCCTTGCCGCTCTCCCGCGTGCTGGGTAACGTGGGGCCAACGCCCCCCTCCCCCGCGCCACGAGGCCCGCCCATGACGACGAACCCCTATGAAACCGGTCTCGACAAGAACCCGGCCAATCACCAGCCGCTGTCGCCGCTGAGCTTTCTGAAGCGGGCGGCGGAGGTTTATCCGGAGAGAGTCGCGGTGGTGCATGGGAGCCTGCGCCGGCCTTACGCCGAACTTTATGCGCGTTGCCGCAAGCTCGCCTCGGCGCTGGCCGAACGCGGGATCGGGCTCGGCGACACCGTGGCGGTGATCGCGCCGAACATTCCCGAAATGCTGGAACTGCATTACGGGCCGGCGATGACGGGGGCGGTCGTCAACACGATCAACACGCGGCTCGACGCGGCGGCCATCGGCTTCATGCTCGACCATGGCGAGGCGAAGGCGTTGTTCGTCGACCGGGAATTTGCGGGGCTCGCGAAAGAAGCGCTGGCGCTCGCGAAAGTGAAGCCCTTCGTCATCGACATCGACGATGCTTTTTACGACGGGCCGGGCGAGAAGATCGGCGAGACGGATTACGAAAGCTTCATCGCCAAGGGCGATCCGCATTTCAACTGGCAATTGCCGGCCGACGAATGGCAGGCGATCAGCCTCAACTACACCTCCGGCACGACCGGCAACCCGAAAGGCGTCGTCTATCACCACAGGGGCGCCTATCTGCTCGGCATGGGCAACATCGTGACGGCGGGGATGACGGGGAGTTCGGTCTATCTGTGGACGGTGCCGATGTTCCATTGCAACGGCTGGTGCTTCACCTGGTCGATGAGCGTGGTGGCGGGCACGCATGTCTGCCTGCGCCGCGTGACGGCGGCGAACATCTTTGCCGCGATTGCCGAGCATAAAGTGACGCATATGGCCGGCGCGCCGACCGTGATGGGCTTCCTGATCAACGCAACGGCGGAAGAAAAGAAACCGCTGCCGAACGTCGTCAATTATTTCGCGGCCGCCGCGCCGCCGCCCGCCGCGACGATCCGCAAGCTCGAAGCGGAAGGCTTCAACGTGATCCATGTTTACGGCCTGACCGAAACCTACGGGCCGGCGGTGGTGAACGCCTGGCACGAGGAATGGGACGCGCTCGAAACCGACGAGCGGGCGCGGGTGAAGGCGCGGCAGGGCGTCAATTATGTGGTGCTGGAAGGAATTTCGGTGCGCGACCCGGAGACGATGGAGGAAGTGCCGCGCGACGGCGAGACGATGGGCGAGGTGATGTTCCGCGGCAATGTGGTGATGAAGGGTTATCTGAAAAACCTGAAGGCGACGACGGAAGCCTTTGCCGGCGGCTGGTTCCATTCGGGCGATCTCGGCGTCTGGCACGCGGACAATTACATTCAGCTGAAGGATCGTTCGAAGGACATCATCATTTCGGGCGGCGAGAATATTTCATCGATCGAGGTCGAGGACGCGCTCTACAAGCATCCCGATATCGTCGAAGCGGCCGTGGTGGCGCGGCCCGACGAGAAATGGGGCGAGACGCCTTGCGCCTTCGTGACCGTCAAGGCGGGGGCGAGCCTGAGCGAGAAGGATGTGATCGACTGGTGCCGGGCGAACCTCGCGCATTTCAAATGCCCGAAGACGGTGGTCTTCACCGAGCTGCCGAAGACCTCGACGGGCAAGGTACAGAAATTCAAGCTGCGCGAGACGGCGGAAGGGCTTTAGGAAGAAAGGATTTTGCACGCGCAAAGGGCCCCCGAAATGCAAAGCGCCGGGCTTGGGAGCCCGGCGCCGGTGTGAATTGTCTGTTTGGGGGTCAGGCCGCGGATCGTTCGCCGCTCAGCCTTGCGATTTCCTCTTTCAGTCGAAGCCTCTGCTTTTTCAACTCCGCGATATGCAGATCGTCGCTGCTCGGGTGAATGATTTCGGCCTCAATCGCATCTTCCAGCGCTTTGTGGCGGTCGCGAAGCTCGGCAATGTGAGACTCCAGAGCCATTACATTCCGTCCTTTCGTTAAGCCTCTAATCTTCAAAGTCTGACTCTTTTTGCCGCCCTTGTCGAACCCCACTCGCAAAGGACGGCCGCACAATGTAAATGTGGGATCATGAACAGAAACGGCAAGACCCCGCCCCGCCTCGTCGTGGGCATTTCCGGCGCCTCGGGCGTCGCCTATGGCGTGCGCCTGCTTGAAATGCTGGGTTCACTGGGTGTCGAAACGCATCTGGTAATGACAAGGGCGGCCGAGATGACGCTGGGTTACGAGACCGGCCTGAAGCCGAAGGATGTCGAGGCGCTGGCGCATACGCGCTACCGGATGGAGGATATCGGCGCGGCCATCGCCAGCGGTTCCTTCAAGACGCTGGGCATGATCGTGGCGCCCTGTTCGGTGCGCACCATGTCGGAGATTTCGACCGGCGTCACCTCGTCGCTGCTGACGCGGGCCGCCGACACGATGCTTAAGGAACGCCGGCGGCTGGTGCTGATGGTGCGCGAAACGCCGCTGCATACCGGCCATCTGCGCACCATGACGCAGCTTTCGGAAATCGGCGCCGTCATCGCCCCGCCGGTGCCGGCGCTCTACACGCAGCCCGGCTCGATCGACGAGATGGTGACGCAGACCGCGGCGCGGATGCTCGACCTGTTCGGCATCGAGGCGCCCGAGACGCAACGCTGGGGCGAGGATCTGAAACAGGGCCGCCGCGCGCCGGTGCGCAAACCGCAGGTCAAGACGCGCAAATGACGGAGCAGGAAGAACGGGAGCTGCGGCAGACGCTGGCCACGCTGAAGGAAGAGCATCGCGATCTCGACATGGCGATCTTTGCGCTGGAATCGACCGCGAGCCCCGACCAGCTGCAGATCAAGCGGCTGAAGAAGCGCAAGCTCAGCCTGCGCGACCGCATCCAGGAGATCGAGGACATCCTGCTGCCGGATATCACGGCCTGAGGGCGCGGCTCACTCGCGGCGCTTGGCCGCGTACATGGCCTTGTCGGCCCGCGCCAGCGCCTCGTCGGGCTGGTCCTCGCCGGTGAAGGCGACCGCGCCGACCGAAATCGTCAGCGCCAGTTCCTTGCCCTCGAATTGCAGCGGCCGCGATGCGACGAGGTCGGCCAGCCCCGCCGCCTTCGACTTCGCCATCGCCTCGTCGGCGCGCACCAGGATGACGCCGATCTCGTCGCCGCCGAGCCGGCCGACAATGTCGGTCTCGCGGATATTGTCGAGCACCAGCCGGGTCAGGTGATGCAGCGCCGCGTCGCCGGCCAGGTGGCCATGGACATCGTTGACCTGCTTGAAATTGTCGATGTCGAAATAGACGAGGCCCGCCGGTTCGCCATAGCGCCGGCCGAAGGCGATGACGCGGGAAAGTTCGCGCACGAAGGCGCGGCGGTTGAGCACCGGCAGCAGCGGGTCGTGATCGGCCAGCTTCTCGGCCTCGCGCAGCCGGTCCTGCATCGCGCTCATGTCGCGGCGCAGTCGATCGACCTCGCCCATCAGCGCCATCAGCGCGTCGCGCACCGCCGGCGTGATCTCGGCTTCGGGGATGCCCATGATGCTGGCGGTGTCACTGACCATGCGGCCGCCCGACGCCGCCGCGGCGCCGCGCGCCTTTTCCCGCTCCCGCGCGGTGGCCGAAGAGGTGCTGCCGACGGGCTTGCTGTCGCCGATCTTCATGGGGCCTTGTGCCTCGCTCTGCGGTGCTGCCGCGATTCGCCATTGAAAATGCCATCTTTTGCCGAATCGCGCCATGCGAAGCGGCCGCGGCCGGGCGCGGCACGGGGGCTAGGCGGGCGGCCCCGGCCTCTCCATAATCGAAAAGGCCCGCAACCGCCTCCCGCAGGAGAGACCCGTCATGACCGCATCGGCCCCCCGAACCGCTCCCGGGCTCGTCCTCGGCCTGATCGCCATCCTGCTGGTAGCCGGGGGCGCCTTCGCGACCATGCGGGGCGCCGCCCCGGCCGAGGCGCTCCCGACGCTGGCGGCGCTCGAACCCGGCTGGACGACCATCGCGCCGGGCGGCGACACCAGTTGCGCGCTCGGCACACCGTTCGAATTCCATGTGAAGCCCGGCCGCGCGGACAGGCTGTTCTTCTTCCTCAATGGCGGCGGCGCCTGCTGGACGGGCGCGCAATGTTCGCTCGAAGAGGAGCCGACGCCCTATATTCCGACCGCCCGGATCGAGCACAACGATCCGCGCCGGCTGAAAGGCGTCTTCGGCACGGATCATGCGGAGAACCCGCTGAAGGACTGGACGCAGGTCTTTGTCAGCTATTGCACCGGCGACGTGCATCTCGGCAACCGCGACGTGACCTATGACAGCTGGAAGGAGGCATTCACCGTGCGCCATCGCGGCCGCGCGAATGTCCGCGCCGTGCTCGACTGGGCCTATCGCAATGTCAAGGCGCCCGAGCGCGTGCTTGTGGCAGGCTCCAGCGCCGGCGGCATCGCCGCGCCGTGGTATGCGGTCGAGGTCGCCGAACATTATCCGGATGCCGGGATCTCGGTGCTGGGCGACGGCGCCGGCGGCTATCGCGATCCGGGCATCGCGGCGCTGATGGACAATTGGGGCTTCTTCGACGACGCTCCGGTCTGGGTAACCGATGGCGGCACGCCGGGCAGTTTCGAGGAGATCTGGCGCCGCGCCGCGATCGCCGCACCGGGCGTCACCTTCGCGCAATACGACAATGCCTTCGACGCGGTGCAGGAGATGTTCCTGCGTCTGCTCGGCAACGAGGCGCCGCTCCACCCGCTTGTCGAAGCCAACCGCAACGATCTCGCTGCCAGCATTGCCGGCTTCCGCTCCTATGTGGCGGGCGGCACGCCGCATACGCTGATCCGCTACGACCGGCTCTACACCTATCAGGTGGAAGGCCTGCGCGCGGTGGACTGGCTGGCCGATCTGGCCGAGGGCCGGGCCGGCGGCAGCGTCAGCTGCGGCACGGCAGCCGAATGTGCGGGCGAGCCGGGGGCCGAATAGGGCCGGTTCCCGCCGCTTGCGGGCGCCGGCGGCGCTTCCTTGCCAAGCGCCGCGCCATGCCTATACTGCCCCGCTTTCCGAAACCGGCGGGCCCCCTGGGCGCCCGCCCGACCCGCGAGGCGCGGACCACGGATGGCAGCGAAAAAGACGGGCGCAGGGCCGGCAAAAGCCCCGGCCAAGGCCCGGAAATCCCCGAAACAGCCGCTGGTCGGCATCATCATGGGCAGCCAGTCGGACTGGCCGACCATGAAGCACGCCGCCGACGCACTGAAAGCGCTGGGCGTGCCCCATGAAACGCGCATCGTCTCGGCCCACCGCACGCCGGAGCGCATGGTCGACTATGCAAGGACGGCGCGCGCGCGCGGGCTGAAGGTGATCATCGCCGGTGCCGGCGGCGCGGCGCATCTGCCGGGCATGACGGCCGCGCTGACCGCCCTGCCGGTCTTCGGCGTGCCGATCCAGTCGAAGGCGCTGTCGGGCCAGGACAGCCTGCTCTCGATCGTGCAGATGCCGGGCGGCATTCCGGTCGGCACGCTGGCGATCGGCGAGGCGGGCGCCAGGAATGCCGGCCTGCTGGCCGCCGCCGTGCTGGCGCTGTCGGATGCGGGCCTGGCCAAGCGTCTCGATGCGCTGCGCGCGGCGCAGACGGCGGCCGTCGGCCTGAGCCCCGAGGGCCGGTGATGGCGCCGGTCGCGCCGGGCGGCACGATCGGCATTCTGGGCGGCGGCCAGCTCGGCCGCATGCTGGCCATGGCGGCCGCCCAACTCGGCCTCAAATGCCACATCTATTGTCCGGACACGGAGGTTCCAGCCGCCGACGTCGCCGCGGCGCTGACCCGCGCCCCTTACGCGGATGCGGCAGCATTGGCCGCTTTCGCCGACGCGGTCGATGTCGTCACCTATGAATTCGAGAATGTGCCGGCCGAGACGGCGCGCGTGCTGGCCGAACATGCGCCGGTGCGACCCGGCCCGCTGGCACTGGCGACCGCACAGGACCGGCTGACCGAGAAGAATTTTCTCAGCCGGCAGGGCATCGCGACCGCGCCCTTCGCCGATGTGGCATCGGCCGGCGATCTGGCCGCGGCGCTCGAACGGATCGGCGCGCCCGCCATCCTGAAGACACGGCGCTTCGGCTATGACGGCAAGGGCCAGGCCAGGATCGCCGGCGCCGCCGAAGCCGATGCCGCCTGGGATGCGATCGGCCGGACGCCGGCGATCCTCGAAGGCTTCGTGCCTTTCGAGCGCGAGATCTCGGTGGTGGTCGCGCGCGGGATCGACGGCGAGACGGCGGCCTACGATCCGGTCGAGAACATTCACAAGGATCACATTCTCGACCGCAGCTATGCACCGGCCGCGCTCGACGCGGCGCTGGCCGCGGAAGCCTGCGCGATCGCCGGCAGGATCGTCGCCGCGCTCGACTATGTCGGCGTAATGGGCGTCGAGATGTTCCTGCTGCCGGCAAGCGCCGGAACGGCGCGCCTGATTGTCAACGAGATCGCGCCGCGCGTGCACAATTCCGGTCACTGGACGATGGATGCCTGCGCGGCCGGCCAGTTCGAGCAGCATGTCCGCGCGATCTGCGGCTGGCCGCTGGGATCGCCGGCGCGCCATTCAGACGCCGTGATGACCAATCTGATCGGCGCGGCAGCGGTCGACTGGGCCGCCATCGCCGCCGAGCCCGGTGCCCGGCTCCATCTCTATGGCAAGGCCGAGGCGCGGCCGGGCCGCAAGATGGGCCATGTCAACCGGCTGTTCCCGCTGGGAAAGCGCCCGCCGGTTACTTGACGTTAATCCACCCCCGTCACGCTATTGGCGAATGAAACGAGAATTTCGGTTCCGCTTGCCCGCTGCGGCGGAGACCGGATGGGGACAGGACCGCCGATGGACCGGGCCGGAACGGAGATGCACGCCGATGGCGATGCGCGCTGGCAGCGTTTCATGGCCGAGACGGCGCCGAGCGCCGGCCGGGCGACGGCCGCGCCGCTGTTCGGTCATCAGGCCCTGACCGACTTCCATCGCTACTGGTCCGCGCTTCCGCGCCGCGGCGGCGCCCCCGCCGACGCCGCTTTCGATCCACTCGAAATCGCGCAATGGACGCCCGACATGACCATCATGTGCCTGGCCGGCCCCGACGATATCCGCTTCCGCCTGGCCGGCACCCGCGTCGCCGAACGCATGGCGCATGACCCGACCGGCATCAACATGCTCGAGCTGCTGGCCGATGCCTCGCGCCTGCAGGTCTGTCGCGACATGCATGAAATCGCCGCGCGGCCCTGCGGCTATCACGCGCGTTATGTCAATCGCTACGGCTCCGGCCGCGTCTCGCATGTGCAGAGCCTCTATCTGCCGCTAACGCCGCCGCCGGGCCGGCCACCCCGCCTGGTCGCCATGCATGCACCGGAAGAGGCGATGGAATACCAGAAGCCGGCCGACCGCTCGACCTGCGCCACCTCGATCGACGAGATCGTATGGATCGACACCGGCTGCGGCACGCCCTGAGCTAGGGCCGGTAGCGCAGCCGTCCGAGCAGCGCGAAGGGATCGGGCAGCTTTTCCGCCACACCGCGCAGCGAGGCCTTGGCCTTCTCGAAGCGCATCACATCCTCGATGCGGGCATCCAGAAAGGCCCAGCTGTCGGCAAAGTCCTTCGACTGATCGGCCAGCCAGTAGAGCGTGACCGCCGAATGGACCGCCGCCAGCGTCGCGCGCTTGGTGTAGAAATTGAAATCGGTCGAAGTGTCGCCGGCGGCACGCCAGATCGCATCGACCGTGCGGTAGAGCGCACGGGGGCCGCGCGCACCGGAGGTCGGCAGCGCCAGCAGCGTCAGCGCGCGGCGCAGCGCCTCGCGATGCGGCGCATCGGCCTCGAGGCGGGCCCGCACGGCGCGGGTGATGCGCTGACGGATCTTCATTGCGGCCAGATCTTCCTGCGCCAGAACCGCTTCCATGCGCCGGTCGCCGGCTGACAGGAAACAATCGACGAGATCGAGCGGCCCGTCGGGAAAGGCCAGCCGCATCTCGTTGTGGCCGATGCCGGCGGCCTCCGCCGCCTCGCGCATCAGGCGCGGCGTCCAGCCGTCAAAGGCGACATGCGGCAGCGCCGCCGCCAGTATCTTTTCCCGCGCCGCGTCGAGATGGGCGGCGCCCCCGCGCCGGCCCGGACGGCCCTTCTGTCTATCGGTCATCGGCTTCATCCCCTTCGATCCGGGCCGCCAGCATCGCCCGGGCTTCGCTTTCGAAAATCAGCTCGGAGAGATCGTCCATCCGCTGAGGATAGAGAATGCCGTCGAGATGGTCGCATTCATGTTGCACGACGCGGGCATGGAAGCCGCGCGCCTCGCGCTCGATCACCGCACCCTCGGGCGTGACGCCACGATAGCGGATATGAGTCGCGCGCGGCACCGCGCCCCGCAGACCCGGCACCGACAGGCAGCCCTCCCAGCCCTTCTCGGTTTCGGCCGTCAGAACCTCGATCTCGGGATTGACCAGCACGGTGAGCGGCGCCGTGTGATCGAAGATCTCGGCCGCGTCGGCCGCCTCGTCCGCCCGCTCGGCCGGCGCCTGGAAGATGACGATACGCCAGGGCTCATGGACCTGGGGAGCGGCCAGCCCCGCGCCATTGGCGTCGATCATCGTCTCGATCATGTCGGCGACCAGCGCCTTGACCGCGGGCGCGGTCGGGTCGGGGACGGGCTTGGCGATGCCTTTCAGCACCGGATGCCCCATGCGGGCGATTTTGCGTATGGCCATACGCGCAATATGTGCCGGCCGCGGGCCCGCGGCAACGGGGCGGAATGCCTCGTTCTGATGCCCCGCGCCGCCCGCCCGCAGTGGACAAAGCCCTCATCCTTTGCTAGACAGGCGGCACTCTTGCGGGGGGCATCGGCCAGCCCGCACCTAACCCATTGAAACAAGACAGGTTTTTCTCGTGCAGGTACTCGTTCGCGACAACAATGTCGATCAGGCCATGAAGGCTCTGAAGAAGAAGCTTCAGCGCGAAGGCGTGTTCCGCGAAATGAAGCTGCGCAATTTCTACGAGAAGCCCTCCGAGAAGCGTGCCCGCGAGAAGGCCGAAGCGATCCGCCGCGCCCGCAAGCTGGCCCGCAAGCGCGCCCAGCGCGAAAGCGGCATCCCGGCGCCGGTCAAGAAGTAGATCCGGCTCTTTCAACCGCCGGAATGACAACGCCCCCGCAATGCGGGGGCGTTTTCGTTTTCAGAAAAGCTCAGAGCCGCTCTTCCGGCGCCCGCGCATTGCGCCCGCCTTCCCATGTCTTGAGGCGGCCGGTGCGCTTGGCCCAGCGATAGGCGGACTTGCCGGCGGCGTTCTGGTGGTACCATTGAAAATAGAGCATCGGGCTGAATTTCGGAATCCAGAAGCGTAGCGGCAGTTCGGCCCGCGGCTGAACGGCGCCGAGCTGGAGGTCGGCGACCGCAACGCCTGCGCCCTCCTGATAGCGGCGGTGCGCGAGAAGCCGGCCCTCGCCGTCGATCACCTGCGTCTCGCCCATCAACTGCGTGCGTATCGGCGCCGTGAGACGCGTGCCGGGCAGGATGAGAAACCCGCCATCGATGACGCTCGCATGTCCCGCATGCAGCAGCGGCGCGCCGACCAGCCCGGCGAAGGTGCGGGGCGTGCGCTCCATCAGCCGGCCATTGCCCGCGTGAAAGCGCTGCCAATAACCGTGCGCCCAGTTCCAGCCGGGTTCGCTCCACCAATGGCTGCCGGTCATCAGGAGGCCGACCTTGCCGCGCAGGCGCGCGACCGTCTGCGTCCTGACCGTCTCCCAGCAGACGGCTGCGCCGACCGGGCCGAGCGAGGTCTGCATCAGTCCGTCGTCGTGCCCGCCGACATAAAAGGCGTTCTCGACCATGGTCGGCAGATCCTTGTCGTGACGATGAACCTTGCCGTCGGGCTCGACAAGGACATAGGTGTTGTAGACATCGCCGTCGCGCATTTCGAGATAGGAGCCGCCGATATGGATGCGATGGCGGCGCGCCTTCTCCTTCAGCATGTCGAGTGCCGGATTTTCGGGCGGCAGCGAGCAGCCGAAGACGCGTTCGTCATAGACGATGCAGGTGGTGAAGAACTCCGGCAGCGCAACAAGTTCCGCGCCATTCTGAACCGCTTCGTCGACGAGACGGCTCGCATGCTCGATGTTCCACGCAATGTCGGCAACCCGCGCTTCGACCTGGATCGCGGCGGCGCGGATGGTCTTCGACTGTGTCATGGGCTGCGTCCCTCAGAACGTGAACCAGGCATAGAGCAGCCAGGGATAGGCGACGCTCAAAAGCCCGAAGGAGATCATCGTCGCAATGTCGATGACGCGGTGCTTGATATAGCCCTCCTTCGACAAGGCATGGACCATGAAGAGCTGGGCATTGGTCCATGAACCGACGACGAGGAGCCAGCCCGCGACTTCCGGGATCGCCGGGTGAACGGCAGCGATCGCGAATTGCAGCAGCGCCATCAGAATGTTGTCGATGTGGCACTGAAGCACGCGCTTGGCGTTCACCAGCGGGCCGAAGCGCTTGCGCGGCCCATACATCGCGACCATTACCCAGCCAAGCGCAACGGCGAAGGTGATCTGGATGAGCCCCGAGGATATCAGAATCGTCTGCATGACATGCCCCTAATGTCGAAACACAGCGACAAAAATGATGACGCTACCGCCGACACAAATCCGATCTGTTACTGTTATATCTATCTTCGTTGACCAGCGTGGCGTCAATATGGAGAATGCGAGAAAATCTGTCGAAATACCCGGACAGTCCATGGAACTCGAACCGAAACTTGTGGCGCTCGGCCTGACCGGCAAGCGGGCGCGCTTTTATCTCGCGGCCCTCGAGCTTGGCGACGAGACGGTGACCGCGGTGGCGCAGCATGCCGGCATCGAGCGGACGACCGCATACGCCCTGTTCGAGAAGCTGTTGGAAGACGGGCTGGTGACACAGGTCGTACGGGGCGGCCGCACCCATGTGGTGGCCGAGGACCCCGATGTGCTGGCACGCAATCTCGACGACAAGCGGCGGATACTTGGAGAGATTCTGCCGGATCTGCGCGCCGTTCATGCTCGCACGCATGGCGCGCCGCGCTTTCGTCTCTATGACGGGGCAGAGGGCATTCGTACCGTGCTCAATGCGGTGCTGGCGGCGCCGCTGCCGGAAATTTGCGGCATCCTGTCGATGAAAGAATTGCTTGCGGTTCCAGGCCCGAAGGCACTGCGCAACTTCATCGCCGAGCGGGTACGGATGGGAACCCACCTGCGCGTCATCCGCGCCCATAGCGAAGAAACGCACCAGATATGGAAAGCGGGCGAGGACGAGCTGCGCGAAGTGCGCTATGCGCCGTCGTCGGACGCCTTTCGCATCACCACCTTCATCTTTGGCGGCAAGGTGGCGCTGATTTCGTCGCGGCGGGAAAATTACGGGCTTATTGTCGACAGCGAGGAGTTTGCGCGACTCCAGCAGGCGCTGTTCGAAACGATGTGGCAGACAAGCACACCGGCCTGAACGCTAGATGCGTCTCGCCATCAACCGCTCATAGGTGCGATAGCCCGCCTCGTCATAGATACGCCGCGCGCGGGTATTGCCTTCGAGCACATAGAGCCTGATCTCGCCGATGCCGGCCACTTTCGCATGCGTCTCCGCCGCTGTCAGCAGTGCCCGGCCGACGCCCTGCCCGCGCGCAGCCGCATCGACGCTGAGGTCCCAGATCATCGCGTGGCGGCGATGCTCCGGCCGCACGAAGGTGCCCGGATCCTCCTCGATGGCGAAGCTCAGAAAGCCGACGACGGAGCCGCCGCTCTCGGCAACCAGTGTCACCCCGCCTTGGGCGGCGATTTCGCCGCTCACCCAGTCGAGATGGCTTTCGGCGGCCGACGCATCGGCACGATTGTCTTCGATCGCCGCCTCGAATTCGTTGAGCGCGCCCATGAGGCGAATGAGCGCCGGGCGATCTTCCGCCCGCGCGGCACGAATGACGACATCCATCTCAGAACCTTTCGTCGCCCTGCTCGCGCACCGGATCGGGGAAATCGCGGTAAAGCGCAAACTGGATGCCCGTCACCAGCGAGTTGACGTTGAAATGCTCGGTTTCGACCGGGTCCGCCCGCGTCGCGACCCAGTTGAAGGCCGAATCGAGCTGAGTGAGATCCGTCACCTCGATCATGAAATGGAACTCGCCGAGATGCGCCGGCGCCAGGCCAAGCTTCTTGCGCATCAGCCGCCAGCCCTCGATCACGCCCTCGCGTTCGAGCAGTTCCATATAGCCGGTGAAAGCCTCGACGAAGTCGATATCCCGCACGCCGGGCTTCAGGTTGAACCAGCCGTGATAGACATCCATGGGTCTCCCCCCTCAAAAGAAAACGGGCGGCGCCCATGTGAACACCGCCCGTTCGATCCGTCCAGCAAAGCCGTTCAGCCGCGCGCAAGCGTTTTCGCGCCAAAGACGGCGAGAACGACGACCACGATTTCCAACGCGATCGGCTGCAACACGCCTTCCGGCGCCCCGTCGATAGCGACACCGAGAATACGGCCTGCCGCCGCCAACCCGTAAAGCGCGGCCGCGCCCCAAAGCCAGTGCGGCCGGCCGGCGAAAAGCGCCAGCCCACAAGCAATCGCGCTCGCCAGAAAGAACGCGCCGATATCGGCCCGCAACGCATTGAGCCCGAGAGGCGACAAGGCACCGATCCCGAGCGTCTCCCCGAGCTGAACGGGCGACGCAAGGGCCATCAAGCCCATCGCCAGCGAAAAAAGCCCCACAAGCACAACACCGATTCGGGCTGCCCAGATCATTCTATGTGTCTCCCCTCTTCATTTTCGAAACCAGGAAGGAATCGAAAGCCTCCAGGACATTGTAATCCGAACGGACCGAGCAAGGCCGCTCATGAAAACGGGCGGCGCCCATGTGAGCGCCGCCCGTCCGGTCCGTCCAGTGCGGGTGCTTAGAGCCCCTTGACGATCTCCTCGACCATTTTCTTGGCATCGCCGAAGAGCATCATCGTGTTGTCACGGAAAAAGAGTTCGTTCTCGACGCCGGCATAGCCTGAACCCATGCCGCGCTTGACGAAGAGTACGGTCTTGGCCTTTTCGACGTCCAGCACCGGCATGCCGTAGATCGGGCTTTGCGGGTCGGTCTTGGCCGACGGATTGGTGACGTCGTTGGCGCCGATGACGAAGGCGACGTCGGCTTGGCTGAACTGGTTGTTGATGTCCTCAAGCTCGAAGACCTCGTCGTAAGGCACATTCGCCTCGGCCAGCAGCACGTTCATGTGGCCCGGCATCCGCCCCGCCACGGGATGAATGGCGTAGGAGACTTTCACGCCTTCGGCCTTCAGGATGTCGGCCATTTCGCGCAGCGTGTGCTGGGCCTGCGCCACCGCCATGCCATAGCCCGGCACGATGATGACCGAGCCGGCGTTCTTCATGATGAAGGCCGCATCGTCGGCCGAGCCCTGCTTGACCGGCCGCGTCTCGACGGCACCGGCGCCGGCCGCCGCGGCATCGCCGCCAAAACCGCCGAGAATGACGCTGAAGAAGGAGCGGTTCATCCCCTTGCACATGATGTAGGAAAGGATTGCACCCGACGAGCCGACCAGCGCGCCAACGATGATCAGCGCGAGGTTACCAAGCGTGAAGCCGATCCCGGCCGCAGCCCATCCCGAATAGGAATTCAGCATCGAGACGACGACCGGCATGTCGGCACCGCCGATCGGGATGATGATCAGGAAGCCGATGATGAAAGCCAGCACCGTGATCAGCAGAAAGAGCTCTGTGGTCTGCCGCGAGACGTCGGAGACAAGCCAGCCGATTCCGCCGACAATGACGATGGCAATCACCGCATTGATGACGTGACGGCCGGGCAGCATGATCGGCGCGCCCGACATGTTGCCGTTAAGCTTGGCGAAGGCGATGATCGAACCGGAAAAGGTGATCGCACCGATGGCCGCACCGATGCCCATTTCGATCAGATTGGCCGCGTGGATCGCATGATAGGTGCCGATACCATAGGCCTCGGGTGCCAGAAACGCCGACCAGGCGACGAAGACGGCGGCAAGACCGACCAGCGAATGGAAGGCCGCCACAAGCTGCGGCATCTGCGTCATGGCGATGCGCCGCGCGATGATGGCGCCAATGCCGCCGCCAATGGCGACACCGACAAGGATCAGCGTCCAGGTCAGCGTGTTCTGCGCCTGAAGCAGACTGAGCGTCGTGACGATGGCGATCGTCATGCCGATCATGCCGTAGACATTGCCCTGCCGCGAAGTTTCGGGCGAGGACAACCCGCGCAGCGCCAGGATGAACAGCACCGCCGAAACGACGTAAAGAAGGGCCGCTATGTTGGCTGACATGTCCCGGGCCCCCTCAGCGCTGCTTTTTCTTGTACATGGAGAGCATTCGCTGGGTCACCAGGAAGCCGCCGAAGATATTGACCGAGGCCAGCACCACGGCGACGAAGCCGAAGCTCTTGGAGAGCCAACCGCCCTCGCCCGCCTGCGCGACATCAAGGCCGACAGCAATCAGCGCGCCGACGATGATGACCGACGAAATGGCATTGGTCACCGACATCAACGGCGTGTGCAGCGCCGGCGTGACGCTCCAGACGACATAGTAGCCGACAAAGATCGCGAGCACGAAGATCGCGAGCCTGAAAACAAAAGGATCGACAGCGGCCGCTTCCATCAGTTGCCTCCCTCGCGAAGTGACGGATGCACGATCTGACCGTCGCGGGTCAGGCAGGTGCCCGTAATGGTTTCGTCGTCCCAGTCGATCGCAAGCACCTTGGTTTCCTTGTCGATCATGGGCGTGATGAAGTTCAGCAGGTTCTTCGCGTAGAGCGACGAGGCATCGACCGCGAGCTGGCCGGCCACGTTGAGATCGCCGATGATCGTGATGCCGTGCTTGACCACGCGCTTGCCGGGCTCTGACAGTGGACAGTTGCCGCCGCGCTCCACCGCGAGATCGACCAGGATCGAACCCGGCTTCATCGTCTTGACCATCTCCTCGCTGACAAGCTCCGGCGCCGGACGCCCCGGAATGAGCGCGGTCGTTATCACGATGTCCTGTTTCTTGATGTGTTCGGCAACGAGTGCGGCCTGCCGGCGCTTGTAGTCCTCGGACATTTCCTTGGCATAACCGCCGGCCGCATCGCCCGACTCCTCCGATTCGACCATGACGAAGGTGCCGCCGAGGCTTTCGACTTGTTCTTTGGTGGCCGAACGCACATCGGTTGCCGAGACAATGGCACCGAGACGCTTGGCCGTCGCGATCGCCTGCAGGCCGGCGACGCCGACACCCATGACGAAAACGCGGGCAGGCGCGATGGTGCCGGCCGCCGTCATCATCATCGGCATGGCGCGGGTGAAGGCCGCCGCCGCGTTGATGACCGCCTTGTAACCGGCAAGGTTCGATTGCGACGACAGCACATCCATCGACTGGGCGCGGCTGATGCGCGGCATCAGCTCCATCGCAAAGGCGTTGACGCCGGCCGCCGCATATTTCTGGAAACGGGCCTTGTCGTCATAGGGATTGAGAATCGCCGCCAGCATCGCGCCGCGCTTCATCAACCCGAGTTCCTCGTCGGAAGGCGCGCGCACCTTGAAGACGATGTCGGCATCCTTCAACGCCTCGGCGGCGCCCGAGGCGATTTCCGCGCCCGCATCGCGGTAGAGCGCGTCGGAAATCGAGGCGCCGTCGCCAGCACCTGCTTCGACCGTGACCTGAAGGCCGAGCGCCGTCAGCTTCTTCACCGTCTCGACCGACGCCGCCACGCGGGGTTCGCCGTCGAGCCGTTCCTTCGGGATCGCAAGTTTCATGGATTGTCGCCTGTTCCCCGGACGGTAAGACCGATATCGGCACCGCCCCCGTGAGAATAAGAATTATTCCAGCATAACGTATGATGGACGACCCGAGCCGGCATCCCGCCAGAAACGTCCATATCGCGCGGACGCGCCGTCAGAGCAGGAAAACCGCCATCAGAATGAGGACGATGGCAATGGCAATGGTGCCCCACTTGCTCATCGCAATGAAGGACTCATAGGTCCCGAGATGCTCCTTGGCATCCATTTCGGTGCTCCAGCCGTCCTGTGCCTTGTTCTCAGCCATGCTACCTCGCCCGCCTTTTGCTGCGCTCAAGCCCTTTTTGAGCGAGGCGGACTATAGCAAACGAACCGCTTGCGGCAAGCGCCGAGGGGCGCTCCCGGCCCCGGATGGCGGAGTGAAATGTGCAAATTCGAACAGGCGATCGACAGATCCTACTCGCCGAAAGGCGATGGCAGGGGCCCGCCGGTTGTTTTCCGCGACGGTGCAGAGTGGTCCCAGTCGGCGAGCAAGGCGCGAAGGGCCGCCACGAACGCCAGCGGCTGATCCAGCATCACATGATGCCGCGCTTGCGGAATCTCGATGACGGGCGCCGACCGCCCGAGCAGATTGAACATGTATTCGCCGATCTCGGCGGGCAGCAGCGCCGAGAATTCGCCGCGCATGATGGCAATGCGGCAGCGCGTGGCCGCCAGGCGCGCGCCCATGTCGCCGATATTGAAGCGCTGCCAGATCGCCGGATCGAACTTCCATGTCCAGCCCTCGCCGCCCTCGGGATTGGAAACCGGCTTCAGTGAATGGCGGGCGATGTAGTCGACGATGTAGCGATTCTCGCAAGGCTGCGGCGGCGCGAGGCGAAAGCGACCCATCGCCGCCTCGAGCGTCGGGTAGATCCGGTGCGGGCGAAACGCCCGATCGGGCGGACCACCCGGACGATCGGGCGGGTTGACGGGGCTGTCGACGATGACGGTGCCCGCAAGCCTGTCGCCATAAAGCGCGCCGGTGAGGATGGTGATGAAACCGCCGAAGGAATGGCCGACGATGATCGGCGGCTCTTCGCAGGCGAAGAATCCGGCATCTTCGCAAACGGCAATCTGTTCCTCGGAGAAGGTCTCGATCGTGTAGCGCTCGCGCCAGCCGGAATCGCCCATGCCGCTGACATCGATGGCAGCCACCGAATATTCACGCGCAAGAAACGGCGCGACGAAGGACCACCAGCGCGCATGCGCGCCATTGCCATGAACCAGCAACAGACCGGGCTTTGCCGGATCGCCCCAGCGCAGATAGTGAACCTGTGTGCCCGCCACTTCGACGAAACGGCTTTCGGGTTCGATGTCGACCGCGCGCAGGAACCAGCCCGGCGCAACCGTGACGGCCGGGCCCTCTTCGTCACCAGGGGCGAGAAGGAAATCTGTCACTTCGGTGGCCTCTCGCTCAGCGCCTTGAAAACGCCGGTCCCGGTCATGATCGTGCGGTCGCCACACCAGATACGGCCCTGCACGGTGAAGAAATCGTCCTCGCGCCCGACGACGTCGGCCGTACCTTCGATCCACTCGCCAATTCTGGCGCCGGACAGGAAGTCGGTCAGCAAGCGCACTGTCACCCAATAGCGATGCACCGACATCGTGACGGCGTGGCCGAATGCCATGTCGGCAAAGGCCATCAGCATGCCGCCATGGCAATTGCCCATGCCGTTGGTGTGGTGCTCCTGCACCAGAAAGGCGCGTGTGTAGCGGCCGTCTGCCCCGACCCTCTCGTAGAGCGGCCCGATTTGCCGCCCGAAGCCATGGAACCAGTTGAGGTTCGTATAGCCCGCGGGCAGGGCGATGGTGTTTTCTTCGAGCAAATCGTCTGTCATGGCCGGCAACTCTGGCGGAATCGAGAAAATATGGGGATGCGCCGCTCAGGCGGCGCGCGGCACGCCCGCCTTCTTTAGCGCGGCGCTTTGGCGCTTGTCGAGCGCGGCGGTTTCGAAGGCCTCGATGGTCTCGTTGAAAAGACGGAAGAAATTGAGTTCCGCCCCGAGATGCAGGAACACCGCACCGAGTCCGATCGCCGCGCGATCCATGAACACGAATTCCCGTGGCGGCGTCACCGGTCCAAGCTCGCGCAGCTTCCGGTGAACCGCAAATGCCTCCTTGCGGCCATACTCGCCCGGCTTGACGCCGTCGGCGACGGAGCGCACCCGGTCGTCGAGCAGCGGCCCATAGATGAACCCTGCCCATACGTTGAGGACATCGATCAATTCATTCGACAGGTTACGGAAGCCCCAGCTTTCATAGGCCGCCGCGGCACGATCGCGGTCGTCGCTCTCGAGTGCACGATAGAGTTCGACGACGCCGGCGACAAAAGCCGGCGGAAAGACACGGATGCAACCATAGTCGAGCAGGTTGATACCCCATTCTCCAGGCATGGAACCCGGCCGCACCGTGTAATTGCCGAGATGCGGATCGCCGTGAATGACGCCATAGCGGCTGAAGGGCACCCACCAGGCCGCAAACATCGCCTCGGCAATCGCATTGCGCGTCGCCAGGTCATGGTCGCGGAAATCGAGCAGTGCCACACCTTCGAGCCAGCCCATGGTGAGTAGACGCCGGGTCGAAAGACCGGCATGGACGTCGGGCACCGCAATGCGCGCGTCTTTGGCAAAAATATCCTTGTAGAGCCGCATATGCGCGGCTTCGCGCTCGTAATCGAGTTCCTCGCGCAGGCGCGCGCCGATCTCGGCATAAATTTCCCGCGTGTCGACGGCGCTGTCGATGCGACGGTGGATCGAGAAGATCAGGCTGAGTTGCTTGAGATCGGCATCGACGGCCGACTCCATGTCGGGATATTGCAGCTTGACCGCAAGAGGCGTCCCGTCGAGCGCCGTCGCGCGGTGGACCTGGCCGAGCGAGGCGGCGGCCGCCGCCTCCCGTTCGAAACTGGCGAATCGCGCCTCCCAACCGGAGCCGAGTTCGGCACGCATCCGGCGCTTGACGAAGGGCCAGCCCATTGGCGGCGCCGCCGACTGAAGCTCCGACAATTCGGCCGCAAATTCCGCCGGCACGGCCTCGGGAATGGTCGCGATCATCTGCGCGACTTTCATGATCGGCCCCTTGAGGCCGCCCAGTGCCGATTTCAGCTCGCGCGCCGTGCGGTCGTTGAGCATGTCGAGACCGAACAGCCGGCCACCCGCAACACGCGCCGCGATTCCGCCAACGCCCGCTCCGACTTGCGCATAGCGCCGGACACGGCGTCCGAGACGATTGGCCTCCGCGTCCTTCGGCAACCGGCCGCTTGGCGGCTTGTCGTTCATTCCATCGCCTCAAGCTCGTCGATGAACCCGCCAATGACGGAAAGACCCTTGTCCCAGAAGGCCGGATCGGAGGCATCGAGACCGAATGGCGCCAGCAACTCCTTGTGGCGCAACGTGCCCCCCGCCTCCAGCATGCGCATGTAACGCTCTGCAAAGCCTTCCTGCGCCTGCTCATAGACAGCATAGAGCGAGTTCACCAGGCAATCGCCGAAGGCATAGGCATAAACATAGAAGGGCGCGTGAATGAAGTGCGAGATGTAGCACCAGTAGGTTTCGTAGCCTTCGCCAAGCCGGATCGCCGGGCCCAGGCTCTCGCCCTGCACATCGAGCCAGATGCGGCCGATCTGGTCTGCGGTCAGTTCACCCTCGCGCCGCGCCGTATGGACGCGCCGTTCGAACATGTAGAACGCCGTTTGCCGGACCACGGTATTGAGCATGTCCTCGACCTTCGACGCCAGCATGGCCTTGCGCCGCGCCGGATCGGACGCCGAAGCGAGCAGTTTGCGGAAAGTCAGCATCTCGCCGAAAACGCTGGCGGTTTCGGCCAGTGTCAGCGGCGTGTCGGCCATCAGCGCGCCCTGCTTCGCCGCCAACACCTGATGGACGCCATGACCGAGCTCATGCGCAAGCGTCATCACGTCGCGTGTCTTGCCCTGATAATTGACCAGCACATAGGGATGCGCGCTCGGCACGGTCGGATGCGAAAAGGCGCCGCTCGTCTTGCCGGGCCGGATCGGCGCATCGATCCAGCCCTTCTCGAAAAACTGCTCGGCGATCGTCGCCATTTGAGGCGTGAAGCCGCGATAGGCGTCGAGCACCGTGTCGCGTGCGAGCTGCCACGGGATGGTCGTGTCGTCGGCATGGGGCAAGGGCGCGTTGCGGTCCCAGTATTCGAGCTGTTCGAGACCGAGCCATCGGGCCTTCATCGCATAGTAGCGATGCGAAAGCGCCGGATAGGCGCGTTGCACGGCTTCTGCCAGCGCATCGACCACTTCGGTTTCGACGCGATTGGCAATGTGGCGCGACTGCGCGATATCGGCAAATCCGCGCAGCCGGTCCTCGATCTCCTTGTCCTTGGCCAGCGTGTTTGTCACCAGCGCAAAGAGCGGAAGGCCGGCCCTGAAAACGCCGGCCAGTGCCTGCGCCGCGGCCGCTCGCTTGCCCCGATCCTTGTCGGAGAGGAGATGCAGCGCCCCTTCAAGCGTCAGCACCTCGCCATCGACTTCGAATGAAAGCCGCGCCATCGTTTCATCGAAAAGCCGGTTCCATGCCGCATGGCCCGTAATGCTTTTCTCGTGAAGCAGCGTCTCGAGCTCGTCGGAAAGCTGATAGGGACGCATCGCACGCAGATCGCGCAGCCAGGGTTCGTAGTACGCCAGCGACGGATCCCTAAGCGCATGGGCGAGCGCCGCATCGTCGAGGCGGTTGAGATCGAGTGCGAAGAACAGCAGCTTCGTCGAAATCGTCGTCACGCGCGCCTGCATGTCCCCATAGAACTTGGCATGAGCGGGATTTGTGTTGTCCTGGGCATAAAGAAGGCCGGAGAAGGACATCAGCCTTCCAAGCCGGTCCTCGATCATCTCGTAGGCGCGGATCGCTTCGGCGAGCTGCGCCCCGCCATCCGGCGCTTCGGCCAGGGCCGAAATCTTTCCGCGATAGCGCGCATTGAAGGTCTCCGCCGCTTGCGCAGCCGCCGCGAGGTCGGCCTGGACCTCCGGCGCTTCAGGTCCGGAATAGAGATCGTCGAGATTCCATGTCGGCAGTGAGGCAGGCATCAACGGGACGTCCTTTGTCGGGAGGGCGGAAAGGCACTGTCATGTATATTGCGCGCCGGCCTTCCCGGTTCAACGCAGAGGCGCCCGAATTCGGCCCGCGATAGCGGCCACCCAACAGAAAAGGGCCCCGGCTTTCGCCGGGGCCCCGATCCTGTCAGTCAGGACGAGCTTAGCAGCCCGCAACGACCGCGCGGCGGTTGAGCGGCTCACGCACGCCATCGCCCGTCTGCACCGCCAGCTGGGTCTCGCCAGCCGAAGAGGCACTGCAGAGTTCCTTGCCCTGCGCGGTCAGCGCATTCGACACCGTGTTGGCACGGCGCTGGCCAAGGGCCTGGTTGTAGGCATTGCTGCCCGACGTATCGGTGTGACCGACAACCGAGAGCGGACCGGTCGTCTCGGCGACGATCTGATCGATCACCGACTGCGCTTCCGGCGTCAGGTTGTACTTGTCGAAACCGAAATAGATGGTCCACGGACCCGCAGCCTGACGCGCGCAGGCGGTCAGGGCTTCGTAGAACGCGGCCTTCTCGGCCTCAACGCGATCCGGCTGCACCGGGCCGCCGGGGCCACCATAGTAGGAGCCGCCCACGCCGAGCTTGTTGTCGCTCGCCTGTTCGACCCAACCATCGTAGTAGCGTTGCGCCTTGGCGCAGGCACAGGCCTGATCACCAGTGCGGCCACCATCGTCAAGCGCGGCCATCAGCTTTGCCCGGGCGTCCTGCAATTCAGGCAGATCGCTCGGAAGAACCCCCATCGTGGAGGGGTCGAAAGGAAGGACAGTCTCGCCAGCAGCCGCGGCGCGACCCTTGGCGACGATCACTGCCGTGTCGACCCAGTTGCAGTCGACATAGGCTTCCGAAGTCGCCCTGTCCTGATATTCGCGAGCCAGGCATGCGTTGAAGGAATCGCCCTGAATGTCTTGATGCAGGTAAGATTCAGCCGTCCACGTGCCGCAACCAGCCAGCACCAGGAAGGAACCCAACGCTATCAGCCGGGATATCATTTTCATCCCAATCTCCGTCGTTATTTCGCTTTGCCCCCCGACAACACGACGGGTGGCCCGGACCCCACCGGTAAGCCCTCATAAGTCCAATTTCATCGCACGGAAGGGCCGAAACCATCAACCCGAATTGGCAGAATCCGGAAACTTCTGGCGCGTGCGTCACATGAGAGCAACACTGTTGCGACACGGAATCGCCGAAATCCGGCGACCTCGATCCCGGAACCTCAAAAAGTGGCGCCAGGCGGGTAAAAGGCAGGTGACAAGCCGCGAATTAAGGCACCCTTTACCAATGCGGGTCATTATGGGGCAAACGGGGCGTTTTTGGGCCCTGACCCTGCACAGCATCGAGGCCGACATGACCCAGGCGATTCTGATCGTCGACGACGACCCGGCGCAGCGCCGCATCCTGGAGGAAGTGGTTAACCGCGACGGTTACCGCGCCATTCCGGTCGAGAGCGGCCAGGCGGCGCTCGACTATCTGGAAGGCCCGTCCGGCGCCGAGATCGCGCTGGTGATCCTCGACCTGGTGATGCCCGGCATCGACGGCATGGAGGTGCTGAAACGCGCCCACCCGCAGAAACCGAACCTCCCCGTCATCGTGCTGACCGCGCATGGCGGCATCGAGACGGTGGTCAATGTGATGCGCGAAGGCGCGGCCGACTTCGTGGTGAAGCCGGTCAGCCCCGAACGGCTGCATGTCTCGATCCGCAACGCGCTGAAGGTCAACGCGCTGACCGGCGAGCTGAGCCGCCTGCAGAAACGCCAGCACGGCCGCCTGACCTTCGGCGACCTGATCGCGCGCAGCAGCGCCATGGACCAGGTGATCCGGCTCGGCAAGCGCGCCGCGCAATCGAACATCCCGATCCTGATCGAGGGCGAGTCGGGCGTCGGCAAGGAACTGATCGCCAGCGCCATCCAGGGCGAAGGCGAACGCGCCGGCAAACCCTTCATCACGGTCAATTGCGGCGCCATTCCCGAGAACCTGGTCGAGAGCATCCTGTTCGGCCACGAGAAGGGCGCCTTCACCGGCGCCGCCGACAAGCATGCCGGCAAGTTCCAGGAAGCCTCGGGCGGCACGCTCTTCCTCGACGAGATCGGCGAGCTGCCGCTCGACATCCAGGTGAAGCTCCTGCGCGCGCTGCAACAGGGCGAAGTCGACCCCGTCGGCGCGAAAAAGCCTGTCAAAGTCGATATCCGATTGATTTCGGCGACCAACCGCGACCTGCTGCAGATGGTCAAGGAGGGCCGCTTCCGCGAGGACCTCTATTACCGCCTCAACGTCTTCCCGATCCATGTGCCGCCGCTGCGTCAGCGCAAGGAGGATGTGCCGGACCTCGTGGCGCATTTCATCCGCCGCCTGGCGGCCGAGGAGGGAAAGGACGTGGTCGGACTTTCGCAACCCGCCCTCGACATGCTGTGCGCCTATGACTGGCCGGGCAATGTGCGCCAGATCGAGAACACGGTCTTCCGCGCCATCGTGCTGTGCGACGGCGAGACGCTGCAGGTGTCCGACTTCCCGCAGATCGCCAGCATGGTGAAGGGCTATGAGACGCAAGCCGCGCCGCGCGCCGCAGCGGAATCCGCCCCCGCTTCCGCCCCGGCCTTCACCGCGGACGAAGACGGCGGCGCCATCGCCTTTGTCTCGCGCGCCCACGCGCCGGCGCAGCCGACGCATACGCTGGCCGATTTCGCGCGCTCGAATTTTTCCGACGGCATCGCCATCACCGACGAGGCCGGCAATGTGCGCAAGCTCGAGGACATCGAGGCGGAAATGATCCGCCTCGCCATCGAGAAGTACAAGGGCCACATGACCGAAGTGGCGCGGCGGCTGGGCATCGGCCGCTCGACGCTTTATCGCAAGGTGCGCGACCTCGGCCTCGAGGTGCGCGAGAACTGATGCCGCGAACGCCTTTCCTTCGTTGAGACAGCAGCGGCGCGGGCACCCCCCGCGCCGTTTCGCTGTGTGCCGCCGGGCGCCCGGAAAAACCCTCCGCCCACGGAGCAAGGGGCGATTTATCCCCGTTTTCGACAGCGCTTTGACGGCGCCGCCCCCCCTTCTGTCATCGAACTGTCACAAAACTGTCACAAAAGCCCCGAGAGCGCCCCGCCGGCGCGCCCGGGCGCCCGGCCGGGCCCGCGCCAGGGCGGGGATAAGGGCCACTTATCCCCATGTGGCAGAAAAACACGGAGCCCGCCCGACCTGTTGCCGCCCGGCATCAGCGGGGATAAGTGGCGATTACGTGAAATCATCGAGGAATTCGGAGGCCGGACCGACGCCGCTGACCAGCAGATGGTCGCGGGCGCGGGTGCAGGCGACATAGAGGAGATGACGTTCGGTGTCGTAGACCTCCCGCAAATCGGCATCGTCGGCGACGGTTTCGATCCGAGCCTGCAGCGGCAGGACCTCGTCGTCGCAGGCCATGACGGCGACGGCGCGGAACTCCAGACCCTTGGCGAGATGCATGGTGCCGATGGAGACATGACCGTTCATGGTCTCGACATGATCGTCGAGAATGCGAAAAGCGAAACCTGCTTGTTCTGCCGCTGCACGCGCACGGCCCAGTTCAGCGTCGGAACGGACGAAGATGCCGAACTCATGCGGCAGCACGCCCTCCCCCGCCTGCGCCGAAAGCCAGGCGACAACGCCGGCCGCCTCCTCGTCTTCGCTGGCGAAGGTGCGGATGTCGGGCGGCGGACCGTTGAAGACGGAAACCGTGTCGCTGCGATTCTCGATATTGCCGTCGACATCGCTGACCGCAGGCCCCAGCAGACGGTCGGCCTGCTGACGAATCTGGTGCGAGGTGCGGTAGTTGACGCGCAACGTCCGCGAGCGGCCGCGAATATCGACGCCGAGCGACTTCCAGGAAAAGGGCTGCTGGAAGATGCGCTGCCCGAGATCGCCGGCAAAGAAGAGCGCATTGGGCCGCTCGCCGCCCAGCGCGGCGAAAAAGCGGAGATGACTGACGGACAGGTCCTGCGCCTCGTCGGCGACGGCAAAATCGAAGACGACCTTGCCCTTCGCCGCAATCGCCTCGGCCAGCCGGCTGAAAAGCTCGGCATGGGTGATGAGCTGCCGCGTCTTCAACCCCGCCCGCGCCTGCTCGAAGATCGACCAGAGCACGCGGCGCTGCGCCTCCGGCAGCCGCGTCTTGCGGCCGAGCCGCGCCACGTCGCGATAGTCGTCCCAGTCCTGCAATTGCCAGGCATCAACGATCTGGTCCCATTCGGTGAGAAGGAAATGCGGGCTGAACCTGTGGCCCTCGACCGCCGCCGATGCTTCTTTCATCAGGTCGCGGAGTTCCGGCGCCTCGACCAGTGCCGCAGGCCCGATATGGGCCTTGTAGAGCCGGAGGCCGACCGCATTGAGCGAATGCACGTCGATCCGCTCGGCAAGACGCGGCTCGTTGCCGAGCAGGCGCTTCAGCTTGAGCTGCAGCGCATTGGCGAGTGTGTCGGAAAAGGTCGTGAGGAGCACGCGGGCATCCGGATGGCTCCGCGCCAGATGCGCCGCCCGGTGCAGCGCCACGATGGTCTTGCCGGTGCCGGCGGAACCCGAGACGCGGGCGGGGCCGGCATAATCGCGCTCGACCCATTGCCGCTGTTCGGGATGGAGGAAGATCGTCCATTTTTCCCAGGGGAAATCGAGCGCGCGCTGCAATTCCTCGACATTGGTCATGATCCGGAAGCGGCGCAACGCGTCGGGATGCTCGAAGGGGTCTGCCGCCACTTCGGCCGCCAGCGGTTCGGCGATGCGCGGCCTGCCGCCGGTGGCGAGTTCGAGCAGCGCCTCCGCCGCCTCGGCGGGCAGATGATCGGCAAGCGTCAGCAGCGTGTCTTCCGTCGCCTGACGAACATCGGCCAGCCATTCGGGCGGCACGCCCCAGGAGAGCAATTCGTCGTCGGAATGCGTGGCGAAAAGCAACGGGGCAGGCGCGGAAGGCGCCGCCGGTGCGGCGGCGATTTCGGCCTGAACATAGACCGGCACCAGCACTTCCTGCACCGTCTCGCGGATTTCAACCAGTTGCGCCGCGCCCGTCTTTGGATGGGTTTCGAGCTTGCGCCGTTCGGACCAGTCATAGGCCTTGTCGTGATGATCGACATAGCAGAGCAGCAGGCTGCCCGGCGTCCGGTGGACGATGATGCGGATGTCCCTGTTGACGCGCACCGACCAGAAATTCTTGTCCCTCGCCTTGTCGAGCTTGTGGAAGCTCAGACCCGGATTGGCTGGATTGAGCTGCAGGTCGAATGCCGTCATCTTGACGGCCTTCTGCTCGTCGCCGGTGAGGCGGGAGAGGCTGTCGGTGAATGTATCGGCGATGCGGAAGTCCATCACGCTTCGCCTCTTTCGCGTTTCCTAAATTTCTCGAAGTGGTGATGAACGACATCCGGATCAGGGCAATGCATGCAGGAAGATGGTAGCTTGACAAGCCGAGCGTCGTATTTCGCATAGCCCGTCTTTTCCAGCGTCTTGGAAATACGAACGAACAAGCGCTCGTCGATATACTCGAACGACAAGAGGTGCAAATCGAAGAGAGTGTGAAGATCGCTCTTCAACAAGATGGCATTTCGGAAGTCGTTTGTGGCCACCCCGAGATACGGGAAAATATGCGCCGCTTCGAGAACCGGCACGACCCCTGTGCGCGAGATGGCACAGCGACGTCCCCAAGCCTGCAAAACACCATCGCGAAAGGCGGCGGCCCCGTCGCGAACAACGCGCACTGAGTCGGCGCGTCGCCTTTCATCTACCGGGTCCGAAATGTCGAATGGCAGCTTGATCGATCTCGCGAGCGCCGTGTAAGGCGCAACGGCCGCATCGCGCATCCTGTCGAAACGCTCCAGCATAGGCACGAGCGGCTCCACAGCGACAATGTATCCTTCACTGTCCCGAACAAGCTCAATCTCCCGAGGACGGCGGTTATATAGAAATTTCACGCAACCCGCGTCTAGCGATCTGATGGTGTTGTCTTTTGTGCGGAATGCATAAGGAACAGGCCGCTCCAAAGCCAGATAAAGTCCGACCAGGTTCTTCTCGAAAAAATGTGTCCGAGCAGTTACGCCTTCTGCGGTGTCCAAAAGCTCTTTATAGAATTTCGGATTCTGTCCCTTCGAGAAGGGATGGCTTCCGCTGAATGCCGGAAGTTCTACGTTCAAGAGTTCCAATTTTTCCAGCGACGGCTGCACAACAACACCTTCCAGATGATTTCGCTCGCGCCCTTGTCCTGCTTATATAGCGGCAGATGGCCAAGCGAAATAAAACTTCCCGACATAGAATTCGTAATAAAGATATTCGAGGTCATTCTCCCAATCGCGAATTGCCGCCGCCATTCGTGAATCGCGACGCCTCTTGGCATTCCGCACGAGTGCCGCAATCGTCTCTGCCATTTTCTGCAGCCGTTGAACCGAACTCGGGTCTCCCCACTCATCCAGATACGGGCGCGGAAACACGGGCGGAATTTCGCCGAAGAACACTTCTCTCAAAATGCGCTCACGGATTCCCTGAGGCTCGCCGTCAATGCCCCCAACTTTGTAGCCCAGGAATTTCAGGGCTCCTTCCCTGATCCAATCCTCGGAATCAATTCCACCCGTTCCAGCACTCGCTTCTGTAGACGGCCATGCAAATATCTCATCGGGATTAGCAGGCATTCGACGTCGACGTTGCCAGTCGTCGCGAATTGCCACGAGCACCTTTTGAGCAAGATCATGCTGCCAGGACTTCTTGGGATCATTCAGGCTACGAATTGCGTTCCGCCATAGCTCGACGGTATCGCGTATCCTCATCGACGGAATTTTGTCCCTAACGTCCGCCATATCTCTGGCTATTAGCTCCTAGCGTCAAGCGGCGCGAAGTCGGAATTGCGTGTGGGGCTCAATTCCCATTTCGGAATCCTGCCGTTACCCCTTAGCGGCGTTTTCCACCAACCGTTGTCTTCGGAATATCCTTGGTTTGCTCCGGCATAGGTATTCAGGATTGGAAATTTTCCCCTGCCAGGAACCCCTTCATACTTTTCGGAAAAGTATTTCAACATGCAATATTCCACGTGCCTGTAGTAGCTGGCAGCCCCAGGCTTCGCGGGGCACGCCACATGGAAGTCGAAATCCGCGCCGGAAAGGCTTTGCATAAAATTGAAAAGGCTACGATTGAAGTGGCTTTTGAGACGGACGGAAAGATTCCCAAGGCCGATATAGATTACCTGGGAACGCTTCTTCCGGTAGCGTATCGATAGCGGATTCGACAGAGAGATTACGTAAACCCCTTTTTTGACACCCCATAGATCGAAGCCCTGCTCCTCGCTTGCGTTGTAGATTTCGGCCAGAGCTTCTTCAATGGCTCTGCGCTTCAATTCTTCCTGTACTGATTTTGAGTAATTGTCGTAAAGCGCCAACTGGAAGCCCGCTTTGCTGGCAAATGTCGCCAAGCTCTGGCCCTTTATCGTGTACCAGTGATTTTTCTTCATTCTCTCCCCCAAAGTTCAGTTTCACCCCACCCTGAACACCTTCATCACCTCGTCGCCGAGATGGTTGATGACCTTGACCGCGATGCGGCCGGATTTCGGTTTGTCGAAGGGGCGCGAGGTGTCGCTGTTGAGCGTGGCCCAGGCATCGGCGTCGATTTCGGCTTTCAGCGTCGTCTTCAGCGCGTTGTAGGGATCGTTGGCGCCGAGGAAATAGGCGTGGCGGACGAAGAAGCTTTCCTCGTTGTAGTCGGTGTCGACGAACCAGCAGGCGATGCCGTCAGCGCCGTCGCTGACGACTTCGCCGGTTTGCGGCTTGAAGACGTCGACGCCATTGACCTTGACGCGCATCCGTCCATCCTTCTCCTCGATGAGATCGATATCGGGCTCGCCGAAGATTACGAAGAGATTGCCCTTGCCGGTGTTCTTGAGGTCTTCGGCCATGTGGAGGTCGGCATTCATGCGCGCCTTCAGGACCGGCAGGCGACCGAGCTTGGCGAATTCGGTCGTATGCGCCTCGTAGTTGAAGGCGCAGGCGATCAGCACGTCGAAGCCGGCATCGCCCGCCTCGCGGGCGGCGGAAACGAGATCGGCGCGCTGCACCGTCCCGAATTCAGGCCCGATGAAGATCGCCGCTCTCTTCTCGGCCTCGCCTTCCATGTAGCGGCCTTCGGCGCAGACGAGATCACCCGGCCAGGGCGTGAGCGCAGTGAAGGTAATGCGGTCCTTCTTGTCCGCCTGCTGCACGCCGGCGGTTTTCAGATTTTCGAGGATCATCTGCGGGAAGGACTGTTTGGCGCCGTATTCGCCGCCTTCTTCCTTCATGCCGTCGATCAGCTCGTCATTCTCGTCGACGCCGAGAATGCGGTGCGGGCTGAGGCTCTCGACCGTGAAGGGTCCGGCAACGCGCACGGCCTTCCTGTTCTCGTAGGGCTTGTCATAGAGATATTCGAAGTCCGCCTTGGCGGCGATGGAGGCGTCGATCTCCTTCTGCCGGGCGATGCGGGCTTGCCACCAGTCGGCATGGAGCTTCCGCGCCTCTTCCGGCCAGGCCTTGCCCGCCTCGCGCGGGATTTCCCACTCTTCCCACTTCTCCTTCAGCGCGGCATTGAGTTGGCCACGCAGCGGCTCCAGCTTTTCCTGCCACTTCTCCCAGATGACATCGATCTCGGCATTGTTGGCGATGGATTTCAGCGTGATATGCGGCACGCGCTCATAGACGAAGCCATGGCGGATATCGCCGCGTACGGCGTTCGAACTCGGCGCTGTCTGTGTCGCCTCGCCTTCCTTCATCTGGCCTTCGCGGGAATCCGCCAGCAGGTAATAGGGATAGCGCGCACCCATGATACGGGCGCGCGCCAGCGCCAGCGCGACGCGCGATGTGTCGATGGTGATCCAGCGGCGGCCCCATTGTTCGGCGACAGTTGCCGTTGTGCCGGAACCACAGGTGGGATCGAGCACAAGGTCACCGGGGTCAGTGGCCATGAGGAGGCAACGTTGAATTAGCGTCGTGGGCGTTTGTACGACATAAACTTTTGGGTCAGCCCTGCTCTGAATACCTCCAATATCAGTCCAAGAGTTATTGATACCGGTCGCGCTGAAATCATCGAGATAACGGACGTAGGATAGACTGTTGCCGGTTAGCTCAACACGAGCCGCACAAAGCAAGCGCTGCATGCCAAGTTCGTTCGTCTTCCAACGCACCTTGATCGACGGCCGGATTTCTTGCCCCGCAATTCTAACCGGGAACCAAGAAGCCGCACCCTCGCCCTTATCTCTACCAACACTTTGGCTAGTAATGTTGTCTTGGCGGTAAACGCGGGCGGCGCTTGGTAGATCGACTTCCAATGTGCGCTCGGCGGGGGTCAGGCTCCGGGTTTCGAGGTTGGGAAGCCGCACTCTGCTATATTTATCAGCACCATCTTCTCCAAGACTCTTAGTCCCGAACAGCGGACGGTATTTTGTGCGTTCGGCATCCTTCGAGAACCACAAAACATGATCGACTACGCCACTCAGATAGACGCCTGTCGAACCACCAGATGTTTTTGTCGCGATCTGAGCGACAAAATTGTCCTCACCGAACACTTCTTCCAATAGCGCCCGCACCCGATGAACATTTTCGTCGCCGATCTGCACAAAAATAGAACCTGAATCTGTCAACAGATCACGCGCGACAGTCAGCCGATCACGCAGATAGGTCAGATAGGAATGGATGCCGTCGCGCCATGTGTCGCGGAAAGCTTTCACTTGTTCCGGCTCGCGCGTGATCTGGTCCGCCTTGCCGTCCTTCACATCGCGGCTCGTGGTGGACCACTGGAAGTTCGAATTGAACTTGATGCCGTAGGGCGGGTCGAGATAGATGCATTGCACCTTGCCCCGGAGCCCTTCGCGCTCGGCAAGGCTTGCCATGACCTGCAACGAGTCGCCGAGGATCATGCGGTTCGACCAGTTCTGGTCGTGCTGGTAGAACTCGGTCTTGTCGACGCCCTTGGGGATACCGTTGAAATCGGAAAAGAGGTCGGGCGTGATGTCGCCTTCCTCATGTGCGCGGGCTTTGGTTTCGCGCAGCAGATCGTCGATCAGCGCCTTGGGGTGGACCTTTTCCTGGATGTAGAGCGGCGGCGCATGGACGACGAGGTCGCTCCAGTCCTGCTCGTCCTTGCCACGCCAGACAAGCTGCGGGTCGAGATCGGTGTTGCGCGGATAGCGCAGCTGCTTCGGGTTCTGTTGCTCCTTTTCGAGCACCGACTGGAACTCCGCCGTCGGAATATTCTTCCGCTTCGCTTCTTCATGCGTCAGCGTTTCGACGGATTTCGGCTGTTTCGGTTTCTTCGCCATTGTTTCCTCAAGCCTTTTTCAGGCTGACCTTGTAGCGGTAGGGGCCCGTTTCCTCGACCAGAACCAAGTCTCCGGCTTCGGCGCCTGTCTTTTCGAAGAACTGCCTGATCCAGCCGCGCCCGCGAAAGAACTGCTTTTCGCCGTCGATATCCGTCAGCGTATCCATGCCGCCGCCCCAATCGATGCTGGCCTCCTTCGGCGCCCGCTCGTGACGGTTGGAACCGCCGATGAGGTCATCCGGGAAGCGGTGAACATGCCCGCGCAGATGGAAGTGGTTGTTCCTGATATTGCCGCCGGTGAGCTGCGTCTGCGCTATGAGGGCGCCAACAGCCGTCGGCGCCGGAGCAGGAGCGGCTGCCGGCATGGAAGCCGGAACAGGCGACACAGCGGGCCGGGGCGCTGCTTCCTTCGCCCGTGCCGGTGCTTCGCTCCGGACAACAGGCTGCTCCGCCAGCGGCT
This sequence comes from uncultured Parvibaculum sp., assembly GCF_963975745.1. NCBI lineage: Bacteria > Pseudomonadati > Pseudomonadota > Alphaproteobacteria > Hyphomicrobiales > Parvibaculaceae > Parvibaculum > uncultured Parvibaculum sp. The sequence continues at coordinate 7,106 of NZ_CAXBIB010000023.1, read as the reverse complement.
CTCCGAGTTGCCGGGCGATGGCGGCGCAGACTTCCGGCTCAAGCGTTACCCAGGTGACCGCACCAGAGGGGTGCCTGTAGGGGACCGGCTTTGCCAACGGGCGGACATCCGCGAGGACCCAGGGCGTGTTCCACTTCGCGACCTCGCCGGAGCGGATCATCTCCGATGGGATGCGATGTCTCGCGTGGGTCGCGATCATTTCCTCGGGGCTGAGCGGCGCATGCGCGTCGACAAGGTTTGCGACGCCCCAGACGGCGCCTGTTCCCTTGCGGATGAGCGCAAAAGGGCCGCGCACCGAGGTAGCGCTGGAGCGCATTTCCCAGGTCTTGTTTCCCTCGAGAATGTAGCCGATCCATGGATCGGCGATCACAAGCCCCCGCGACAGCACCACTACGCAACCTCCTTCACAACAGCATCAATCATCTTGTCGAACTCGGCCTTCACTTTCGCTTCGAAGTCCGACCCGATCTGCCAGACATCCGTGAACTCGGCGAAGGCCCAGCGGCCATAGGCGCCGAGATGGTTCACGCCCGGCACCCAATAGGTCTCCATAGTCGATTTCTTTTCCTTGGCGTCCTCGCGGCGATAGCCCTTGATCTCCACGATGAGGTTGAGGAGATCACCCGGTCCGTGCCCATCATCGACGCGGACGATGAAGTCCGGAATGTATTTCCGCATTTCGGAGCCGTAGCGGTAGGGCACTTCGAGGCCAAGATTGTGGTTCTTGGTATAGGCCACGACCTTTGGATGCGCCTCGGCGACGCGGCAGAACTCCGCCTCCCAATCGCTGTCGAGCACGACCCAGTTGACCTGGTTCTTCGGCGGAGGGCCGCCCGTGTCCCAGCGGTCCATGCGCGAGGTGTTAAAGCGTACATGGCGCGTGGAGCCGGCGGGGTTGTAGGCATCGAGCAATGCCTTGATCGGGCGCTCGCCGAGGAACTGCCGCGTGATGGCGGCGGTGATGCGGTTGCAGGCCATGTCGGCCAGCTCCTGATACATGAGCTGGGCCGGATAGGTCCCGCCCTTGCAGACGAGGCATGTATCGAGCCATTGCTTGGTGATGCGCTTCAACTGGCCGAAGAGATGCAGCTTCGGGTCTTCGCCCGGATCGCGCCATTTGGTGTAGAGCAAGCGCTGGGTGAGATTGAAGACAAGCGAGGACGGCCGCATGTCGCCCAGATGTTCGAGATTCATGTCGGCGCCTTCGCCGATGATGCCGGAATTGCGCGTGATCGAGGGACCGACGAGGTCCGGGCTCAGTTCCAGAATGGAGTCGTCATTGAAATCGGCCGCGAGACGTTCCTCCGGCAGTTCGACACGGTAACCTTCGACGCGGGGAAAGCGTATCTCCAGATGGTCGCGTTCCGGCCGGACGGCTTTCACCTGCACCGTCTCACGCGGCGGCTGCGGCGGGGCGATGACTGGCTTGGCCGTGAAGTCGAAGGGAATGCCAAAGACATCGGCATATTCGACATTGAAGAGGCCTTCCTCGTTGAGTTCGTAGGACTGGCGGCGCAGCGCGCGACCGATGACCTGTTCACAGAGAAGCTGGGTGCCGAAGGCACGGATGCCGAGCACATGGGTGACGGTGTTGGCATCCCAGCCTTCGGTGAGCATGGAAACGGAGACGACGCAACGAATGGCGCCGCCGAGCTGACCCTGCTTGCCGACGGTGTTCATCACCTCGCGCAGGAGTTCCTGGTCGGTGATGTTGTCGCCGGCGCGCGGGTCTCCCGAGCGTTCGACGATCTCGCGCCGAAAGCGCTCGATCTCGTCGGCGGCCATGGTACGGAAGTTGGCGTCCAGCGCATCGCCCGCTTCCAATTGCTCGCTGTCGATCAACAAGGTGTTGGGGCGCGCCAGCGGGTTGCCGGTCGTCTCATCGAAGTTACGGAAGAGCGCGAGGCGGCCGTTCACAAGCGTTTCGGTGCCGTCTTCATTCTTGCGGTTGAAGCCCGAGACGAAGTCGTAGACGAGTTTCGAAACGGCGGTGTTCTGGCAGACGATGATGAAGCAGGGCGGAACGCCGATGCCCTCCTTCTTCCAGAGATCGAAGGTCTTTTCGTAGTGGCCGTAAAGCGCTTCGAGCGCTGTTTGCAGGCGGGTCGGCAGCTTGAGCGGGTCGAGTTCGCCGCCCTGACCGCGACCCTTCTTCGGCATGTCCTTGCGGATGTTCTCCCAGAGATTGCGGAACATCGGCATTTCCTGGCCCGGAATATTCTCGGCGACGGGCACGCGAGGCAACTTCACGATGCCGCATTCGATGGCATCCATCAGCGAGAAGTCGCTCATGGTCCAGGGGAAGAGCGTGCCTTCCGCATAGCCAGAGCCGCGCAGGAAGAAGGGCGTGGCCGAAAGATCGATGACGCGGGCAAGCCCGAGCTTGCGGTTGACCGCTTCGAGGCCGGAAATCCAGAGGCGCGCGGCCTCGGCATTCTTTTCGGCTTCCTTCCGCTCGTCGCCCTTCAGATCCTCGTCGTCTTCCTCTTTCGGCTTTTCGCGGTAGCAGTGATGAGCCTCGTCGTTGATGACGAGGATGTTCTTCATGCCCATGAGGTCCGGCATGACGCGCTGGAGCATCTGGCCTTCGGTTTCGAGCGTCTCGATCTCCTCGCCGGTGCGGCCCTTGAGGAGCTGGCGGCCACCCTTGGAAATCTCCATGCGCTCGCGCAGCTTGAAGGCGTGATAATTGGTGATGACGATCTTGGCGCGCTGGATGTCTTCCAGCATGTCGTTCGGCACCAGTTCACGATCCTTGTAGTAGCTGTTCGGATCGTTGGGCTGGAGGACGCGGAGACGGTCCTTGATGGTGAGGCCCGGCGCGCAGACGAGAAAGCCGCGCGTGAAGCTCTTGCTGCCCGGGTGGCGCACCGCATTGACCGTCTGCCAGGCGATCAGCATGGCCATGACGGTGGTCTTGCCGGCGCCTGTGGCGAGCTTCAGCGCGAGGCGCATCAGCTCGGGATTGGCATCCTTGTTGGCGGCGGCCAGATGATCGAGCGCGCGCTTGCCGGTTTTCGACTGGGGCGCGACTTCGGTGAGCCAGATGGCGGTTTCGGCCGCCTCGACCTGGCAGAAGAAGGGGCGGACGCCCGAGAATTTGTGGTGGTGCCAGTGCTGCAGCAGGCGCGCGGTTTCGGGGGTGACCTGCCATTGGCTTTGCGGCAGCTCGCGCCAGCGGTCCACCAGCCCGCGCACCTCGTTGATGATCGAGGTCGGGTCATATTGCTGCTCGGCGCTGGAGAGGCCCTTGCCCTCGTTGAAGACGATTTCTTCCTGCTTTGCGGATTTGCTGCGCTTCTTGGGCTTGGGGATCGGCGTGATGAATTCGGCGCGGCGGCGCGAATCGACAATGAGCTGGGTCGGCTGGCCCTGCTCGTCCAGCTCCCAGTGGCGGGCCGGGATCTCGTAGGGCGAGTTGAGGATCGGGCGGTCGAAAAAGGGATTGGACATGGGTCTATGCCCCCTGCGGCAGGCGAATGCCCGGGCGCCGGGGCCCGCGTGAAATGCGGAGAAGCACTCCGCATGATGCGGATGGCCGGTTCGGCCGATGCCGCGTCTGTCTGGTGTCGATATCGATGATCCGCATACCCGCTCCCTGCCCTGCGGTCAGTTTGACCAATATGAGCACGGGCGCAACACCGGGCTCGGCTTCTGGGTTGCTTCGTCGCTTCGCTCCTCGCAACGACGGATATGGGCGGGCGCGCGCCCTTCGCTTCGCTCCGGGCGTTCGGCGCTCGAAAAGGTCCGCTGGACCTTTTCGTTTGCTTGCGCAAACCGCGCCTCACCCCGCTCACCACAGCTGCAGAAGCGCGATCGCGATGAAAAGCGCGCCGGCGCCGCCTTCGAGGCCGCGCATCGTCCGCGCGATCAGGGAAGGGCGGGCGGCGACCAGCCGCATGAGGCCCTGCCGCGCCAGGAGGCTGGCGCCGGCCACCGCCGACAGCGTCAGCGCCACGCCGGCCAGCATCACGGCGGCGAAGGCGAGGCCCGCTTCGGGCGCGCCGCGCGCAACGGCATAGGTCATCACGAAGAGCGTCAGCGGACAGGGAATGAGGCCGGCCACCAGGCCGACGCCGGCGCCTTCGGCCGAAGGGTGGCGGGCGCGCGGCGGAAAGGCGGCGCGCCACAGCATCCACAGCCCGATCAGCCCCAGAATGCCGCGGCTGAGATCTTCGAGCAGCGGCGCGCGGCCGGCGCTGCCCAGTGCCGCCGAGACCAGCGGCAGCGCCAGCAGCACGATCAGCACGGCCATGGCGACATGGGTCAGCGCCAGCACCAGCGCCGTCAGCAAGCCGCGCATGAGGCTCCCCGGCGCGCCGGCCAGATAGAGCGCCAGCACGGCCTTGCCATGGCCCGGCATCAGCGCATGCAGCGCGCCGAAGGCGATGCCGAGCGGGACGAAGCCTGCAAAGGCCAGCCCGCCGCCGCCCGCCGCAAAGGCGCGGATCTCGCCGGCCAGCACGCGGTAGATCTCCTGCTGATATGCCGCCAGTTCCTGAAACATCGCCGCAGTCTGCCCGATATCGGCGGCGGTGCAATGGCGGGGGCGCGCGCGGGGGGGAAGAGGGAGGCTGCGGGAAAGAGGGAGTTGCGGGGAAGCGGCTGCGGAAACGGAAAGTTCTCTTCTTCCCACCCTCCCCTCGGGGAGGGTCGAAAATTTGTGAGCGTCAGCGAACAAATTTCGGGGCGGGGGGTGAGGTGCGTCAGCGCACGCGCTGTCGTTTTCGATGCCGCCACCGCCGCGCCCCCGCCCCGAAAAATTCTTCGAATATTTCGACCCGCCCCCAGGGGCGGGTGGGAAGCAGGGAGTTGCGGCGGCGGAACGGGCGGCCCGCGGTCGGGCCTTAACATGTCGCCCGTCACATGTTCGAAAAATGCGATTTTTCTAACATGTCGCGCTGTCGGCGGCGCCGAGATAGCGCCAGGCGAGGGTCTGGCCGGCGAGGAAGGGCTGGAGCCGCGCGTCGCCGGCGGCGATTTCGGCGGGCACATCGAGAGGGGCGCGTTCGAGCGTGACGGTTCCGGCATTGAGCGGCAGGCCGTAGAAGCGCGGGCCGTGTTCGCTGGCGAAAGCTTCCAGCCGGTCGAGCGCGCCCTCTTCCTCGAAGACCGTCGCATAGGCTTCGAGCGCCACCGGCGCGTTGAAGATGCCGGCGCAGCCGCAGGCCGATTCCTTGTCGCCGATGGCATGCGGCGCCGAATCGGTGCCGAGGAAGAATTTCGGATTGCCCGAAACGGCGGCGCGGCGCAGCGCCAGCCGGTGGCGCTCGCGCTTGGCGACCGGCAGGCAATAGAGATGCGGCCGGATGCCGCCTTCGAACATCGCGTTGCGGTTGATCATCAGGTGATGCGGCGTGACGGTGGCGGCCAGGTTGGGCCCGGCCGCTTCGACGAAGGCGACCGCCTCCGCGGTGGTGATGTGTTCGAAGACGATCTTCAGGCCCGGGAAGTCGGCAACGATCTTCGTCAGCACGCGGTCGATGAAGACGGCTTCGCGGTCGAAAATGTCGACCTCGTGATCGGTGACCTCGCCATGGATCAAGAGCGGCATGCCGATGCGCTGCATGGTGTCGAAGACCGGCGCGAGGCGCGCCACGTCGCGCACGCCCTGGGCGGCATTGGTGGTGGCATGGGCCGGATAGAGCTTGGCGGCGGTGAAGACGCCTTCGGCGTGGCCGCGCTCGATTTCGGCAGGCGCCGTGTCGTCGGTCAGATAGGCGGTCATCAGCGGCGTGAAGCCGGGCGCGGCGGCAACGATCCGTTCGCGATAGGCGCGCGCCGCCGCGACGCTCACGACCGGCGGGGCGAGATTGGGCATCACGATCGCCCGGGCGAATTGCCGCGCCGTGTGGCCGGCCACCGCCTGCAGCATCGCGCCGTCGCGCAGATGCACATGCCAGTCGTCGGGCCGGCGCAAGCTCAGCCTCGTGCCGGGCGCCGCCGCCCCTTCCCGCTCGCCTGCCGGCATTCTGCCTCCCGCATCCGCCCGCGCCGCAAGGTGTGCGGGCCGCTTCGTCCGATTCCGGCCGCCATGATACAGAAATTCGCCGCCCGCGCGGGGTCACTCGAAAAAGGAAATGAAGACCACGAAGACGCCGAAGGCGACGATCGCCCAGGCGAGCCAGACCGTGCTCAAGGGAATGAGCGGCAGCAGGATCCGCACGTTGAAAAACGTCTCGAGCAGACGCAGCCAGTAGATGCCGGCAACGCCCGAGGCGATGATGACGAGGCCGGACGCCCAGACCACGCCGTCGATCAGCCCGCCCAGCGCGAAAACGAGCAGCAGAAAGACCGCGACGGGGCCGAGCGCGGCCAGCCCCGTGGCAAGAAACGGCCCGACACCCACAAGCGACAGCAGCATGTGGAGATAGTTCTCCTGCGCATGGGCGTCCTGTATGGCGGCGATGCGGGCCCGCTCGGCCTCGGCCGCCGCCGCGCCCTCGATGCGGCCTGTCGCGCTCGCCATGGCGCGCCCGCCGGCCGCGCCCACCTTGCGGCCGAGAAGCGTCAGATAGCGCAGCGCCAGCAAGACCGCCATCGCCGGCAGCAGCACATAGAGAATGCTCTGGTAAATCCCGATCGTGTCCCAGGACACCAGCAGCGCCGCAAGCGGCAGACCGAAGACCAGTCCGAATATGACGGCGAAGACGATGTTCTTTTGCATGGAGCCCCCCTTTGCGGCGGGCGCAACCTGCCACAGCGCATGACGGAACCGCAACCGCGTTTGCAGGCGAGGTCGGCCGCGATTCACGGGGCCGCCTTGCCTTGTCTTCATCGACCGCGGCCGCGGCAAAGGCAGCGGCAAGCACGCTCTTCCCACCCGCCCCTGGGGGGCGGGTCAAACGGTCGAAGACCGTTTGGGGCGGGGGCGCTGAAGCGAACAAAAAGGTCCGGTGGACCTTTTTGAACTCTGAACGAGGACATGCGGCGATGCCCGTCGCTTGCGCTCCGGGCGTTCGAAGCTCGGAAAGGCCCACCGGGCCTTTCCGGTTGCGTTCCGCAAATCGCTTCTCACCCCCGAAATTTGTTCGCTCGCGCTCACAAATTATCGACCCTCCCCCAAGGGATTCCTCTGCAAAAGAGAGTGGCATTTGGATTGTAGT